>MGWZ01000031.1 GCA_001801175.1 Gallionellales bacterium RIFCSPLOWO2_02_FULL_57_47 | reverse complement strand
ATTTCTCATCGCTGGCAAGCTCAATTTTCAAAGATTCAACCCTCATGCCGCTTAATCCATTCGTTTTTCAAAAGAGCCTAAAAAATGCACTGGTCTATCCGGTAAAAAAGTAAACAGGCGAAAAAAACAGGGCGGTGATGCCGCCCTGTTTTTTTGTTAAGACAAACTGATTTTAAAGCAGCGGCACGATCATCAGCGCGACGATGTTGATGATCTTGATCAGCGGGTTGACGGCGGGGCCGGCAGTGTCCTTGTAGGGGTCGCCGACGGTGTCGCCGGTGACCGCGGCCTTGTGAGCCTCTGAGCCCTTGCCGCCGTAGTTGCCTTCCTCGATGTATTTCTTGGCGTTATCCCACGCGCCACCGCCGGTGGTCATCGAGATCGCCACGAAAATGCCGGTAACGATGGTGCCGACCAGCACGCCGCCCAGCGCCTGCGCGCCGAGGGTCAGGCCGACGATCACCGGAACCGCGACGGGCAGCAGCGAGGGGACGATCATTTCCCTGATCGCGGCCTTGGTCAGCATGTCTACGCAGGTGCCATATTCCGGCTTGCCGGTGCCTTCCATGATGCCGGGGATTTCCTTGAACTGGCGGCGCACTTCGACCACCACCGAACCGGCGGCGCGGCCGACGGCTTCCATGCCCATCGCGGCGAACAGGTAAGGCACCATGCCGCCGATGAACAGGCCGATGATGACCATGTGGTTGGACAGGTCGAAAGTCAGCGCTGCGCTGCCATGGCTGGAAAGCGCATGGGTGTAGTCGGCGAACAGCACCAGTGCGGCCAGGCCGGCGGAACCGATGGCGTAGCCCTTGGTTACGGCCTTGGTGGTGTTGCCCACGGCGTCGAGCGGATCGGTGATGTTGCGGATAGAGTCGGGCAGGCCGGCCATTTCGGCAATGCCGCCGGCGTTGTCGGTGATCGGGCCGTAAGCGTCGAGCGCCACGATGATGCCGGCCATCGACAGCATCGAGGTCGCGGCAATGGCGATACCGTACAGTCCGCCCAGTTCATATGCGCCCCAGATCGACAGGCACACGGCCAGCACCGGTGCGGCGGTGGATTTCATCGACACGCCGAGGCCGGCGATGACGTTGGTGCCGTGGCCGGTGGTGGAGGCTTGCGCAATGTGGCGCACCGGGCTGTATTCGGTGGCGGTGTAATATTCGGTGATCCACACCATCGCCGCAGTCAGCGCCAGACCGATCAGGGAAGCCAGATACAGGTTCATCGACGTTACCAGCTTGCCGTCTATCGTCACGCCTTCACCCAGGATCCAGGTGGTCACCGGGTAGAACGCGGCTACCGCCAGCACGCCGGATACGATCAGGCCGCGATACAGCGCGTTCATGATCTTGCCGCCTTCACGGGTATTGACGAAGAAGGTGCCGATGATGGAAGCGATAATGGAAACGCCGCCGAGCACCAGCGGATAGATCACCGCCTGGGGGGAACCGGTGATCAGCAGGCCGCCCAGCACCATCGTGGCGATGATGGTCACGGCGTAGGTCTCGAACAGGTCGGCAGCCATACCGGCGCAATCGCCGACGTTGTCACCAACGTTGTCGGCGATTACCGCCGGGTTGCGCGGGTCGTCCTCGGGAATGCCGGCTTCGACCTTGCCCACCAGGTCGGCGCCTACGTCAGCGCCCTTGGTGAAAATGCCGCCGCCGAGACGGGCGAAGATGGAAATCAGCGAGCTGCCAAAAGCCAGCCCCACCAGGGAATGGGTTGCATCGGCGGCGCTGGTGCCTATCACCAGGGTGAGGAAGGTGTAGTAACCGGCCACGCCCAGCAGGCCCAAGCCGACCACCAGCAGGCCGGTAATCGCACCGCCCTTGAAGGCGACGTTGAGAGCGGCATTCAGCCCTTCGCTGGCGGCCTGCGCGGTACGCACGTTGGCGCGTACCGACACGTTCATGCCGATATAGCCGGTCAGCCCCGACAAAAGCGCGCCGAGAGCAAAGCCCACGGCGGTTTGCCAGCCCAGCGCGACAAAGATGACCACGAGGAGAATAACGCCGACGATACCGATGGTGGTGTACTGCCGGTTCAGATAGGCCTGGGCCCCTTCCTGCACCGCAGCGGAAATTTCCCGCATTCTGTCGTTGCCGGTCGGCAGACCCAGAATCCATTTAATCGAAACCGCGCCATACAAGAGAGCGGCAATTGAACATAACAACGCAAATACCAAGCCACTTGACATCATTTACTCCCTGAAAGAAAGAACAAACAAATTGCTCTGGCATTAAAACGCATGTTGCAGAGCATCCATAACCAACCCCTAATATCTAGAATACTTCGAATTTCGCGAAATGGTACAAATTATTTTCAGGCTGCTATTTATCAATCGAAAATTTTGGGCAGATGCCTGTTAACTTATGCAAATGGTTAAATGCGTGCCGGGCGAAATCAGTGAGGATGTGTCGCCGCGCAGTTCAGGAAAGCATTCGCCGAACCGGTACCGCATGTCTAACCTTGCGCCAGAGCAGCCGCACCCGCCGCGGCGATTTGTCCGTCCTGAAACGAGCGCACGCCGCTAATACCCAACCCGCCCACGACGATGTCATTTATTTTCAGCGGGACACCGCCATCGGCAGGAATCACGCCGGGCAAGGCGAGGTGTATCAGCCGCCCGCTCAGCACGGCGTCCTCAGAGGCTTTGGTCGGGCGCTGGAAAGCCACTGCTGCATGCGCCTTGAGCCTTGCGGTTTCGACGCTGCCAAACTGGGTATCGTGACTGCGTTGCAGGTAAAGCAGATGTCCGCCATCGTCCACTACTGCGATGACCACGTTCCAGTCATTGCGCCGGGCTTCTTCCTCGGCTGCTGCCGCGACGCGCCTGGCGGCTTCCAGCGTGAGCACGGGTTTGCTCACCATGATTATTTTCCGGCCAAAGCCGCGAGGACTTTTTCGCGTATGCTGTCTACACTGCCCACGCCAGGGATATTTATATATTTTGGCGCCTTGGGATCGCCGGATTTTGCCCAGGCAGTATAGTAATCGACCAGTGGCTTGGTCTGTGAATGGTAAACGTTGAGTCGTTTGACTACGGTGTCTTCGACATCGTCCGGGCGTTGCACCAGTTCTTCGCCGGTGATGTCGTCCTTGCCTTCAACTTTGGGCGGGTTGTACAACAGATGATAAGTGCGGCCGGATGCCAGATGCACACGCCGCCCGCTCATGCGTTTGACGATTACGTTATCCTCAACCTCGATTTCCACTACGTAGTCGAGCGGGATGCCGGCATCCTTCATCGCTTGCGCCTGCGGGATGGTGCGGGGAAAGCCGTCAAACAGGAAGCCGTTGGCGCAGTCTGCGTCCTTGATCCGTTCCTTGACCAGATTGATGATGATGTCGTCGGAGACCAGATTACCGGCATCCATTATTGCCTTGGCTGCGACACCCAACGGCGTACCCGCCTTGACCGCCGCGCGCAGCATGTCGCCGGTGGAGATTTGCGGGATATTGAATTTTTCCTTGATGTAACTGGCTTGGGTGCCTTTGCCTGCGCCAGGTGCGCCCAGTAGTATCACTCTCATTTTTTATTCTCCTCTGGTTTTGTTTACTTAGAAAAAAATTGCCGCACCGCCTGCAGATCCTGCTCGGTGTCCACGCCGCCGGGTGGGGCGTGCTCGGCGATGTACACGCCGATTTTGTAGCCGTGATACAGCGCGCGCAACTGTTCCAGTGCTTCAAAATGCTCGATGGGTGTTGGAGCCATCTGTCCGTAGGCGCGCAGGAAACTGGCGCGGTATGCGTAAATGCCGATGTGGCGCAATACGGGCAAACCTTCCGGTAAACCCTCACCCCCAGCCCCTCTCCCGCCAGCGGGCGAGGGGAGAACGAACGCGTCGCGCGGCCAGGGAATCGGTGCGCGGCTGAAATATAGCGCGTTACCATTTTTGTCGAGCACCGCCTTGACGATGTTGGGATTGCGAAAAGACGCTTCGTCGTGAATTGCATGGCAAGCGGTGGCAATCGCGCATTCGGAATGTTGATGCAGGTGTTTGGCAACCGCACGTATCAGCGCGGGCGGTATCAGCGGCTCGTCGCCCTGCACGTTTACCACGATGGTGTCGTCCGACCAGCCCTGTTGCTCCACCACCTCTGCGATGCGGTCCGTGCCGCTGGTGTGGCTTTCCTTGGTAAGGCAGGCCTTAAAACCATGCTCATGTACCACGTTGGCAATTGCGTGATGGTCGGTGGCGATCCAGATTTGCTGCGCGCCGCTCTGGGCTGCCTGTTCCGCAACCCTGATCACCATCGGCTTGCCCGCAATGGGGAGCAACGGCTTGCCGGGCAACCGGGTGGAGGCGTGCCGTGCGGGGATGACGACATGGAAACTGGTCATCTAAGCGCTTCGACTTCTTCGGCGGTAAGTTTGCGCGCTTCGTCGGCCAGCATCACCGGAATGCCGTCTTCGATTCTGAATGCCAGCCGGTCGGCCTTGCAGATCAATTCCTGCGCGGCTTTCTGATAGACCAGCGGGGATTTGCACAGCGGGCAAACGAGAATATCAAGCAGCTTGGAGTCCATTAGGGGTGATCTTTCGCAGAATGTGGTCGATCAGGGTTGATTCAATTTTGGCATCCACCCGCAATACCCAATACCGGGCATCTGCGAATGCAGTGCATTTTACCGCATCTTTTTCGGTCAGGAGTATCGCATCGCAATTTGCAAAGGCCAGGTCCTCTGCCGAGTAAGGATGATGGTCCGGAAAGGCGTGCGGCGTAAAGGAAATGCCCATGCTTTCCAGATGCTGGAAATAGCGCTGCGGATGGCCGATGCCGGCGACGGCATGATTCCGTATTGCATGGAAATGGGCCGCAGCGACTGTCTTGCCGGGATCGAGCAGGTTGTAGAAATGTTCCCCGGATAGATGCATCGCGTACTGCCCGGGGAGGATGTCACCGCCATTTACCACCACCGCATCCACTGTCTGCAGGCGTGCTACCGGCTCGCGCAGCGGGCCGGCGGGGAGCATCAAGCCATTGCCAAAGCCGCGCGCGCCATCAATGACCGCGATCTCGACATCGCGCTGCAAACGATAGTGCTGCAAGCCGTCATCGCACAGCACGATATCGCATTGCGGGTGGATTTGCATGGCCGCGTGCGCCGTGGCGACGCGATCCCTGCCGATCCATACCGGACAGGTGCCGCGGCGTGCCATCAGCAGCGGCTCATCGCCAACCTGCTGTGCCGTGCTGTCTGCTGCGACCTGTTGCGGTCGCTGTGATTTGCCGCCATAACCGCGACTGACGATGAGCGGATGCCAGCCGCGCTCGGCGAGTTGTTCGGCCAATGCAAGCGTGAGCGGAGTTTTGCCGGTTCCGCCGACGCTGATGTTGCCGACCACGATGACGGGCAGCAGCAACTGGTCGCTGGAAAATATGCGGTTGCGATACAGCGCTCGGCGAAAAGCCACCAGCCCGCGGAAAACCAGACTGACCGGAAAAAGAATCAGGTGCAGCGGGGTGATGCGGTACCAGTGGTGTTGCAGCCAGTGCACGTCAGGGATTCCGGTTATTTGGGCTGGTTCTGCGTGGTGAACGTGATGCGCCCGTAGCCCGCCTGTCTTGCCGCCTCCATCACGTTTATTACCGCCTGATGCGGGGCTTTGGCATCGGCGTTGATGACGATAACGGGATCGGTTTGATCGCCTGCCGCATTTTTCAGGGCAGCTGCCAGTGCTTCTACGCCAGAGTAGGACACCGCCTGATTATTGATACCATAGTGCTCGGAAGCATCCACGGTAACATTGATAGACTTTACTTGTGTGGCACTTGCTTCGCCGCCGGCTTGCGGCAGATTGATCTGCAGTTCGGAAAATTTGGCATAGCTGGTGGTTACCATCAGAAAAATCAGGATGACCAGCAGCACGTCTATCAGCGGAATCAGATTGATTTCCGGCTCTTCACGGCTACGCCCGCGTTGAAAGTTCATTGCTTTAACCCTTGCGCTGACCGTGAACGATCTCGATCAGCTTGACTGCCTGTTGCTCCATTTCTATCGTCAGGCTATCCACCTGGGCGCGGAAGTGGCGGTAGAAGATCATGCTGGGAATCGCCACGATCAGGCCGAGGGCGGTGTTGTAGAGCGCCACGGAAATACCGTGGGCAAGGATTGCCGGGCTGTTTCCGGCGGCAGTTTGCGAGCCAAAAATCTCAATCATGCCGACAACCGTACCGAACAGCCCCAGCAATGGGCTGATGGAGGCGATCGTGCCCAGTGTGGTGAGGAAGCGTTCCAGTTCGTGTGCGACGGTCCGTCCGGCTTCTTCGATCGATTCCTTCATTACTTCAGGAGGGCTTTTGATGTTTTTGAGTCCTGCGGCAAAAATTCGCCCCAGCGGGGAACTGCTGGCAAGCTTGGACAACATGCTGTCGCTGACACCGCGCTGCTTGAGCTCATTGACGACCTCGTTAATCAGGGTTGGAGGCGCGATACGATTGCGGCGCAAATATCCCAGGCGCTCAATGATCAAACCGACTGCGATGACGGATGTCAGAATTAAAAACCAGATCGGCCAACCAGCCGCCTCTACGATTGCAATCACGCGGATCCTCCAAATGTGCTTAAATAATCAGAGCGCAACTGTAGCGTGTCACACTGAGTTGAGCAACATTTCTCAGAAACTGCTTCAGCAATATTTTGCTAACTTGCCATTTGAAAAGAGTATTTCCGTTTACCCACAAAATCTGTGGATAACTTTGTGGATGAATCATGTGGATGCCGCTTTAATGTGGCGTGGCATAAGGATTTTTGTTACTTTGCCTATTTTTTATTATGCAATTATTGTATTTAAAAACAATGACATATCGTAAGTGTGCGATGCTGCTACAGCGCGGCGTGGTGAAAAGCGGCAAATTTACTGGGAGTGTGGATTATTTTGAATTGTCAATATGTCATTAAGACTAATTTCTGAAGAAAAAAATCGCGTTTTTCGCGTCGCGGAACTCAACTTTGCAATCAAGCAGTTGCTGGAAACCAACGTCCCATTGTTGTGGGTGCGCGGGGAAATTTCCAACCTGGTGAAGGCAGCCTCCGGTCATTTTTATTTTTCGCTGAAAGACGATCAGGCACAAGTTCGCTGTGTGATGTTCCGGCATAAAAACCAGTTGTTGAGTGAGCCGGTCAGCAACGGGCAGCAGGTTGAAGTATTAGCGGCCGCTACTTTATATGAACAGCGCGGCGACTTTCAGTTGACCGTGGAGCAGATGCGTCCGGCAGGGCTGGGCATACTGTATGAACAATTCGCGCGGCTGAAACAATTGCTGGAAAGCCAGGGGCTGTTTGCCGCCGAGCGCAAACGTGCCTTGCCCGCCTTCCCCAAACGCATCGGCATCATTACTTCGCCACAGGCCGCCGCGTTGCGCGATGTGCTCACCACCTTAAGGCAGCGTCTGCCGAGGTTGCCGGTGGTGCTGTATCCCACACCGGTACAAGGGTCAGGCAGCGCGGAGAAAATCGCGGCAGCCATCCAGCTTGCCAGCCGGCGCGCGGAGTGCGACGTATTGATACTGTGCCGCGGCGGCGGCAGTATCGAAGACCTGTGGGCATTCAACGAAGAAGTCGTGGCACGCGCCATTGCCGCCAGTGAAATCCCTATTGTCAGCGGGGTTGGACACGAGACCGATTTTACGATCGCCGATTTCGTCGCCGACGAGCGCGCCCCGACCCCCACCGCAGCCGCGCAACGCGTCGCCCCGGATCGCCATGCCCTGCTCAGGGCCTTGCAAGACCAGGCGCAGCACCTGCAACGCGCGCAACACAACCGCCTGCAGAATGCCATGCAGGCCATGGACTATTTGCAGCGCAGGCTGGTGCATCCCGCCCAGCAGTTGCAGCGCCAAACCCAACAATTAGACCAACTGCAACAGCGGTTGCAGCGCGCCTATGCCTATCGCAAGCAGCAGCAACACTGGCAGTGGCAATCGCTGGCGCAACGACTGCGCGCCGCAAGCGGCGATTTCGCGCGGCTGCAAGACCGGCAGACCAGTCTGGCGGTGCGGTTGATCAAGGCGATGCACGCAGGGCTGGCGCAACGCACGGTGCGGGTGGACAACCTCGCGCAGCATTTGATTTTGCTCGACCCGAAGCAGGTGCTGGCGCGCGGCTACAGCCTGGTGCAGGATGCCAGCGGCAACGTGGTTTCCGATGCGGTGCAGTTGGCGATTGGCGCGGAACTGCGCGTCACCTTCGCCAAAGGTTGGGCGCGGACTGAGGTGAAAGAGCGTGGCGAGCCTTAAAGGGAGAGTGGCGTCAACACAAGCTCCATTGATCTTGACGCGCCGGTTGGGAAGGTAAAGAATCCTTCCGCGAGAGGGGGTTATTGAAATTTCCGTAATTCATGACATCCATGCCGTTATTCCCGCCTTCGCGGGAATAACGTATTAACCTTGGGAAGCTCTGATTAAGTCCTCCGTTCGTGGTGAGCCTGTCGAACCATGAATGGAGGGGTTAATCAGATCAACGGTTTGAGCGAACCGCCCTTCGACAGGCTCAGGGCGAACGGAATTATTCAGAGTTTCCCTTGTTAATTTGCGGCGTCGATTCTGAATGACGAAGTTATGTCTTCAATTATGTAAATCCCAATAATTCAACACAATCCAACTTGAGGAGAGCAAACATGAATAAGCACTTGATCATTTCGATTACCGTTGCAGCCAGCCTGTTTGCAACAAACGCTCATGCAGAATCCGGCGAGACTTGGGATGTCACCACCAGGACAGAAATGCCCGGCATGCCCTATGCGATGCCAGAATCAACCGCAACCATGTGCATACCTAAAGGCGCTGAAAAAGACCCCAATCGACTGATGAAGCAAGATGGTGACTGCGAAATGACTGATGTCAAGACCTCCGGCAGCAAGACCACATGGAAGATGCGCTGCGACAATGACGGTCAAGAAATGTCTGGCACGGGAGTGGTCACTTACAAAGCCTACAGCTATCAGGGCACCACTCGGCTATCTGGCAAATCAGGCGGCCAGGCGGTGAACATGACGGCAAACTACCAGGGGAAACGTGTCGGCACCCCCTGCGATACCGCCAATACAGTCGTTGCCATCAAAGGCATGGAGAACATGAACGACATGATGGGGATGGCAAACAAACAAATGGCCAGCGCCATGTCCGAGCAATGCGAAATCTCCAACTATGAAACCACCGAGCTGATCTCCGGTAAATTCTTTGGACCAACAGCAGCCTGCCCCGGAAAAGAAAAATTTGCCTGCAAGGTGATCGGCAAGGATGTAGTCAAGAATGTGGAGGTCTATGTAAAACTGTCCAAGCATGACGATACATCGGAGGTATCCATCTCAACGATCTGCGGCATCAATATGCCAGCGTCGACCCAGGCAATCTGCAAAAAAGTGGACAGCGGCAATTATGAAGAGCTGGCGGAATACTGCCCTGCGGAAGCCAAGGCATTCGAAGCCGAGCGCAGTGATTCCAGCGCATCCAAATCGACCAGCATCATCCCGTCCAACCCGGTCGACTCGACCCTCGACAAAGCCAAGAAACTGAAAGGCCTGTTAGGCTTCTGAACCAACCATGCCCGTCTGTTGCTCACTGCCAAGACAGTGGAAGGAACCCGCGTAGGGCGCAATAACCAACGGGCATTGCGCCGCATGTCTTTTATCTGGTGCAATGCGCTACGCTTATTGCACCCTACAGAACCTGCTGAAGGTTTTGAATTTCAGCTTTCCTTCCCCTGTGCGCCGCCTCGCCGCAAGTGAGAGGAGGTTTAGGCGAGCACTGATGAAACAACTAGCCATTCGACTAGGCTGAAAAAATACTTCAGCCAAGTCGCTGGTTATGTTCGAGTCCCGCAGTGGGGCGCGGGGTGTACGCCCCGCCAGGTCGAGTTGCGCAGCCCCGCTCACTTGCGGCTGATCGAGGGAACCCCGCAGGGGCGGCAAACCGGGGTCGCCTATTCTTTGGCTACTTTATTTTGGCGAAGCAAAAGAAAGTAGCTTGCTGCCAGCAACCCCCGGCGGTGTTGTTTTTCACCCCCTCTCCCCAACCCTCTCCCCAACCCTCTCCCCAACCCTCTCACACAAGGGGAGAGGGAGATATTCTGTTCCCGGCAACTGTGCGTACCTCTCCCCGCTGCGGTATCATCCCGCCCTCACAAAAACCGCTACGCAATTCAATCGTAATGACACCCGTAAATTTCCTTGATCTCCCTCCTCTGCTCAGTGCACGCGGCACGGTCACGCTACCCGGCTCAAAAAGCATCTCCAATCGCGTGCTGTTGCTGGCTGCGCTGTCCGAAGGCTCGACCGAGGTGCGCGATGTGCTGCTGTCGGACGATACCGAACGCATGCTGGATGGCTTGCGCACGCTGGGTGTCGGCGTGGAGAAGCTCGATAATCATGTATTCCGCGTGCAGGGTTGTGCCGGGAATTTTACGGTCAATGATGCCGAATTGTTTCTGGGGAATGCCGGAACCGCATTTCGTCCGCTGACCGCCGCGTTGGCGCTGTCCGGTGGGCATTACAAATTGTCCGGCGTGTCGCGCATGCATGAGAGGCCGATTGGTGACCTGGTGGATGCGTTGCGTGCATTGGGCGCGAACATCGACTATCTGGGCAACGATGGCTTTCCGCCGCTGGAGATATTTCCGGCGACGTTGAGCGGGGTTGCTCGCGTCAGCGTGCGCGGCGATGTGTCGAGCCAGTTCCTCACCGCGTTGCTGATGGCTTTGCCGCTGCTGGATCGCGAGGTGGCGGTGGAGGTGGTCGGCGAGTTGATCTCCAAGCCGTATATCGAGATCACGCTGGCGATGATGGCGCGCTTCGGTGTGACCGTGCGGCGCGATGGCTGGCGCAGTTTCACGGTGGCGGCGGGCAGCCGTTATGCTACGCCCGGCGTGATATATGTAGAAGGCGATGCTTCATCGGCCTCATATTTTCTGGCCGCGGGGGCGATCGGCGGCGGCCCGGTGCGCATCGAGGGGGTGGGCAGCGACAGCATCCAGGGCGATGTGCGTTTTGCCGATGCGCTTGCGCTGATGGGCGCGCAGGTCGAACGGGGCCCGAACTGGATGGAGGCGCGTGCGCCAGCGAATGGCAAGTTGAAAGCGATTGATCTGGATTGCAATCACATTCCCGATGCGGCGATGACGCTGGCGGTCGCGGCGCTGTTTGCCGACGGCACGACCACGCTGCGCAACATCGCCAGCTGGCGCGTCAAGGAGACCGACCGCATCGCGGCGATGGTGACCGAGCTGCGCAAGGTCGGCGCGACGGTCGAGGAGGGGGCGGATTACATTCGCGTCACGCCACCTCGAGTAGGATCGAGGATTGAGGAGCGAGGATCGAGTGAAAACCAAACCCCACCCAGCCTCCCCTTGTCAGGGGAGGAGTCACAGCGTTCTCCCCATGAGAAGGGGGAGCTAGAGGGGGTTTCTCTTGATCCTCGCTCCTCGCTCCTCAATCCTGCTACAGGCATCGACACCTACGACGATCATCGCATGGCGATGTGTTTCTCGCTTGCCGCGTTCGGCGCGGAGGGGATACGCATCAATGATCCCCATTGCGTGACCAAGACTTTCCCGGATTATTTTGCGCGTTTCCGTGAGGTGGCGCAGGCCGTGCCGGTGATCGCGATTGACGGGCCTTCGGCGTCGGGTAAAGGCACGGTGGCGCAGCGCGTCGCGGCAAAACTTGGCTATCACTATCTCGACAGCGGTGCGCTATATCGCCTGCTGGCAATGGCGGCGCAGCGCGACGGGATTGCGCTGACCGATGAAACCGGATTGGCTGCATTGGCCGGGAGGATGGAAATACGCTTTGAGGGTGAACAAATCTGGCTGGATGGCGCATTGGCCGGCGATGAGTTGCGCGGCGAACAATGCGCGGCGGCGGCTTCCAAAGTGGCGGCTTTTCCCAGGGTGCGTGACGCGCTGCTCAGCAAGCAGCACGCCTTTCGCCGGGCACCGGGGCTGGTGGCTGACGGGCGCGATATGTCCTCGGTGGTGTTCCCGGATGCGGCGATAAAGATATTCCTGACCGCCAGTGCCGAGGCACGCGCCGAACGCCGTTATAAGCAGTTGAAAGAAAAAGGAATGGATGCTAATATCACGGCCCTTTTGCTGGATATACACGAGCGCGACGAGCGTGACACTCGGCGTAGCGTGGCTCCATTGCAACAGGCAGTGGGCGCAAATCTGCTTGACACCACTGCTCTGAACATCGAGCAGGCGGTACAGGAAGTGCTGGCACGCTACCTGGCGAAAGGATTTTAAATATAGGCCCCGTATGACTCTCCGTCTACAGGAACTTTTTAACTAACCCCCTGTGCTGAACTCATGTTCCGTGCAGATTTTTCTTAGGTGTATTCGATGAACGCAACCGCAACCGCAGCCGCTGTATTAAACCCCGATAGTTTTGCCGCAATGTTTGAAGAAAGTTTGACGCGCAAGGAAATGCGCGCCGGTGAACTGATTACCGCGCAAGTTGTGCGCGTTGACCACAACATGGTGGTCGTAAATGCCGGACTGAAGTCCGAAAGTTTGATTGCGATCGAGGAATTCCTCGACGCCAAAGGCGAATTGGAAGTTAAGGCGGGCGATTTTGTCACCGTCGCGATCGAGTCGCTGGAGAACGGCTATGGCGAGACCAAGCTGTCGCGCGAAAAGGCCAAGCGACTGGCGGCATGGCACGATCTGGAAGTGGCCATGGAAGAAGGCAAGATCGTGGAAGGTTTTGTCAGCGGCAAGGTCAAGGGCGGCCTGACCGCGATGGTCAACGGCATCCGCGCGTTCCTGCCGGGTTCGCTGGTGGACATCCGCCCGGTCAAGGACACCACACCTTACGAAAACAAGACCATGGAGTTGAAGGTCATCAAGCTGGATCGCAAGCGCAACAACGTAGTGGTTTCACGCCGCGCAGTGCTGGAGGCCAGCATGGGCGCCGATCGTGAAGCGGTCATGGAAAACCTCAAGGAAGGCGCGATCGTCAAGGGCATAGTCAAGAACATCACCGACTACGGCGCGTTTGTCGATCTGGGCGGCATTGACGGCCTGCTGCATATCACCGACCTGGCATGGCGCCGCGTAAAACATCCTTCCGAAGTGTTGACCGTGGGCGATGAAGTCGAAGCCAAGATACTGAAATTCGATCAGGAAAAGAATCGGGTTTCCCTGGGCATCAAGCAAATGGGTGATGATCCCTGGAACGGTCTGGCACGTCGCTACCCGCAAGGCACACGCATGTTCGGCAAGGTGACTAACCTGACCGATTACGGCGCATTTGTGGAAATCGAGCAGGGCATAGAAGGCCTGGTGCACGTTTCCGAAATGGATTGGACCAACAAGAACGTTCATCCTTCCAAAGTCGTGAGCCTGGGCGACGAAGTCGAAGTGATGATTCTGGAAATTGACGAAGCGCGCCGCCGCATTTCACTGGGTATGAAACAATGCCAATCCAATCCATGGGATGATTTTGCAATCAACCACAAGAAGGGCGACAAGGTAAAGGGTCAAATCAAGTCTATCACCGATTTCGGCGTGTTCATTGGCCTGGATGGCGGTATCGACGGCCTGGTGCATTTGTCCGACCTGTCCTGGAGCCAACCCGGCGAAGAAGCGGTGCGCAGCTACAAAAAGGGCGACGAAGTCGAGGCAGTTGTATTGGCGATCGATGTGGAGCGCGAGCGCATCTCCCTCGGCATCAAGCAGATGGAAGGTGATCCGTTTGGCGGCTTTGCTTCCAGCCACGAGAAGGGTGCTGTGGTCACCGGCACAGTGAAATCGCTGGATGCCAAGGGTGCAACGATTGCGCTGGGTGGCGACGTGGAGGCCTATCTGAAAGCGTCTGAAGTATCTGCTGACCGTGTGGAAGATATTCGCAACCACCTCAAGGAAGGCGACAGCGTGACTGCCGTGATCATCAATGTGGATCGCAAGAATCGCGGTATCAATCTGTCGATCAAGGCCCTGAACAAGACAGAAGAAACCGCTGCGATGCAGAAGCTTTCCGCTGAAAGTAATTCCAGTGCCGGAACCACCAATCTGGGCGCGTTGTTGAAGGCCAAGATGAGCGGCAGCAAGACCGAAGCTTAATTGGGGTTAACACCATGACTCGATCTGATTTGATTACCAAGCTGGCCGAGTTGCATCCGCAATTGCTGGCCAAGGATGCCGAGCTTACCGTTAAAGTGATTCTGGATATTTTGTCTGCCACGCTGTCACATGGTGGACGAATCGAAATACGCGGCTTCGGCAGCTTTGGCCTGAATTACCGTCCGCCGCGTCAGGGGCGTAATCCCAAGACCGGCGACAAGGTGAAGGTGCCTGCCAAGTATGTGCCGCACTTCAAGGCGGGCAAGGAACTAAGGGAGCGGGTCAGCGAGCAGAAGTCCTGATTTTGCTTTGCAGCATTCAAGTGGCGGCATATCTCAAGGTATAGCCGCCATTTTTTATGCTATCGTGACAGCAGTTTTTTTCGGATAAATGCCATGCGTTATCTCAATTGGTTGTTGCGTGCTTTGTTGTTCATCGCGCTGCTCGGATTTGCGGTCAAGAATGACCAGCCGATCACGTTGAATTATTTTTTTGGCTACGAGTGGCAGTCTTCGCTGGTAGTAGTGCTGCTGTTGTTTTTTGCTGCTGGTGCGATGGTCGGCGTGCTTGCCATGCTGGTAACTGTGCTGCAACAACGCCGCGAAATCGCGCGCCTGAAGCGTGATATCCGGGTCAAGAACAAGCTTGCCGGCGTAGGTGAAACGCAACAGATTCCTATCCAACCTTCCTGATAGAAATTTCAGTTATGGAATTCGAAACCTGGATGCTGCTGATTTTCCCGTTGTTTTTTGGGATGGGATGGCTGGCCGCGCGCCTTGACATAAAAGAATTGCTTTCCGAATCGAGTGCATTGCCGCAGTCGTATTTTCAGGGACTGAATTTCCTGCTTAATGAGCAGCAGGACAAGGCCATTGAAGCCTTTATCGAGGTGGTCAAGATCGATCCGCAAACCGTCGAGCTGCACTTCGCGCTGGGCAGTTTGTTTCGCCGGCGCGGCGAAGTGGATCGCGCTTTGCGCATGCACCACAACCTGGTAGACAGAACCGATCTGGATGAGAATAAGCGGCAGCAGGCGATTTTCGAGCTGGCACAGGATTACTTGAAAGCAGGGATTCTGGATCGAGCAGAGAGCCTGTTTCAAGAGCTGAAAAATACCTCATATGCCAAAGCTTCCCTGGAATTCTTGCTGGAACTGTTTCAGAAAGAGCATGACTGGCCCAAGGCAATCGAGACTGTGCATCGGTTGGCTGAAGTATCGGGACAGTCGTACGGCAAGCAAGCGGCGTTCTTTTATTGTGAACTGGCAAACGAAAAAATTGCCGGTGGCGATCCGGATGCAGCGCGTATACATTTGCAGCAAGCGTTGGCAACTTTTCCGAATTCAGTGCGTGCCACGATGATGCTGGGTGATATGGCGGCCAGCAAAGGCGAGCACCAAGAGGCCATCAATATCTGGAAAAACATCGAAACGCAGGACTCTCAATATCTGCCGCTGGTGGCGGAAAGCATGCTGAATGCGTTTCGCGGCCTGAATCGCGAGAGCGAGGGTATCGCCTTGTTGCGCGAATACCTGGGCAAATATCACTCGCTGGATCTGATGAACGTGGTGTTCGACGGCGTGCTGAAAAATGAGGGATCGAGTGCCGCTTATCTGCTGGTGCGTGATGAGATGCAACGCAACCCGACCTTGTTGGGTTTGGATAAACTGCTCGAAGCGCAGCTGCTGGAAATGCCACTATACAAGCGCGCCGATGTTGAGCTGGTGAAAAATCTGGTTCATAAACGCACGCGAAATTTGGCGATGTACCATTGTGCCCATTGCGGTTTCAAGGCGCGCCAGTTTTATTGGCACTGCCCGGCCTGCCACGCGTGGGACAGTTATCCTCCGCGGCGCAGCGAAGAAACCGGAACACAGGTATAAGCTCCGCTATGAACGATCCGAAAATTATCATCGCGCTGGATTATCCGGCTGCCGCACCCGCGCTGGCACTGGCTGATCGACTGCAACCCTCGCTATGCCGTTTGAAAGTCGGCAAGGAGTTATTCACAGCCACCGGGCCTGCATTATTGGAGCAATTGATGCGGCGCGGCTTTGAGATTTTTCTCGACCTGAAATTTCACGACATCCCCAATACCGCCGCGCAGGCTTGCAAAGCCGCTGCCAGCCTGGGCGTGTGGATGGTCAACGTGCATGCGCTGGGCGGGCGCAAGATGCTCGAGGCGGCGCATGAGGCGATTGCCAGCAGCGCGCAGCAGCCGAAACTGATTGCCGTGACCATGCTCACCAGCATGGCGCAGGAAGATCTCGCCGACATCGGCATCAACGCCACGCCTGCCGAGATGGTGCTGCGCCTGGCAATGCTGGCGCGCGACAGCGGTCTGGACGGCGTGGTCTGCTCAGCGCAGGAAGCCGCGCTGTTGCGCAAACATTGCGGCAATGAATTTTGCCTGGTGACGCCGGGCATCCGCCCGGAGCAGGCCAGCCTGAATGACCAGTCTCGGGTGATGACCCCGCAAGCCGCCCTGCGAGCAGGTTCCAGCTATCTGGTGATAGGCCGGCCGATTACCCAGGCGGCGGACCCATGGCAGGCTTTGCTCGACATTTGCATGGATATTGAGGCACCGGGATGAATCTGGAGCGAGGAGCGGTTATGAATCGGGAAGATGGAGGGCGTGCATGATAGTTTTGCCAAAATTTGAAGGCGCAAGGATATTGGTGGTCGGAGATGTGATGCTGGACCGCTACTGGTTCGGCGACGTCAGCCGTATCTCGCCGGAGGCTCCTGTTCCTGTGCTCAAGATCGAACGTGTCGAGGAACGACCCGGCGGTGCAGCCAACGTGGCGCGCAACATCGCGTCGCTCGGCGCGCAAGCTACCTTGTTGTCCGTCGTCGGCGATGACGAAGCAGGAGCGTGCCTGGAGAAATTGCTCAATCATCATGCCAATCTCAACGCGCTGCTGCATCGCGACAGCAGCATTTCAACGATCATCAAGCTGCGCGCCATTGCGCGTCACCAGCAGTTGTTGCGCATTGATTTTGAAACGCCGCCCAGCCACGAAGTTCTGCATGCTGCGCTGGCAGATTTTCGCTTGCAGCTGCCGCTGGCTGACGTGGTGATCCTGTCCGATTACGGCAAGGGCGGGTTGGCACATATTGCCGAAATGCTCAGGCTGGCGCGCGCAGCGGGCAAGCCGGTGCTGGTTGACCCCAAAGGGGAAGATTACCAGCGCTATCGCGGCGCAACGCTGCTTACGCCGAACAAAAGCGAGTTTCGCGAGGTGGCCGGCAGCTGGAAGACCGAGGCAGAACTTAACGCAAAAGCGGAAAAGCTGCGCGCCGAATTACAACTCGATGCGCTGCTGGTCACTCGCAGCGAAGATGGCATGAGTCTGTATCGCGCTAATGAAGTGCTGCACGAGCCGACGCAGACGCGCGAAGTGTTTGATGTCAGCGGTGCGGGCGATACCGTGATCGCCACGCTGGCGGTGATGCTGGCGAGCGGGGCTGACATGCACGATGCGATGCGCATCGCCAATCGTGCGGCGGGTATCGTGGTGGGCAAGCTGGGTACGGCGGTGGTCAGCCGCGAGGAGATCGTGCGGGATATGGAACGTTAGGATCGAGGAGTGCGGATTGAGGATTGAGGAAAACCGGTTACTGGTTTTAACTCAATCCTCGCTCCTCAATCCACGATCCTGTTAAAGGAGAAATCATGTATTACATTGTCACCGGCGCAGCCGGATTCATAGGTTCTAACCTGGTCAAGGCACTCAACGAGCGCGGCGAACACAACATCATCGCGGTGGACAATCTCAAGCATGCCGAGAAGTTCAGGAACCTGGTTGACTGCGAAATCGCCGACTACCTCGACAAGGAAGACTTCCTGAGAAAATTGCAGGAAGGTTTTTTCGACGGCCTGGTCAGGGCGGTACTTCATCAGGGCGCATGTTCCGACACCATGGAAACAGATGGGCGTTACATGATGGACAACAACTACCAATACACGCTGGAATTGCTGAACTACTGCCAGAACGAAGAAGTGCCGTTCCTGTATGCATCGTCCGCCTCGGTGTATGGCGGCGGCAGCGTGTTCAGGGAAAGCCGCGAATGCGAAGCTCCGCTGAATGTGTATGCCTATTCCAAGTTCCTGTTCGACCAGATCGTGCGCCGCCGCTGGCACAAGCGTAATGCGCAAATTGTCGGTCTGCGCTACTTCAACGTGTACGGCCCCCGCGAACAACACAAGGGACGCATGGCCTCGGTCGCCTACCACTTCTTCAACCAGTATCGCGCCGAAGGCAAAGTAAAACTGTTCGAAGGCTGCGACGGCTACGCCAATGGCGGGCAACTGCGCGACTTCGTCTCGATAGAAGATGTGGTCAAGGTGAACATGTATTTTCTCGACAACCCGCACAAATCCGGCATCTTCAATCTGGGTACCGGGCAGGCGCAGAGTTTCAACGACGTGGCGGCGGCGACCATCAACACGTTGCGCAATGCGGACGGAAAAAACGCATTGAGCCTTGCCGAGTTGCAGCAGCAGGGCCTGATCAGCTACATCCCTTTCCCCGAGCAATTGCGCGGAAAATACCAAAGCTATACTCAGGCCGACATCAGCGCGTTACGCAATAGCGGTTATACCGAGCCGTTCCTGAATGTCGAGCAAGGCGTGGCGAAGTATGTGGGGCAAATGCTTAATGTGGCTCTCTAAATATGTATTTATCCATAGAAAATTTCGTCGGTAATACGCCATTAGTCAGGCTCAAACGTATTCCGGGCGATACCGGCAATGTGCTGCTGGCGAAGCTGGAAGGCAATAACCCTGCCGGTTCGGTGAAAGACCGACCGGCCCTATACATGATCGTGCGTGCCGAGCAGCGCGGCGACATCAAGCCGGGAGATACGCTGATCGAGGCGACCAGCGGCAACACCGGCATCGCGCTGGCGATGGCGGCGGCGGTGCGCGGTTACAAAATGATATTGGTGATGCCGGAAAATCAGAGTGTGGAACGTTGCCAGACCATGCGTGCGTTTGGGGCTGAACTGGTGCTGACTGCGAAAGAGGGCAGCATGGAACTGGCGCGTGATACAGCGGAAAAACTGCGCGCCCAGGGCAAGGGCATCATCCTCGACCAGTTCGCCAACCCCGATAATCCGCTGGCGCATTACGAGGGCACCGCGCCGGAAATCTGGCGCGATACCAACGGCAAGCTTACACATTTCATCAGCAGCATGGGCACCACCGGCACCATCATGGGCTGCTCAAGGTTCTTCAAGGAACAGAATCACGATATTCAGATCATCGGGGTGCAGCCGGAAGAAGGCGCGCAGATTCCCGGTATCCGCAAATGGCAGCAAGCCTATTTGCCAAAAATATACGACGGCAAAAATGTCGACAGGCTGGAATATGTGAATCAGCCGGATGCGGAGGAAATGACGCGCCGTCTTGCGCGCGAAGAAGGTATCTTCTGCGGGATATCTTCCGGCGGCGCGTTGTGTGTCGCGTTGCGCGTTTCGCGGCAAGTCGAGAATGCGGTGATTGCCTTCATCGTCTGTGATCGCGGTGACCGCTATCTTTCGACTGGTGTGTTTCCCGGCTGATCAGCCTGTACAAAATTTTGCCTGGACAGTGCCGGATTCTGCGCGAAGTAGCGTTTGACGCCAACCAGAATCGCATTGGCAAGTTTCATCTGGTAGTTCTTGTTATTCAGGCGGCGCTCTTCGCTGGGGTTGCTGATGAAAGCGGTTTCGACCAGGATGGATGGGATTTCCGGCGATTTCAGCACGGCAAATCCGGCCTGCTCCACGCGACCGCGATGCAGGTCGTTGATGTCGCCCAGTTCATTCAGCACATGCTTGGCAAGTTTCATGCTGTCGTTGATGGTGGCGGTCTGCGACAAATCGAGCAGGGTGCGTGCCAGGTAGGGATCTTTCACCGCAAGGTTTACACCGCCGATCAAATCAGCCTCGTTTTCCTTCTTGGCCAACCAGCGCGCGGCAGTGCTGGTCGCACCGTGCTCTGAAAGTGCGAACACCGACGAGCCGCGCGCTTTCGGCTTGATGAAGGCATCGGCGTGGATGGAAATGAACAAGTCCGCATTCACCTTGCGCGCCTTGACGACGCGCCCAATTAGCGGGATAAAATAGTCGCCATCGCGAATCAGCACTCCGCGCATATTCGGCGTCTCATCGATCAAGGTTTTTACCTTGCGTGCGATCGCCAGCGTAATGTTTTTCTCGAGAGAGCCATATCTGCCGCGCGCGCCGGGGTCTTCGCCGCCATGCCCCGCGTCAATTGCGATAATTAAAGTGCGCGCGCGCAACTCGGGAAAGCTGGGCGCCGTGATCACGGGAGGCGATGACTTGGCGATATCCAGGCCTTGAGACACCAGTACTTTGTCATCGACTGGTGTTGGTTGACCGGCCGCGGTGGGTGCGCTGGCAACTTCCGGGATAGCGGCTTCGGTTTGCTCGAGCAAGGCCATCAGCGGGTCAATCGGGTGGGCAGGATATACGTCCAGCACCAGACGATAACCGTATTCGCTGACCGGTTTGAGGACGAACAGCTGTGGTTTGACTTCACTCTTCAAATCCAGCACCAAACGCACCACGCCGGGTTTGAAATATCCGACGCGCGCACTTTTGATGTAGGGGTCGTTGTCGCCAATTTTTTTGGCCAATTCATTAAGCGGGCTGCCGAGTTCCACATTCTCCAGGTCGATTACCAAACGATCCGGATTGCTGATGGTGAACAGATTGTGGCGGATGGATTTTTTGGACTCGATCGTCAGGCGCGTGTAGTCCTGTGCCGGCCAGACGCGTGTTGAGCTGATGGCGATGGCGGCGTATGCCTGTTGAAACGACAGCAGGAGCAAGAGTGCAACAAACTTTACAACTGCTCTAAGCATTGCTTACCCATTTCCGTATTGGCATGAAATTCCACGTTGCGGCCTCGCGCCATGATTTCGAAGCTGATTTCCACATCGGCTTGCGGAATCAGGCTTGGTGCCTTTTCCGGCCATTCGATGAAAAAAATATTGTGGCCATCAAACTCTTCGCGGAATCCGGCTGCTTCCCATTCTTCCTCATTGTGAAGACGGTACAGGTCAAAGTGTCGCAAGTCTAACTCAGAGGCATGGTAGGGCTCAACCAGCGTGTAGGTGGGGCTTTTCACACGCCCGGCATAACCGAGCGCATTCAGCACGCCGCGCACCAGGGTGGTTTTGCCGGCCCCCAGATCGCCATGCAGGTAAATTACCATACCGGCTTTGAGTTGCACCGCAAGGCGTTGCGCCAGCGCGATGGTCGCGTTTTCATCCGCGAGGAAGAATGAGAGGCTCGCGCAGCGATCGTTCGTCCCCTCTCCAGAGGATTGAAGATTGCCTTTCTCGTTCGCCTCCTCGCCCGCTTGCGGGATAACCATCGACTTGGCTGCGGTTGCTTGCAGCCTAGTCGAATGGCTAGTAGTCCCATCAGGTTTAGGGAGGGGTGTGGGCATGGCGGGTTCCATCATTTGTGTGGCACCTTTATTCTGCCCGCAGGGTGATTCGGTTATCATCGTGGCTATGCAAAATAGAAATCCTGATCCAGGTACAAACGGAAATCCTCAACAGATAAATTACGTCGCGCTTGCCGCACAGATACGCGCATGGGCGCATGAACTCGGTTTCCAGGCAGTGGGTATCAGCGATACCGATCTTTCGGCGGCGGAAAACGGCCTGCAGGAATGGCTCACACTCGGCCTGCATGGCGAGATGGATTATATGGCAAAACATGGCACCAAACGCAGCCGCCCGGCGGAACTGCTGCCCGGCACGCTGCGGGTGATTTCGCTGCGCATGAACTGCGCGCCGCCCGGCGTGCGCGACAGTTGGCAGGTGCTGGCGGAAGGCGAGCGCGCCTTCATTTCGCGCTATGCGTTGGGGCGCGATTACCACAAGGTGATGCGCAACCGTTTGGCGAAACTGGCGGAGAAAATTCGCGGAGCGGTGGCGGAATTCGCCGAGATCGCTGGGTTTGAGGGGCGCGTATACACCGACAGCGCGCCGGTGCTGGAGGTGGAATTGGCACGCAAGGCCGGCCTGGGGTGGCGCGGCAAACACACCCTGCTGCTGTCCCGCGAACAAGGCTCGCGGTTTTTTCTCGGCGAGATTTATGTGAATTTGCCGCTGCCGCTTGATGTTCCACAGCAGGAACACTGCGGAACTTGCACTTGTTGCATCAAGGTGTGCCCAACCCAGGCCATCATTGCGCCATATCGTGTCGATGCGCGCCGCTGCATTTCCTATCTGACCATAGAACTCAAGGGCAGCATCCCGGTCGAGTTGCGTCCGCTGATCGGCAACCGCATCTACGGGTGTGACGATTGCCAGTTGATATGCCCGTGGAACAGTTTTGCGCAGGCCAGCGCCGAGCCGGATTTTGCCGTGCGCTACGGGCTGGACGATGTGTCGTTGGCAGAGTTGTTTGCGTGGGACGAGGCCGAATTCAACAGCAAGCTGGCAGGTACCGCAATCTATCGCATCGGTCACGAACAATGGCTGCGCAATATCGCCGTGGCGTTGGGCAATGCGCCGAAAAGCGCCGTCGTGATCGCCGCGCTGGAATCACGCGCCGGGCATCCGTCCGCGCTGGTGCGCGAGCATGTGGCTTGGGCGTTGGCGCGGCACACTGATTAATTCCCTCGCCCGCAAGCGGGAGAGGGGTAGGGGAGAGGGCGGCCTAGTAAATAAACCGCTCCCGCAATTCCTCCAGATTCAACTCGCGCAAAATCTGCTCTATTCTCTCTTGTGCGTTCTTGCGCGGTGTACCCGTACGGCGGGCGATGATGAGCTCATTCTTCATTGAGTGTTCCCAGCCAACCAGTTCCGTCACCGTCACCTGGTAGCCGTGCGCTTCAAGCAGCTGGCAGCGCAGCACGTTGGTGAGGTGGCTGCCGAATTCACGGGCATGGATCGGATGGCGCCAGATTTCCGAAAGCGGGGTTTTGCCGAACGACTGGTTCTTGTGCTTGTTCAGCATGGCGGCAACTTCGGCCTGGCAACACGGTATCAGCACGATGAATTTCGCCTGCTTGTTAAGCGCGAATTTGATCGCATCGTCGGTGGCCGTGTTGCAGGCGTGCAGCGCGGTGACGACATCGATCTGTCCGGGCAGTTGCGGCGAATGGATGGATTCTTCCACCGATAAATTCAGGAACGACATGCGCGTAAAGCCCAACCTTGCGGCCAGCTCGCGGGATTTGTCGACCAGCGCTTCGCGGGTCTCGATGCCGTAAATATGGCCGATCTCGCGCGCTTTCAGAAATAAATCGTAAAGGATGAAACCCAGGTAGGATTTGCCGGCGCCGTGATCCACCAGCGTCAGGTCTTGCTTGGAGGCAAGTATCTCATCGAGCAACGGTTCGATGAAGTGATACAAATGATAAACCTGTTTCAGTTTGCGCCGGCTGTCCTGGTTGAGCTTGCCGTCACGCGTCAGGATGTGCAGCTCTTTGAGCAGTTCGACGGATTGATTGGGTTTTATTTCAGGAATGAGGTTCATGGTGTCGCTGCACTCTAGCCGAATTTCAATTTCATCACCAGGACCGCACCCGCCAATAACAGCGTGATGCAGTTGGCGATGATGATGGGCCATGCTGCAAGCAGGATGCCATAACCTAGCCATAGCGAAACGCCGAGAGTGAACAGGGCGTACATGCCCAATGAGATGTCTGCGGTATGTTTGGTGTGCCATACTTTCCACGCCTGCGGGATGAAGGCGGTGGTAGTAAGCGTGGCGGCAGCGCTGCCTATCCAGTCTGTTAAGTTCATGGTTATTATCTTCGGTGTTTTTTGTCGAGAGGCTTGTTTGAGTTGATGCGTGTCCGACTGCATAATGGTAACGCGTTTTGTTCTTAATGGCTGTGGTGGATATTTTAAGGGGGGGTGATGGGGAATCGACTGACTAAAGTGCTGTTTGTCCTGTTTGTGTTGGGCAATGCCACATCCGCAAATGCGGAAGAGGCGCCGGACTGGAATGCGGAAACACTATCAGGCGATTGGGGAGGGGCGCGTTCCAGTCTCTACGACAATGGCATCACGGTGGAATTGACCCACAAAAGCGACGTGCTGGCTGTCGCATCCGGAGGCATCAAGCATGGCTCGGCATGGATGGGAAATACCGAGGCCAGTATCCAAATGGATTTGGAAAAACTGCTGGGCTGGGGTGCAACAACCGCCTATATCCACAGCCACAGCCAGCTCGGCAGCAAATTCAACCGCGATTACGTCGGTAGCTTTATCGGCGTGGATAATATCGAGAATGGCGTCAACACCTTCCAGTTTGATCATGCATGGGTACAAAAAAACTTTTCCGATGACAGTCTGTCTGTGCTGGCCGGTCTGTATGCGATTGACTCTGAGTTTTACGTTACCGATACGTCCGGCTTGTTTATCCAGCCACCTTACGGCCCGGGAAATGAGTTGTCACAGTCAGGGCAATTTGGCCCGCCGATTTTTCCGCTTGGTGCGTTGGCAATCCGCGTGAAGTACACCTCACCCAGTCAGAATTTTTACCTGCAAGGTGCGTTGACGGATGGTGTGCCGAGCGACCCCAACAACCCGCGCGGCACGCACATTCAGCTCAACAGAGGTGAAGGGGCGTTCTCCATCGTCGAATTCGGTTACACACCGCAGAGAATTGAGCCGCTTTCTGAATCAGCACAACTTGGCGGTTCAGTCAAAACACCAAGCGAGGAGCAAGGAAAAAGCGAATTTTTCAACAAGACCGCCATCGGTTTCTGGCGTTACTCAGCGCGTATCGACGATCCTATTGATCTGGATGCGCTCGGCAACCCGGTACGCCGTCTTAGCGTGGGAATCTATTTTTTGGCGGAGCGCACTTTGATGGCTGAGAAGGATCACCCCTCGCAGGGGCTGGCCGGCTTTGTCCGTTTCGGTACGGCGAGCAGGGCCATCCACCAGGCGGACTGGACGGGAAGTCTTGGTTTGCGCTACCACGGGCTATTTTCCGGACGCGGCAACGACATTGCAGGTATTGCCATCACGGTCAATCATGCCAGCGACAAATACCGGCAACTCAATAATGCCGACATCAGCCAAACCAGCATGGAAGCGACCTATCGGGCGCAACTCAACCCGTGGCTCGCGCTGTTGCCTACGCTGCAATATTTCCATAACCCAAATATGGATCCCGCTCTAAAGAATGCGTGGATAGCAGGTGCACGGGCCGAGATTGGCTTCTAGCGGCTTCAGATTGGCGAGGGGAGATTTTAACATGCATGTTCAAAGTGCCCATGAATTACGATAGATATTACATCCGTACGCTGGTAAACTCTTTTCGCCATGCGGACTTTCCTAACTTTTGTTCTTGTCATCATGCTCTCACTGAACGCTGCTTACGCTGCATCGGTGGGTGTTTGTGATGCACTTGAACACACATCGAACCACGCTGCACATTTCGGGCATCACAGCCACGAGCACAGTGACGATCACGCTCACGATGAACCGGCAGTCGATGCTGATGGAGGAAGCGACATTTCTGTCGTCAGCGACCACCACCATGCCCATGTGCATGCGGCTTTTTCCTGCCTGCTGTCGGACACCATTGATGTGATACCGCTTGAGGGGTGCAGCCCCCTGAATGCAATCCCAGTCAGCACTTTTATCTCGGCACCACAAGCTCTCATCGAGCATCCACCCAGAGCAGCCCTCGCCTGAGCCGGCGGGACGCCTCTTTTTTCTTTGTAGCACCCTGCGCCAGACCCAGTGAATGGGTCTGGCCGTGTCCCGTCGAAATTCAACTTCTTTATTGAGGGTTTCGATGATATTACATCTGCAAAAAATTCTGCTTGCTGCAGCCATTGCTGCGCTAATGAGTACATCTGCTCCTCCGGCACTTGCAGGACAACCCCTGACCGAAAGGGAGAGCCTGCGTATCGGGCTTGCCCGTCCGGAGTTGGGCGATCTCGGTCGCGGGCGTGTTGACGAAGCCGGTGCCGATGCGCTGGAAACCGGCCTCTGGGCCAACCCAACGCTGGAATATTCGCGCGACAACTCGCGCAACGGCACGGGTGTCCGGGAAGAAACCTGGCAACTGTCGCAGCCATTTGATCTTTCCGGCCGCCGCGGGCTGAGGCGCGAAGCGGGCGGTCAGCGCATCGTTGCAGCCGAAGCGGATGCACGCCAGTTCCGTGCCGAAAGGGCTGGTGAAATCCGTCGTGGCTACTTCCAGTTGCTGGTGCACGAGCGGCAACTGGCCGCGCTTGATGCCTGGGTGGACCGCTTCGTCGAGGCCGAACGGGTCGTTGGCAAGCTGCGCGCTGCCGGTGAAGCATCCGGTTACGACTTGCGCCGGCTGGCTCGCGAACGCCAGGCAGCCGTAGCGCGGCGCGCGGAGAAACATGCCGAACTGGAACGCATCCGTGAGCAATT
>MGWZ01000030.1 GCA_001801175.1 Gallionellales bacterium RIFCSPLOWO2_02_FULL_57_47 | reverse complement strand
GCTGCTGCATATGGAAATCGTGCAGGAGCGGCTGGAGCGCGAGTTCGACATGGACTTGATCACCACCGCACCGACAGTGATTTACCAGGTGGTTCTGCGCGACGGCACGATACTGACGGTGGACAATCCGTCCAAAATGCCCGACCCGTCCAAAATCGAGGAAATTCGCGAGCCGATTGTCACGGTGAATCTGTATATGCCGAACGAATATGTCGGTTCGGTGATCACGCTGTGCACGCAGAAGCGCGGCGCGCAGATCAACATCAGCTATCACGGCAAGCAGGTGATGCTGGTGTATGAAATGCCGATGGCGGAAATCGTGATGGACTTTTTCGACAAGCTGAAATCGGTGTCGCGAGGCTATGCGTCGATGGATTACGAGTTCAAGGAATATCGCGCGGCGGATGTGGTCAAGGTGGACATGCTGATCAACGGCGAAAAAGTGGATGCGCTGGCGGTGATCGTGCATCGCGCCAACAGCCAGTATCGCGGGCGCGAGGTGGCTGCCAAGATGCGCGAATTGATCCCGCGCCAGATGTACGACGTGGCGATCCAGGCGACCATCGGCTCGAACATCATCGCGCGCGAGAACGTCAAGGCGATGCGCAAAAACGTGCTGGCCAAATGTTATGGCGGCGACATTTCGCGCAAGAAAAAACTGCTGGAGAAACAGAAGGCCGGCAAGAAGCGCATGAAACAGGTGGGCAACGTGGAAATCCCGCAGGAAGCATTCCTGGCGATTCTGCGCGTCGATGGATAGGAAAAAATAATGGATTTCGCACTGATTTTGTTTGTATTGCTGCTGGTCACCGGTGGGGTGTGGCTGCTGGACCGATTCGTTCTGGCGGCCAAACGCGGCAGCGAGGCTGCCGAGCCGTGGTGGGTCGAATATGCCAAGAGCTTCTTCCCGGTCATCCTGATCGTGTTTTTCATCCGCTCTTTTCTGGTCGAACCGTTCAAGATTCCTTCCGGCTCGATGATTCCGACCCTGCAAGTGGGCGACTTCATTCTGGTGAACAAGTTCACCTACGGCATCCGCCTGCCCATCGTCAACCGGAAACTGGTGCAACTCAATGACCCGCAGCGCGGCGATGTGATGGTATTCCACTATCCGGAAAATCCCGCGCTGGATTATATAAAGCGCGTGGTCGCGCTTCCCGGCGACAGCGTCGAATATCGCAACAAGCGGCTATGGATCAACGGCGCCGAACAGCTGCAGCAAGCGGATGGCGATTACAATTACGTCGAGACCGGCTTGAATTTCGTGCATACCGAAAAACGTCTCGAGACATTAGGCGAGCGCAAGCATGCGATGCTGGTGAATCCCGAGGCGCCGACGCTGCATCTGGGTGCGATCGCCGAATTCAAGGGTCGCGAAAACTGCATCTATGACGATGAAATGGTTCGCTGCAAGGTCCCAGACGGGCATTACTTCATGATGGGCGATAATCGCGACAACAGCCGCGACAGCCGCTATTGGGGGTTCGTGCCGGACAACCATATCGTCGGCAAGGCGTTTTTCATCTGGATGAATTTTTCCGATTTGAAGCGCATAGGTCTGTCGATCAACTAAAACTGAGGGAAATGAAAATGAATACAGCAATGCCAGTGCAGCAACGCGGGATAACTTTTGGCGGATTTATTTTTGGCGCTTTTATACTGGTGGTTGTCAGCATCTTTGCGCTTAAACTTATCCCCGCGTACATGGAGGATGCGCAAATCAAAAACGTGTTCAATGCGATTGCTCATGACCCGGATATGCAGAAAGCTTCCCCCCGCGACATTCGCAATTCTTTTGATAAGCGGGCTTCTATCGATGCTATCAAATCGATTAAGGCCGAGGATATCGAGATTTCCAGCGATAACGGAAAACCCTTTCTGAGCGCCAGCTACTCCGTCAAGGTTCCGCTGAGTGGCAATGTCAGCCTCGTTATGGAATTCAACCCGACCAGTGCAGAATAAAAGTAAACACGGGCTGCGGGAACATCCTCAGGGTGCGAGTGCATCTATGACATCCACGCAAGGCAGCGGCGTGCTGTGCAGGCAGCTGGGACATGTTTTTGCGCAGCCCCAGTTGCTGCAACGTGCATTGACCCACCGCAGCTATGCGCCGGAGCACAATGAACGCCTGGAATTCCTGGGCGACAGCGTGCTGGGCTGCATCGTCGCCAAATACCTGTACGGCAGTTATCCGCAGTTGAGCGAGGGCGAGTTATCGCGGTTGCGCTCCAACCTGATCAAGGAAGAAACGCTGGCGA
This sequence comes from Gallionellales bacterium RIFCSPLOWO2_02_FULL_57_47, assembly GCA_001801175.1. Classification (GTDB taxonomy): domain Bacteria; phylum Pseudomonadota; class Gammaproteobacteria; order Burkholderiales; family Gallionellaceae; genus Gallionella. The sequence goes on along the minus strand of MGWZ01000030.1, from coordinate 5,397 downwards.
TACTCGCGCAGCAGCTGGATCTGGGCAGTTATTTAAAGTTGGGCGAAGGCGAACGCAAGAGCGGCGGTTTCCGCCGTCCTTCCATCCTGGCCGATGCGATGGAAGCATTGTTCGGTGCGGTTTTGCTGGATGGCGGTTTTGCCGCTGCCGAAAAAGTTGTGCTGGGTTTGTACGTGCCTTACCTGGCGCAAGCGGATGTTCAGACGCTGGGCAAGGATGCCAAAACCCTGTTGCAGGAGTATCTGCAAGGCAGACATATTCCCCTGCCGGCCTACAGCGTTGTCACCATGCAAGGCGAAGCCCATGCGCAGTCCTTCCAGGTGGAATGCGCCATCCCCTCTTTGAAAATATCCACGCGCGGCGAAGGCAGCAGCCGCCGTAGTGCCGAACAACAGGCGGCGCAGGCAGCCTATCAACAGCTAGCGATCCCTCATGACTGAACAGAAAGATTTCCATAGCGGCTTCATCGCCATCGTCGGCCGGCCCAACGTGGGCAAATCCACGCTGCTCAACCACCTGATCGGGCAGAAGATCAGCATCACGTCGCGCAAGGCGCAAACCACGCGCCATCGCATCCACGGCATATTCACTGACGAGCACGCGCAATTCGTGTTTGTGGATACACCCGGGTTCCAGACCAAACACCTGAATGCGCTGAACCGCGGCATGAACCGCGTCGTCACCAGCAGCCTGCGCGATGTGCAGGTGGTGGTATTCGTGGTGGAAGCGTTGCGCTATGACGAACGCGACCGTGAAGTGCTCAAGTTGCTGCCGGACAATCGTCCCGTTGTGCTGGTCATCAGCAAGATCGACGAAGTGGCCGACAAAGGGCAGCTGTTCTCGTTCGCCGAACGCGTCGCGGCGGATTTCAGGTTCGCCGAAATCGTGCCGGTCAGCGCCAAGCGGGACAGCAAGCTGGATGAGTTGCGCGAGGCATTGCGCCGCCATCTGCCGCCGGGCGAATTGATCTACGACGCGGACGACATCACCGACCGCAGCGAAAAATTTCTGGCTGCGGAAATGCTGCGCGAAAAAGTATTCCGCTTCACCGGCGAAGAACTGCCCTACTCGGTCAGCGTCGTGATCGAGCAATTCAAGATGGAAGGCAAGCTGCGCCGCATCCACGCCGCGATCCTGGTGGACAAGGAAGCGCACAAGGCGATGCTGATCGGCAAGAAGGGCGAGAAGCTGAAAGAAATTGCCACGCAGGCGCGCCTCGACATGGAAAAGCTGTTCGATGGCAAGGTGTTCCTCGAAGTGTTCGTCAAGGTGCGCAGCGGCTGGGCGGACGACGAGCGCGTATTGCGCTCGCTGGGCTATGAATGACCGCAACCAGCCGGAACAGGCAGCAGGACGAGCCGGCCTTCGTGCTGCATAGCTACCCGTTTAGCGAAACCAGTCTGATTCTCGATGTGTTCAGCCGCCGGCATGGGCGGCTGGCTATCATGGCGCGCGGCGCGCGGCGGCCCAAATCCAGCTTGCGCGGGGTGCTGATGAATTTTCAGCCGCTGCAGCTCTCCTGGTTCGGCAAGGGCGAAGTGCGCACCCTGCATGGCGCGGAATGGCAGGGCGGACAGCCCTACCTGCAAGGTACGGCGTTGATGTGCGGCTTTTATTTGAATGAATTGCTGCTCAACCTGCTGGCGCGCGACGATCCGCATGAGCAATTGTTCGATTATTACCGCGCCACCCTGAGTCGCCTGGCGCACGAGACCGACCATGCTGCCACGCTGCGCTGTTTCGAAAAACACCTGCTGCAGGAACTGGGCTATGCGCTGGCGCTGGAACGCGAGGCAGGCAGCGATAAGGCGATTCGGCCGGAAGTCTGCTATCGTTATGCCGTGGAACGCGGCGCGATACCGGATGATGGCGATGTGCGGACCGGCTTGCCGGTGCTGGGCAAGACCCTGCTCGACATGGCGGGGGACGATTATGCCGACCCGGTTTCCGCGCAGCAAAGCAAGCAACTGATGCGCGTGTTGCTGAACCACCATCTTGGCGGCAAAACATTGCATACGCGCGAATTGATCAAGGATTTGCAGAAACTGTGACGATATCCCCTCACGCTTGCAGGCGGAGAGCACTGGCTCCTTCCCACTTTAAGGGGGAAGGTTGGGATGGGGGTAAAATTCTGGCAATCTGCCGGACAAACGAAGGAAGTTGGAATGGTTAAACTCGGACTGAACATCGACCATGTCGCCACGTTGCGCCAGGCGCGCGGGTCGCGTTACCCCAACGTGGTGCGCGCCGCGCTGATCTGCGAGGAGGCCGGCGCCGATGCGATCACGTTGCACCTGCGCGAAGACCGCCGCCATATCCAGGATCGCGACGTGGAAATACTGCGCGATATGCTGCAAACGCGCATGAATCTCGAATGCGCCGTCACCGAAGAAATGATCGCGAATGCGCTGCGCATCAAGCCGCACGATCTGTGCCTGGTGCCGGAACGCCGCGAGGAACTGACCACCGAAGGCGGGCTGGACGTGGTGCGCTATTTCGATGCCGTCAAATCGGCCTGCGAGCGTAGCGCGGCAGCAGGCATCCGCGTGTCGCTGTTCATCGACCCCGATCCCAAACAAATCGACGCGGCGCGGCGCAGCGGCGCGCCGGTGGTGGAACTGCATACCGGCAAATACGCCGAGGCGGACAGCGTGCAGGAGCGCCAGCATGAACTGGAACGCCTCCGTATCGCGACGGAACACGCCCATGCGCAGGGCTTGCAGGTGAATGCCGGGCACGGCCTGCATTACCACAACGTGCAGCCCATTGTCGCCATTCCCAACATCGTCGAGCTCAATATCGGCCACGCCATCGTAGCGGAAGCGCTGTTCATCGGGCTGGATGCGGCTGTACGGAAGATGAAGGCATTGCTGGTTCAAGCATGATCTTCGGCATCGGCACCGACATCGTCGAATACGCGCGCATCGAAGCGCTGTGGGCGCGTTATGGTGAGCATTTCGCGGAGCGCGTGCTGAGCGCGCGCGAACTGGCGGAACATCGCTCCAACTCTAACATGCCGCGCCTGCTCGCCAAGCGCTTCGCCGCCAAGGAGGCGTTCGCCAAGGCGGTCGGCAGCGGGATGCGCCACCCGGTCAGTTTGCGCCGTATCAGCGTCACGCACGACGGCCTCGGCAAGCCGGTGTTGCAGTTCGATGAAGTGCTTCGCACACACTTGGCGCAACTGGGCATCAACGGCCACCATCTTTCGATCAGTGATGAGCGCGACATGATCGTCGCGTTTGTGGTGCTGGAGAGCAATTGATGCCGCGTAGGATGGGTTGAGCGTAGCGATACCCATCGTTAGTGAGCAGGGCGCAATAACCAAAGGGCATTGCGCCGTATGTGAACTTCATCCTCAAGGGAATCAAAATCAACACCGCCGGGGGTTGCCCGGCAGCAAGTTACCTTTCTTGTCTTGCCAAGACAACGAAGTTGCGTGAAGACTAACCTTCAGGTTATGTCGGAGCCAAAAGTAACCTAAAGCAACTTCGCGGGGTGCGGCCCCGCATGCCGATTCCTTTCTTTGTGCGGCCAAAGAAAGGAATCAAAGAAACGCCGCCCCGGTTTGCCGCCGCTTCGCGGTTCCCTGCGTTGCTCGACTGGTCAGGCGGCTGCGGAACTCGCACTGCGTGCTCAAACAGTCCTCGCCGATATCCCCTGACCGACCTCCGCTACTCGGCGGCGCACAGGGGAAGGAAAATCCAAAACCAGAAAGGCCGATGGGTTTCGCAACGCGAAACCCATCTTTGCTAAATGTGATATTGACCCTTTGGGTTGTTTATAGAAGCTAACGAACTTCAACTTGAATCGGGTTGAACATGCCGCCAGGGCTAAAATAATGATCATAGCTACCAGTATTGGCTGGTGGCCTTTGCGACTGTGGTGCCTGTTGCTGTGTTGGGGCACCATATTTCTCCGAAAGCTTGAGATGCCATTTATGCATTAATGCGGCTTTTTCTTCTGGAGTCCTCTTGGCACACTCAGCCTCTGCTTCACGAATGGCAGCAATTTTAGAATCGTCAAGTAAACGACCACCTAAGCTAGGCGTTGCTTTCTCAGCATCTTCAAATATCTTGATAAATCTATCGCCATCGATTACACAGTCACGAACCGCTTGATAATCATCAGCGGGAGCGTATGACTTCTCACAGGCTATTTTCCATAAAGCTTCAGTTGTAGTTCCTGGAGGGACTGGGCTCCAATTTGATTCTGGATATGAGTTGCGGGAGACTGTAATACCCTCAGCCATGTTCTTAGAGTGAAAAGAAACAAAAAGTACTCGCGATTGCTCTTCCTTGCAGTCATATTCATGTTGTGCTCTAGATGACATGAACGGAGAAACCCCTCTAATTTTTGACTCAGCCGTTTTGAGGTCAATCAAGTGCCACATTTTCACTCTATCCCCTACTCTGCGAATGGAGGTGGGATCGATGTAGTCGATTGTCGTATCGCTCCAGCTAACCACTATCCATCCCGCTGCAGCATTACTGCTCGCAACAGCTAGCAGCAGAGACAAGATAGCTTTTCGCATTTCGCCCCATACACATTTGCTGCATCCAGTCGGTGCCATATTGAATTCCTTTTCCATCGTCTTGCTTGCCTTGCCATTTTTCACAATTTCTCCTTGTGGATGCCTGACGTAGAGGTAACTGGCGCTGTTGCGGCTTTATCGCGCAGCGTCCAGCGACCGAAGGGAGCGAGGTTGATCGCAGGGTTAGTAGGCTTAATGTTCAAAGCTGCTCCTAACTTCATGGTCTAGTTTTGAGCACGCCAACAATACCGTGAGTGAGTGTTTGACCAGTAAATTGTTTCGCCCTTCCTCTTGCTCGCCATCCGGCAAGTATTTTCCGCCATGAAAAAGGTTGTTTCGAACAGTGCGAACCATCAGCAAGAGTTGCTGAGATGTCCTTTGTTTGGCGTCAATTGCTTGATCGATGAAGGTGATTTTGTGACCCGCAAGCGTTTGCTTTCTTGGTGGATGGCTGAGGAGATAGTTCTTGGCCTCCAAAAGATCAGGCTCTGCAATTCCCTCAAAAGCTTCATGGATGTCGTTCGCAAAGCGATCCCACGCAGGATCAACCTTTTTGTCGTCACCAATGGCATATTTTGTGGACTTTAGGGCGTACTCCATGCGTGAAAACGTTGCCAGAAACTCGCAAGCTAATTTTGGCGGCATATGAAGATGGCGGAATATTTGTTCCACAAGCATTAAAGGGGGGCGAATTGTTTTAGTGACAGCAAACATGTTCAGGTGATTCATAAAGCGCACCGTAATCCATACCTGCTATCCAGTCAATATGCCGAATTGCCTCATCAAAAATCTGAGTGAAACCCATTCGTTGCCTCACGTAAGAAATCTGAGTGAAATGTCCCGCTCGGAATGTCTGAACGGGAGGC
>MGWZ01000029.1 GCA_001801175.1 Gallionellales bacterium RIFCSPLOWO2_02_FULL_57_47 | reverse complement strand
CGGTGATATTTCTCATCGCTGGCAAGCTCAATTTTCAAAGATTCAACCCTCATGCCGCTTAATCCATTCGTTTTTCAAAAGAGCCATAATTATCGACACCCACTGTCGGGCTAAGTCAGAACTGCTTATCTAAAAACTTTAGCCAGCTCCGCGCCCGGATCGTCCGCGCGCATGAACGCCTCACCGACCAAAAACGCATTTACCCGGTTGGTGCACATCAGTTGAACGTCTTCCGCCTTGAGAATACCGCTTTCGGTGACGACGATGCGATCAGTGGGAATGCGCGGCAGCATATCCAGCGTGGTTTGCAGGCTTACTTCAAAGGTGCGCAGGTTGCGGTTGTTCACGCCGATCAGCGGGGTAGTAAGCTGCAGCGCGGCATCCAGTTCCTCGCCATTGTGCACCTCGACCAGCACCGCCATGCCGAGGCTGTGCGCCAGCGCCTCGAATGCCTGCATTTGCGCCACATCCAGCTCGGCGGCGATCAGCAGGATCGCATCCGCTCCCATCGCGCGCGCTTCGTATATCTGGTATTCGTCCACGATGAAATCCTTGCGCAGCACCGGCAAGGCGCAGGCCGCGCGCGCCTGTTTCAGGTATTCCGCGCTGCCCTGGAAGAACTGTTCGTCGGTCAGCACCGAGAGGCACGCCGCGCCATGCTGCGCGTAGCTGGCGGCAATTTCGGCAGGGCGGAAATCGGCGCGCAACACGCCTTTGCTCGGGCTGGCTTTCTTGATTTCCGCAATCACGGCGGCTTGCCCGGCGGCGATCTTGGCGCGGATCGCCCCGACAAAATCACGGGTTGGCGCTGCCTGCCCGGCTTCGGTACGCATCTTTGCGAGCGGCTTGATGGCTTGCGCGGCGGCTATTTCCTGTGCTTTGACGGCAAGGATTTTTTTCAGGATGTCGGACATTGCAGGGCTTTACCTTAAATAAGGGGCGCATTTTACCATCCCGCTTGCGGTAAAATACTTACACCGACTCGTAGGTTGGGTGGAGCGTAGCGATACCCAACAAAAAGCTGCGTTTAAATCAGCAATGATGGGTATCGCTACGCTCCACCCATCCTACAAGCTCTTTGACGAAAGAAGCGCGATGGAAAATATCAAGACTTACATGCAGCAAATCGGCCAGCAGGCACGCGCGGCTTCGCGCGTCATGGCGCGAGCCAATACCGCCACCAAGAACCGTGCGCTGGCGGAAATCGCCGCTGCGCTGCAAAACCAGTCCGCGCAACTGCTGGCTGCCAATGCCAGGGATGTTGCTGCGGCGAAAGCCAACGGGATGGATGATGCCTCGGTGGACCGGCTGACCCTGAACGAAAAATCCGTGCGCGCGATGGCCGAGGGCTTGCTGCAGATTGCGCAACTGCCGGACCTGATCGGGGCAATCAGCGACCTGAGCTTTCGCCCTTCCGGCATCCAGGTCGGCAGGATGCGCGTGCCGCTCGGCGTGATCGGCATCATCTACGAGTCGCGCCCCAATGTGACGGCGGATGCCGCCGGGCTGTGCCTGAAATCCGGCAACGCGGCGATTTTGCGCGGCGGCTCGGAAGCGATTTATTCCAACCAGGCCATCGCCGCCTGCGTTCATGCCGGGCTGCGCGCCGCCGGATTGCCCGAGACTGCCGTACAGGTCATTGCCACCACCGACCGCGCGGCGGTGGGTGAACTGATCACGATGAAGGATTATGTGGACGTGATCGTGCCGCGCGGCGGCAAGAGCCTGATCGCGCGGATTTCCGACGAGGCAAAAATTCCGGTCATCAAGCATCTGGATGGCATTTGCCATGTGTATATCGACGACGAAGCCGATCTCGACAAGGCAATACGCATCGCCGACAACGCCAAAACGCAGCGCTACGGCGTATGCAACACGATGGAAACGCTGCTGGTTTCGATGGGCGTGGCTGCGGCAGTGCTGCCCAAACTGTGCAAAATTTACCTGGAAAAAGGCGTGGAGCTGCGCGGCGACGATGCGGCGCGCGCGCTGGTGCCGCAAATGAAAGCGGCCACCGAGGAAGACTGGCGCACCGAATATCTCGCGCCGATCTTGAGTGTGCGGGTGGTCGCCGGGCTGGATGCCGCAATCGAACACATCAATACTTACAGCTCGCAACACACCGACAGCATCGTGACTGAGAACTACAGCAAGGCGATGCGCTTTTTGCGCGAGGTGGATTCCAGCTCGGTGATGGTGAATGCATCGACGCGCTTTGCCGATGGCTTCGAGTACGGGTTGGGCGCGGAGATCGGCATCTCCACCGACAAGATACATGCGCGCGGCCCGGTTGGCCTGGAAGGGCTGACCTCGCAGAAATTTATCGTGCTGGGCAGCGGGCAGATCAGGACTTAAAACTTTTTCTCGCAAAACGAGAGGAAAACTTAAAGGCATGTCGAATAAAACCGCTGGATTCCGGCCTGACCGCAGGTCAATTTATCCTGAGCTTGTCGAAGGACCGGAATAACGAACCCAAATACCTGGAGAAAACCATGAGCCAAACCATCGCAATCAAGGTACCGGACATCGGCAATTTTAAAGATATCCCTGTCATCGAAGTGCTGGTCAAAGACGGGGATGCTGTGACAGCCGAGCAATCGCTGATCACGCTCGAAACCGACAAGGCCACCATGGATGTGCCCGCGCCGGTTGCAGGCGTGGTGAAAGAAATGAAGATCAAGGTGGGCGACAAGGTAAGCGCAGGCCATGTGATTCTGATGCTGGTATCAGAGGACAGAGGACAGAAGACAGAAGTCAGCAAGATAAACACCCTCTCCGCTTCCAAGCCTGCGCCGCCTGTTCACGAGGCGCATGTTCCGGTAAACATCATCAAGGGCGACATTCATGCGGAGGTCGTCGTTCTGGGAGCCGGCCCCGGCGGATACACCGCTGCATTCCGCGCGGCCGATCTGGGCAAGCAGGTGGTGTTGATCGAGAAGCACGCCACGCTGGGCGGCGTGTGCCTGAATGTCGGCTGCATTCCGTCCAAGGCGCTGCTGCATGTCGCCAGGGTCATCAACGAAGCCGGTGAAATCTCTGCCCACGGCGTGGCGTTTGACAAGCCCAGGATCGATATCGGCAAGATTCGCCTCTGGAAAGAAAGCGTCGTCGGCAAACTCACCGGAGGACTGGCTGGACTGGCCAAGCAACGCAAGGTGCAGGTCGTGCACGGCACTGCGAAATTTGCTTCGCCCAACAGCCTCAGCGTGGAAACCAAAGACGGCAACAAGACCATCACGTTCGATACCGCGATCATCGCGGCGGGTTCCAGCGTGGCACGCATCCCCGGCTTTCCCTACGACGATCCGCGCATCATCGATTCCACCGGTGCACTGGCGCTGCAGGATGTGCCGAAGCGCATGCTGGTCATCGGCGGGGGCATCATCGGGCTGGAAATGGCCACGGTGTATGACGCACTCGGTTCAAAAATCAGCGTGGTGGAACTGGCCGACGGCCTGATCCCCGGCGCGGACCGCGACCTGGTGCGCCCGCTGCACAAGCGCATCGAGAAACGCTACGAAGCGATTTACCTGAAGACCAAGGTGAACAAGATCGATGCCACAAAGCAAGGGCTGAAAGTGCACTTCGAGGGTGAACAGGCACCCGAGCCGCAAATGTACGACCGCGTGCTGATGGCGGTGGGCCGCCGGCCCAACGGGAGAGATATCGGCGCGGAAGCGGCAGGCGTAACGATCAACGAGCGTGGCTTCATCACGGTCGACAAGCAGATGCGCACCAATGTGCCGCACATCTTTGCGATCGGCGACATCGTCGGCGACCCGATGCTGGCGCACAAGGCAGTGCATGAAGGCAAGGTGGCCGCAGAAGTCATCGCCGGGCACAAGGCTTACTTCGAGCCGCTGACCATCCCTTCGGTGGCCTATACCGATCCCGAAATCGCGTGGATGGGGCTGACCGAAACGCAAGCCAAGGCACAAGGCATCGAATACGAAAAAGCCAACTTTCCGTGGGCAGCCTCGGGACGCGCGTTGTCCATCGGGCGCGAAGAGGGCGCAACCAAGCTGCTGCTCGACCCGAAAACCCGCCGCATACTCGGCGCGGGCATTGTCGGCGCGAATGCCGGCGAACTGATTGCGGAAGCGGTGCTGGCGCTGGAAATGGGCGCAGACATGGAAGACATCGGCCTGACCATCCACCCGCACCCGACCCTATCGGAAACGCTGGGATTTGCGGCAGAAATCGCCGAAGGCAGCATCACCGACTTGTACATGCCGAAGAAGAAATAATATCGGAGCGTGTGCATCCGCCCCGCAAATTAGCAGCCGTATGGCTGTAGCCCGGATGAAGCGAAGCGAAATCCGGGAAGCAGTGGGCATAACCAGAAGTGACCCGGATTCCATTACATTCCATCCAGGCTACGCTCGCATCGCGAAGTGGACAGCATCCTGACTTTGTCCCGCAACGCGGAGATTGTTCAACCAACCGGATTCACGCCTTCGCGGGAATGACGGTTACCAAGGTATTTGCATGACCGAAACCGCCAGCCTCTACTCCCTCTTCATCGGCAGTTTCCTCGCCGCCACGTTACTACCCGGCGGCTCGGAAGCCGTGTTGTTCGGCGTGCTCACGGCCCATCCGCAAACTCTGTGGACTGCGCTGGCCGTCGCCACCCTCGGCAACACCTTGGGCGGCATGGCGAGCTTTGGGATGGGCTGGCTATTGCCGCAGACGCAACAGCTCAAGCACGTGGAAAAAGTTCGCCACTACGGCACACCCGCGCTGCTGCTTGCCTGGGTTCCGCTGATCGGCGACGCGTTGTGTCTTGCAGCTGGGTGGCTGCGCCTCAACCCGTGGCAGGCCGCGCTGTATATGGCAATCGGAAAATTCGCGCGCTACTGGGTGATTGCAAACGCAATCGCTTGAGCCATCATCCTGAAAACGGCAATTGATCCACAAAAGGCACGAAATAAATCCATCGGTTGCCTCGATGCAGTAATTCACGCATTGGGTTACCTGAGTAGATACCAAGTTCAGTTGCACATTAAAAGAACCGTCATTGCGAGCGAAGCGCGGCAATCCAGTTAATCAAAAATGCCTTTATGAATAGAAGCATCTGGATTGCCGCGCTTCGCTCGCAATGACGTGTACTGAACTTGTTGGCTAATCAGTTTGGGTTATGCTTTCCTGCATGATATCTTTTTGGATATTTTGCAAGCTTCTGCCTTGCGGCGAAATGCCTGCTTACCCCACTTCGTGGACAGACTTTTTCCAGGTTTACTTGCCAGATTTTGCCGCCCTCGGCTCGATGAACAATTCCGGCCCGAGCATCGGCTTCAGGTTGCGCGGCTGGCTGGGGTGCAGCGGAAAATCTTTCCTGATGGCTTCGAGTTGCTCCTGATTGGCGCCGAAGTAGCGCGTTGCCTGAATCACCCTGGGCACATTCTTGAGGAGATGCCAGATGCTCCAGCGATGTTCCCAGATGCGCCTGCCGAAGCGGCGCCGGTACGGTTTGCTGTCGTAGAAACGGTGGATGTGCCAGTTGTAGAGCGCATCCATTTCTTCACGCGACGAGAAGCCCCTGGGCAGAAAGACGAAGTTGAGGCAGTTCATCAGCCGCCAGTCTTCGTGAAAATCGCCGGATTCGCCGCCGACACATTCGTTCCAGATCGGCGCGCCATACAGCGGGCTGAACTTGGTCATGTTCATTTCATCGAGATCGAGCGAGAGAATGAAGTCGCTGGTGGTTTTCACTGTCTGCGGCGTTTCCCCCGGCAGGCCGAAGATGAATAACCCCTTGGCGCGCAATCCGGCGGCATGGATGCTTGCGACGGTTTCGCGCACCGCTTCCAGAGTCACGCCGGCCTTGTGGCGTTCCATCATTTCCGGGTCGGCAGACTCGACGCCCATCGAGACCATCAGCGCCCCGGCCTGCTTCAGCATGCGCAGCATCTCGTCCGAAGTATGGCCGGTGCGGATCGCGCAATTGAATTGCATTCCCAGCGGCTTTTCGATCAGCAGCGTACAAAGCTCGATGACGCGCTTCTTCTGGGCGGTGAACAGGTCATCGTAAAAATTAATGTGATAGACCCCGAAGTTGTCACGCAGGTGCTTCATGTGCTCGTAGATATAGGCCGCCGAATTCATCTTGTACAGGCGCTCGAACACGGTGCGGTCGCAGAACGAGCAGGTGAACGGACAGCCCCGCGAGGTAATCATCGTCGCGCCCCAGCGCTTCGCGTACGAGAACAGCGGCAGGTGATACCCTTCCGGAAAGCCGGCAAGTTTTTCGTAAGCGGGGAACGGCAGATCATCAAGATTGACGATGCGCGCGCGGCGCGGATTGGTGACGATGCGCCCCCCGTCGCGGTATACCAGGTTGGATATTTCGCACAACGCCTTGCCTTCGGCCATATCGAGCAACATGCCCTCACCTTCGCCGATGCACAGGTAATCGATCTCCGGGAAATGTTCGAGCAACGGTGCGCCGAGGGACGAGGCGTGGACATTGCCGAATACCACCTTGAGACCGGGCTGTTTCCGCTTGATGGCACGGGTGATCTCGATCGCGTCCATGAATGCCGAAGTGGTCGCAGAAAAGCCCACTATTTCCGGCCTCGTGGCCAGGATGATATCCGCGTTGGCTTCGATGGCGTTGGCTCTTGCTGGGGGCGGCGCGCACGGGCCGAGGCAATCGTGAACTGCGGTGGGGTGCCCGTGTTTTTCAAGCCAGGCGGCGAGGGTGAGAATGCCGATCGGCATCATGCGATTCGCCAGCACCGAGAAGTCCGGCTGGCCGGGAACGAAATTAAATCCAGCGGGGTGAACCAGAGTTATGCGCATCGCTTATTTCACAAAGTTATTTCGGGATTGATCGTGGCGTAGCGGTAGCCGCCGTTTCCTGTACCGGGATGAGCTTGCTGTCCTTCAAGAATATATATTGCCTGCCACCGAATGCGCAAAGCAGTATGTTATTACAAACAAGCACCTTGTTCAGAGCAGCTACACCGCATCCTCTAAAGTCATTTCCAGCTCCAGCCAGCTTTCTTCCAGCAGCGCAACCTTGTCCGCCATATCCTGACGTTGTGTATTCAAACGGCTGATTTTGTCGCCGGCACTATCGGCATAAGTGGCCGGATCACCCAGCTGGCGGTCGATTTCAGCCAGGTCAGCTTGCGCTTTGGCCAGTTCGGCTTCGAGCCTGGTCTGCTTCGACAGCAGGGCCTTTTTCTTCGGCCTGGGCGCAGCTTCCTGGCGTGGCTTTTCCGGCTGGACCTGAACCGTTTCGCGCGGGCGGCGCGCCTCGATCCAGCTCTTGTAGTCTTCCAGATCGCCATCGAACAGTTTCGCCTGGCCGTCGGCCACCAGCCACAGCTCGTCGGCCACGGCGCGAATTAGACTCCGGTCGTGCGAGACCAGCACCACCGCGCCGGTGTATTCCTCCAGCGCAATCGTGAGGGCATCGCGCATATCCAGATCGAGGTGATTGGTGGGTTCGTCGAGCAGCAGCAGATGGGGCTTTTGCCAAGCCAGCAGCGCGAGCGCGAGGCGGCTCTTTTCGCCGCCGGAAAAGCTCGCTACCGGGCGGTCTTCGCTGTCTTTAGCCAGACCGAAGCGGCCGAGGAAGGTGCGCAGCGCCAGCGTGGTTTCCTTCGGTGCCAGCCGCTCCATGTGCTGCAGCGGTGTGGCCGCGCTGTCGAGATTTTCCAGTTGATGCTGGGCGAAGTAGCCGATGCGAATGTCCGGGGTGATTTCCAGTTTTCCCGAGGTGGGCTGAAGCTCGCCGACCAGCAGTTTGATCAGCGTGGACTTGCCGGCGCCATTCGGCCCGAGCAGCGCGATACGCGCGCCGGCACGCAGCACCAGATCGACGTTCTGGAACAGCTTCCGATTATGAGATTCGCGTAGCGATTCGCTTGCTCTTTCTCCCGCTTGCGGGGGAAAGTTGGATAGGGGGAAGCGGGCTTGCCCGCTTTCGCCATAGGCGAAACCCATTTTTTCGGCGCGCAGCAACAGGTCGGGGCTGCGCTCCGGCGCCTCGATCTCCAGCTCGAAATGGCCATCGGTGACATGGGCCGGGGCGATGCGCGTGAGCCGCTCCAATGCCTTGACGCGGCTTTGCGCCTGCTTGGCCTTGGTGGCCTTGGCGCGGAAACGGCGCACGAAATCTTCCAGATGGGCGATCTTCACCTGTTGCGTCTGGAAGGCCTGATTCTGCTGGGCGATTTTTTCGGCGCGCGCGCGCTCGAAATTGTCATAGTCACCGGTATAGCTGTCGATGACAAAATTGTTCACGTGGGCGATGCGGTTGACGGTGGCGTTGAGAAATTCGCGGTCATGCGAGACCAGCAAAATGCTGCCGGGATAGCGCGACAGATACTGCTCAAGCCAGATAATAGCCTCCAGGTCGAGGTGGTTGGTCGGTTCGTCGAGCAGCAGCAAATCGGCCCGATGCATCAGCGCGCGGGCGAGGTTGAGCCGCATCCGCCACCCGCCCGAGAAGCTCTCTACCGATCGTTCCAGCGCGTCGTTGGCGAAACCCAGTCCGTTCAAAAGTTGTGCGGCACGGGCCTTGGCGCCGTAGCCGTCGATAGCCTCGAAGTGTTGCTGCGCATCGAACCACGCGGCGTCATGCTGTTCCCGCGCCAGGATTTTTTCCAGCTCACGCAACTGGACGTCTCCGTCAAGCACGAATTCCAAGGCGGGCTGCGTCGAGCTGGCGATTTCCTGCTCGACAAAGGCGATCGTCTTGCCGGTTTGCAGGGAGATTTCGCCGCTGTCCGGCTTGATCTCCCCGCGTATCAGGCGAAACAGCGTGGATTTGCCGCAGCCGTTCTTGCCCACCAGACCGATGCGCTGGTTGGAGTACGCCTGCAAATTCACCTGCTGGAATAACGGAATACCGCCCTGCAGGTAAGTCATGTTCTGGATATTCAGCATGGCGCAATGATAACAGAGGGCTCAACGCATCACTCCCGCGTATAACCAACGACTCGGCTGACGAAGTTATCCGCGCCGTTGTGGTTGGCTTTGCTGAAATCGTGGTCTGAGCCTGAGGTCTCCCCTCAAAGTTGCAGCGCAGGATGATCATAACGCAGTCGATCTAGAGCTTCACGAAATTCGCGCGGCGGGAATGCCG
>MGWZ01000028.1 GCA_001801175.1 Gallionellales bacterium RIFCSPLOWO2_02_FULL_57_47 | reverse complement strand
CTGCCTTGCATGTGCTGTTTTGGGTTGAACAATACGCCCTAGTTTATTGAAATTCAATGGGGTTTTGTGGGGAGACCTCAGACTCGGAGCCGTTATCGCTGTGGAAGCCGTGGATGACGAAGGGGAAGCTCAGCAGCAGCGCTTCGAGCACCGGGATGAGGAATGCCTCGCTGATCTTCTCGCAAGTTGCCACGCCTTCGTACTGGGTGACACAGTCCACGGCATTGATGTGATAGACGCCTTTGATGCCGTCCAGATCGCCCTGATGGACGCTGTCCACGCGCAAGTAGCCGGGCCGGTTGTTGGGGGTTGGCGCGCGGCGCTCGCCGATAGGGACGGTCACGGGGCGCGTCTTGGTCCAGACCTGGCGCTGGTGCTGGTAGCTGGGGCGCTGACGCAGGTTGTACAGATGAGCCACCGAGATCGTCGCCAGGCGTTGGTAGCGGGTATCGCCGAATAGCCGCAAGGCCCGTTCCATGAGTTTCTTGGTCGCCAAGCCGGATAGCGTGCCATGCAGGGTGTCGGTGTGGGCGAGCAGGAGCACGTCAGCGCCCGTGTAGATGCGCGCAAAGCTGGTTCGTGACCCACGGTAGCGCTTGACCAGTTGGCGTCGCTCACAGCCCCGCTTGACCAGCCGGGTGAGCTGTTGGCGCGAGTAGCCGCTGACGCGCTCAAGGAAGCGCAGAACCACCGCTTTGTCGGCGCGTTTCAACCGGGCATAGCCGAAACGTCGCACGGTGCGCGCGATGAATTCGTATCTCTGTTCTGTCGTCACCGTGAAATTCATCGCCACGGTTCCGGTTAAAAAGGCCTGCAAATCGGCCAAGGTATGCAGTTGTTCGTCGTTCATATTGATCACCATGCCTCGCATAATGATCGAACACGGCTACCTGTTCAGACTCAAACCCCGTTGGATTCACGCACCCCCGCTTAGACTCAAACCCCATTGGACAATGCTTCCTCTGTTCCCTGTCTTCTGTATGTGCTAAGCTCATCGCCGTTGCTATTACACCGTATTTAATTTCGCTTCATGTCTTCCATTTCTGCCTCTTCACTCGCAGGTTCGCTGCTGCGCCAGGAAGTCCTTGATCTGCACGCTTACCATGTGCCGGACAGCTCAGGCTGTATCAAGCTGGATGCGATGGAGAATCCCTATCTTTTGCCACCGGTACTGCGCGACGAAATTGCCGAGGCGGTTGCAGCGGCTGCCATTAACCGTTACCCCGATCCCGGCGCCGCATCGCTCAAGGAAAAAATCCGTGGCTTGACCGGCTTGCCGCAGGGGATGGATGTGTTGCTCGGTAATGGCTCGGACGAGTTGATCCAGTTGCTGGCGATGGCGGTCAATAAGCCCGGCGCGACGCTGTTGAGCGTGGAACCGTCGTTCGTGATGTACAGGATGATCGCGACGTTTACCGGGATGCGCTATGTGGGCGTGCCGCTTGCAACCGGTTCCGGGGCAGAAAATTTTTCGCTGGATTTACCCGCGACCCTCGCGGCGATAGAACGCGAGCAACCCGCGCTGGTGTTTCTGGCCTATCCGAACAATCCCACCGGCAATCTGTTTTCGGCGGATGCAGTGGCGCAGCTCATTGAGGCAGCGCCGGGTCTGGTGGTGGTGGACGAGGCCTACTATGCTTTTGCCAGCGACAGCTTTATTCCGCGCCTGGCGCGCTATCCGAATCTGCTGGTGATGCGCACTTTTTCCAAGCTCGGCATGGCCGGTTTGCGCCTCGGCTTTCTGGCCGGCAGCACGGCATGGCTGGAACAATTGGAAAAGCTGCGCTTGCCGTATAATGTCGGCGTTTTGCCGCAGCTGGTTGCCGAAAAATTGCTCGGGCATCACGAGGTGCTTCAGCAGCAGGCGGAACAGATCAAGCAGGACCGGGACAAGCTGTATCGCCAGTTGGGCGAAATTGCCGCTGTGCGTGTTTACCCGAGTGAGGCGAATTTCCTGCTTTTTCGCATCGCGAATGCAACAGCGGTGTTCGACGGCTTGAAGCAGCGCGGTGTGCTGATCAAGAATTTGAACGGTGGCCATCCGATGCTGAAAGATTGCCTGCGCGTGACAGTCGGCACGCCGGACCAGAACATGAAATTTATTGCCGCTTTACAAGAAACTCTTACTCAACTCGCATAAGGCGAAGAAATCATGCGCAGCGCGAAAGTCTCACGCAATACACTGGAAACCCAGATCACAGTTGAACTGGCGCTTGACGGCAGCGGCAAGGCCAAATTCGATACCGGGCTGCCGTTTCTCGATCACATGCTCGACCAGATCGCCCGTCATGGCTTGCTGGACATAAACATCATCGCCAAGGGTGATTTGCATATAGACGCGCACCATACTGTGGAAGACATAGGCATTACTCTGGGGCAGGCGTTCAATCAGGCAGTCAACGACAAAAAGGGTTTGCGCCGTTATGGACATGCTTACGTGCCCCTGGACGAATCGCTGTCGCGCGTGGTGCTGGACATTTCCGGGCGCCCCGGACTGGTGTTCAATTGCGAATTTGTGCGCGACAGCATCGGTGAATTCGATGTGGATCTGATCAATGAATTTTTCCAGGGGTTCGTCAATCACGCCCTGGTGACTTTGCATATCGACAATCTCGCGGGCAACAATGCCCATCATCAGGCCGAGACCATTTTCAAGGCATTTGGCCGCGCGTTGCGCATGGCGCTGGAGCTCGATCCGCGCATGGCCGGCGTGATGCCTTCCACCAAGGGCACACTGTAAATTCAAATGGCGGATGTTGCTGTAGTTGATTACGGTATGGGCAACTTGCGTTCGGTCGAGCAGGCCTTGCGCAATGTCGCTCCCGACGCAGAAATTGTCGTCACAGATGACCCGGAAGTGATTACCAGCGCCAAACGTGTCGTCTTTCCCGGACAAGGCGCGATGCCGGAATGCATGCGTGAGCTGGATGCGCGCGGTTTGCGCGATGCAGTGCTGCTGGCCGCGCGCAGCAGGCCTTTTCTCGGTATCTGCATCGGCCTGCAAATGTTGTTCGAACACAGCGCCGAGGGCGATGTTGCCGGCCTGGGAATATTGCACGGCAAGGTGGTGCGCTTCGACAGCAATATGCATGACGCTCTGGGCAATAAGCTCAAAGTGCCGCACATGGGCTGGAACCAGGTGCATCATGTGCAACACCCGCTGTGGGATGGCATAGAGCAGGATGCGCGCTTCTATTTCGTTCACAGCTACTATGTGCAGCCGCAGGATGCGTCATTGGTGCAGGCGACCAGCAAATATCCGCAATCATTCGTATGCGCGGTGGCGAAGGATAATTTGTTTGGTGTGCAATTCCACCCGGAAAAAAGCCACACAGCGGGGCTGAAGCTGCTGCAAAACTTTGTGCAATGGAACCCTTGATTATTTACGTACTGCCATGTTAATTATTCCTGCGATTGATTTGAAAGATGGTCATTGTGTGCGTCTCAAGCAAGGTAAGATGGAAGATGCCACGGTGTTTTCCGAAGACCCTGCCGCCATGGCGCAGCACTGGTTGGCGCAAGGAGCGCGCCGGCTGCATCTGGTGGACCTGAACGGCGCGTTTGCCGGCAAGCCGAAGAACGAAGCAGCCGTGCGCAGCATCATCAAAGCGATGGGCGATAGCGATGTGCCGGTGCAACTGGGCGGCGGCGTCCGCGATCTGGAAACCATCGAACGTTATCTCGATATTGGCGTCAGCTATGTCATTATCGGTACTGCGGCAGTGAAGGTGCCGGGCTTTCTGCATGAGGCCTGCGACGCCTTTCCCGGGCACATCATGGTCGGCCTGGATGCCAAGGGCGGCAAGGTGGCGGTGGATGGCTGGTCGAAGCTGACCGGCCACGACGTTGCGGATCTGGCCAAACGTTTTGAAGGTTATGGTGTGGAAGCGATCATTTACACCGATATCGGTCGCGATGGCATGTTGTCGGGCGTGAACATTCCGGCCACGGTGGAATTGGCGCGTCCGCTGCATGTGCCGGTGATCGCCAGCGGCGGCATCACCAATCTGGACGACGTGCGCGCGCTGTGTGCGGTGTATCAGGAAGGTATCACCGGCGCGATCACCGGCCGTGCGATCTATGAAGGTTCGCTGGATTTGCGTGCCGCGCAAGCGTTGGCCGACGAGCTGACCCCGATCAAACTATCCTTTAACAGTTAAGCCCGGATGCTTGCCAAAAGAATTATTCCCTGTCTTGATGTGACCGCTGGGCGAGTGGTCAAGGGTGTGAGCTTCGTCGAACTGCGCGATGCGGGTGATCCGGTGGAGATCGCGCGCCGTTATAACGAGCAGGGTGCCGATGAACTCGCTTTTCTGGATATCACTGCCAGTTCGGATGACAGAGGAATTATTTACCGCATCATCGAACAAGTCGCTACACAAGTGTTTATTCCGCTGACGGTTGGAGGAGGCGTGCGTGAAGTGGGCGATGTGCGCAACCTGCTGAACGCCGGAGCGGACAAGGTCAGTATCAACACGGCCGCAGTGCTGAATCCGCAATTGGTGGCTGATGCCGCAGGGCGTTATGGTTCGCAGTGCATCGTGGTGGCGATAGACGCGAAGCAGACCGGGCCGGACCGCTGGGAAGTGTTCACTCACGGTGGACGCAACGCGACGGGTCTGGACGCGGTAGAGTGGGCGAGGAAAATACAGGACCTGGGCGCAGGCGAGATTTTGCTGACCAGCATGGACAGGGACGGGCAAAAAAACGGTTTTGATCTGGTGCTGACCCGAACCATTACCGACGCATTGGAGATTCCGGTGATCGCCAGCGGCGGCGTGGGCAATCTGCAACACCTCGTTGATGGCGTAAAAAAGGGCGGTGCGGATGCGGTGCTGGCGGCGAGCATTTTTCATTTCGGCGAATACACCGTGCGGCAAGCCAAGCAGTTCATGGCACAGCACGACATAGAAGTCAGATTATGAAAACCCTCCATGCCACTGCTGCGCTTGGCGATACGTTGTCGAAACCCGGCTCGAAATCCTCATGTATTTACACATACACTCCGGTTTCTCGCCGAGTTTCTTCTGGTCTCACCTGCGCGTGTAACTTTGCAAGGAGGGTTTTGTGAGCGAGGCGTGGTTAAACAGGGTTAATTGGTCCGCAGATGGCCTAGTGACGGCCATTGCACAGGATGCCGCCAGCGGCAGGGTGCTGATGGTGGCGTGGATGGATCGCGAGGCATTGAAGCTGACCTGGCAAAAAGGCGAAGCGGTGTATTGGTCGCGTTCGCGCAAGAAACTGTGGCACAAGGGCGAAGAATCCGGGCATTTCCAGAAAGTTAAAGAAATCCGTCTGGATTGCGACGGCGATGCAATCCTGCTGCAAATTGAACAACAGGGTGGCATTGCCTGTCATACCGGGCGTGAAAGCTGTTTCTACAGCCGCCTGGAAAAGGGGCAGTGGGTGGAAACGGATGCGGTGCTGAAATCTCCCGAAGTGATTTACAAATCATGAGCCCAGGAAAATGAGCGCGAGAAAATGGAACAGGACATACTGCAAAGATTGACGGAAACGCTGGAGGCGCGCAAAAACGCGTCACCGGAAAGCTCTTATGTCGCCAGGCTATTCAGCAAGGGCGAAGATGCTATTTTGAAGAAGGTCGGCGAGGAAGCAACGGAAGTCATACTTGCGAGCAAACAGGGGGATAACACCCATTTGGTGAATGAAACGGCAGATTTGTGGTTTCACTGTATGGTGTTATTGGCGCATCATGGCTTGAGCGCGCAGGATGTGCTGAATGAACTGGCGCGCCGCGAGGGGTTGTCGGGCATTGCCGAAAAGGCAAGCCGGAAAAAGGATTGACCATGGGAGATTGTCTTTTTTGCAAAATTTCACGCGGCGAAATTCCTTGCCGCAAGGTGTATGAAGACGACGAGGTGCTGGCGTTTCACGACATCAATCCGGTCGCGCCGGTGCATTTCATGCTGATCCCGAAGCTGCACCTGGCTTCTCTGGCGGAGGCCGAGGATGTCCATGCCTCCTTGCTGGGCAGGATGCTGGTGCTGGCTTCCAGGCTGGCGCGCGAGCAGGGACTGGAAAAAGGCTTCCGCACCGTGATCAATACCGGCAAGGGCGGCGGACAGGAAGTATTTCATTTTCATATTCATATCATCGGCGGCGGCAATATCCCGCCTATGGTACGGCGCGGTTAACAGTTAACTTTTGAGGGAGAAATCGACATGGGTTCATTTAGCATCTGGCATTGGCTGATTGTATTGCTGGTCGTCGCATTGATATTCGGCACAAAGAAGCTGCGCAATATCGGCAGCGACCTGGGTGGCGCGGTGAAAGGTTTCAAGGAAGCCGTGCGCGCCGAAGATGAGGCCGCGAAGCAGGTTAAGGAAGACGGCCGGACCATAGAAGGCGAAGTAAAAGACAAGACACACACCAAAGCGTGAGAGTGGGCAAAAAATTGCGGCGCATGCCACATTTTTCAATTGGTCTATCCATGCCGGCGTCAGACCATGTTTGATTTCAGTTTTCCGGAGCTGATGGTGATAATGGTGGTGGCACTCATCGTCATCGGTCCGGAACGCCTGCCGAAAGTCGCGCGCACCCTGGGGCATCTGTGGGGGCGCGCGCAGCGCTATGTTAATACCGTGAAGAGCGACATCGCGCGCGACATGAATATTGAGGAAATCCGCAATTTACAGCAAGCCGTTCAAGCCGAAGCCAGCGCAGTCGAACAATCGGCAAAGCAAGTGATAACAACAGCGGATCAACAGGCACAACAAATCAGTGCGATAGACGCGCATTTCCCCTCGCCCGAACAGGCAATGCCCACACCGATGCAATCCCCGCCCGAATCAACTTCGGCGCAGCCAAAATCATGACAGGAGCCAGCGATAGTTTCATTGCCCACTTGATCGAATTGCGCACCCGTTTGCTGCATTCTTTTGTGGCCTTGTTGCTGGTATTCATCTGCCTGTTTCCGTGGGCATCCGACCTCTACACAATGCTGGCGCAACCGCTGTTAAGCAAACTGCCCAAAGGCGGGCAGATGATCGCCACCGATGTCACGACTCCATTCTTTGTGCCGCTCAAGGTCGCGATGATGGCGGCTTTCCTCATTACGCTGCCTTACATCCTCTATCAGATATGGCGCTTTGTCGCCCCAGGTTTATATGCACACGAAAAACGTCTGGTTTGGCCGCTGATAATTGCCAGCACAATACTTTTTTTTTGCGGCATGGCATTCGCTTATTTCGTTGTGTTCCCGGTGGTGTTCGGTTTCATCACTGCCAGCACACCGCAGGGTGTGGCGGTGATGACCGATATCGACAAATACCTGAGCTTCGTTCTTACGATGTTCATGGCATTCGGCATCACCTTCCAGGTGCCGGTGGCGGTGGTATTGCTGGTGCGCATGGGCTTCGTCAGCGTCGGGAAGCTCCGCGAAATCCGCCCCTATGTGGTCGTCGGTGCGTTCGTGGCCGGTGCGATCTTCACTCCGCCGGATGTCGTGTCGCAATTTATGCTGGCGATACCGCTGTGGCTGCTGTATGAGGCGGGGATAGTCGTGGCGGGCTGGTTGAAACCAGTGGAAAAAACTGCTGATGCGGGATAAATACAGGCTGCCGCTGGGTTACCGCAGCGTAACCCAATATTACACAGCAGTCAGTTAGTTAGGCGACACATGCGCCAATAGTCGAAATCATTGCTTAAGCCAAAGCGTCGTTGTAGATACTCTGTTTGAGGACAAG
>MGWZ01000027.1 GCA_001801175.1 Gallionellales bacterium RIFCSPLOWO2_02_FULL_57_47 | reverse complement strand
TCGCAGAAGATGATGTTGTGGTTGCCGCCCGCCGCGATGTATTCCGCCGACATCAGCCATTCGGAAATGGTCGCCGACATGCCGCGCTTGAGGATCACTGGCTTGTTGATGCGCCCGACTTCCTTGAGCAGGTCGAAATTCTGCATGTTGCGAGTGCCAATCTGGATCACGTCCACGTCGTATTCCATGAACAACTCGATCTGGCGCACGTCCATCAACTCGGTGACGATGGGTAACTTGTATGGGCCGGCCGCCTTGCGGAACATGTCCAGACCCTCTTTGCCCTTGCCCTGAAAAGCGTAGGGGCTGGTGCGCGGCTTGAACGCGCCGCCGCGCATCATGCGGCAACCCGCCTCATGCACATATTTGGCCGACAAATCCATCTGTTCCTGCGTTTCCACCGAACACGGTCCGGCGATCACCTGAATCTGATTGCCGCCGATAGGAATGCCGCCGATGTCGATCACGGTGTTGTTGCGGTGAGATTCGCGCGAAACGATCTTGTACTGTTTGGCGATATGCATCGCCGATTCGACACCGGGCAGCGGCGTGAACATTTCCTCGGTCAGCGGGCTCTCATCACCGATCGCGCCGATCACGGTGCGTTCGATGCCGCGCGAAATGTTCGCTTTCAAACCTGCTGCTTCGAGTCTCTTTACAACTGCGCCAATCTGCCCGTCAGTGACATCTTTTCCCATTACGATAATCATTATTGCTCTCCAAGTATCCGCTTTAGCGCAGACAAAAATTTATCATTCTCTGTTTCCAGGCCGATGCTCACGCGCAACCAGCCCGGCATGTCGTAATTGGCAATCGGGCGCACGATCACACCCAACTCCAGCAAGCGCCGATAAACATGCATCGCCCCTTCGCCATGGCTCAGAGCTTGCATGGGCTTGTGGCTCGTAGCGGGTAGCGGGTGGCCAACCACTGCCTGTTGGTTTTCCCCTTTAGCTACACGCAACAAGCTACCAGCTGCCGGCTCCGAAATTTTAAAGCTGACGAAGTTGCCGAACGATGGAATGTACTCCAATCCCAGCCTGCTTAATTCTCCGGTAATCTGCGCCATGCCGCGCCGGTTCAGTTCGTTCGTCTGCCGCACAAAATCTTCATCCTGCAACGCCGCCACGGCGGCGGCCTGCGCCACGCTGTTGACGTTGAAGGGCTGGCGCACGCGGTTCATCATGTCGGCCACCTGCACATGTGCGAAGGCATAACCCACACGCAAGCCGGCCAGGCCGTAAGCCTTGGAGAAGGTGCGCGAGATGATCAGATTGGGAAATTCTTTCAGCCACGCCACCGAATCGTAACGGCATTCCTCAGGCAGATATTCGTTATAGGCCTCATCCAGTACCACCAGGATATTCGACGGCAGAGCGCGCAGAAAATCCATCAATGCAGCCGCACTCAGGAAAGTACCGGTCGGGTTGTTCGGATTGGCGATGAACACCAGCTTGGCCTGTTGCCCCACAGCGGCTTGCAGCATCGCCTTCAGGTCATGGCCGAAATTGACGGCGGACACGCTGACACCGGTCGCACCCACCGCCTGTGTCGCCAGCGGATACACCGCGAAGGCATGAGCCGAGTACACCGCCTTGTCGCCGACAGTCAGGAAGGCGCGCGCGGCCAGTTCAAGCATGTCGTTGGAGCCGTTGCCCAGCACGATCTGGCCGTGCGCCACGCCGTAGCGCTGCGCCAATGCATCTTTCAGCGCGAAGCCGTTGCCGTCAGGATACAGGGCGATCTCTTCCAGCATGGCGCGCGCCGCCGCAACCGCTTGCGGACTGGCCCCCAAGGGATTTTCGTTCGAGGCCAGCTTGACGATGCCGGTGATGCCCAGTTCGCGCTCCAGTTCGGAGATCGGCTTGCCGGGCTGGTAGGGCGCAATGGCGCGGATATAAGGAGGTGCCAGATCAGAATAATTCATTTGAAACCTAAACCGGACAAGCCGGAACCAAAAATTAGAAACTATCTTTCCACACAAAAGGTAGGGTGCGCTCTGCGCACCATGGTGCATGGAATGCACCCTACGCCCGCTAAACTGCCACCGGATACGACCCCAGCACCTTCACAAAAGCCGCGACCTGTTTCAGCTCGGCCAGCGCCGCGACCACCTTGGCGTCTGACTGGTGGCCTTCGATGTCCACATAGAACACGTATTCCCACAAGCCGGAACGTGCCGGACGCGACTCCAGTTTGGTCATGCTGACACCGTGTTTGGCCAATGGAACCAGAAGATCGTGCACCGCGCCGGGACGGTTGGCTGCGGACATCACCAGCGAAGTCTTGTCGTTGCCGGAAGGGGCGACCTGCTGATTGCCCAGCACCAGAAAGCGTGTGGTGTTGTTGGCATCGTCCTCGATATTTTCCATGCATATTCTCAAGCCAAAATGCGCTGCGGCCTGGCTGCCCGCGATTGCCGCACTGTGCGAATTTTGCGCCGCCAGCCTCGCGGCCTCGGCGTTGCTGGCGGCAGGGATGCGCGCCGCGTGCGGCAAATTTGCATTCAGCCAGCCCTGGCATTGGCCCAGCGATTGCGGATGCGAGTACACGGTCTTGATCGCGCTCATTTCGCAATGCTGCGACAGCAGGCACTGATGGATAGCCAGCATCACTTCGCCGCAAATCTGCAGCGGGCTTTGCATCAGCAAATCCAGCGTGCGGCCGATCGCGCCTTCGGTGGAATTTTCCACAGGGGCCATGCCGTAATGGGCAGTGCCGCCTTCCACCGCGCGGAACACGTCGTCTATGGTTGCATACGGCTGCCCCAGTATCGCGTTGCCAAAGCGTTTCAGTGCCGCTGCTTCGGTAAACGTGCCTTCCGGGCCGAGATAGGCAACCGACAAAGGCGCCTCCAGCGCGCGGCACTGCGACATGATTTCGGTGAACAATTGCGCCACCGCCTGATTGCCCAGCGGCCCGGCATTTTTGTCCTGCACGCGCCGCAACACCTGCGCCTCGCGCTCGGGGCGCAACACCGCATTGTTGAGTTTCAGATGTCCGATCTGCTGCGCCAGTGCCGCGCGCTGATTAACGAGTTTCAACAGTTCGTCATCCAGCCGATCGATTTGCTCACGGAGTTGTTTTAATTTATCGGCCATACGGGTGCCCGGACATATGTTTTTCGTATTGCTTCGTTCATTAACTTGTCAATCATGCTGTCTCTGCCAGCGGCAAATCGCGCACCAGAAGCACGCCCCGAATCGCAGCAATTTGCCCAATCAGGTCAGCCGGTATCGCGCTGTCGGTATCCACCAGAGTGTAAGCCATTTCGCCGCGCGACTTGTTCATCATGTTATGAATGTTGATGCCCGCCTGCGCCAGCTTGGTGGAAATCTGCCCCAGCATGTTCGGCACGTTGCTGTTGGAAATCGCCAGACGAAAAGGGGATTCACGCGGCATCACCACTGTCGGGAAATTCACCGAGTTGGTCAAGTTGCCGTGTTCCAGATACTCGCGCAGCTGATCCACCACCATCACCGCACAGTTTTCTTCCGCCTCTTCGGTGGATGCGCCCAGATGCGGCAAAGCCGCCACATTGTCCTGCCCCTGCAGTTTTTGCGCGGGGAAATCGCACACATAACCGCGCAAATGCCTGCTCGCCAGGCCAGCCAGCACCGCATCATTATCCACGATCGTGTCGCGTGAAAAATTCAGCAGCACGCTACCCGGCTTCATCTGTTGCACACGCTGCGTGTTGATCAGGCCGAGCGTCGCCTCCAGCAAAGGCACATGCAGAGTGACAAAGTCGCTGTTCTTCAGCAATTCCTCGATACTTGGCGCCTTCTTCACCTGCGATGACAAGCTCCATGCCGCATCAACCGTAATTCCCGGATCATAGCCATACACGCGCATCCCCAGGCTCAGCGCGGCTTCCGCCACCAGACGGCCGATCGCCCCCAACCCGATGATGCCGAGCGTGCGGCCTTTCAGCTCGATGCCCGCATAATTCTTTTTGCCGTCCTCGGCCTGCTTTTGCTGGGCCGCATCGTCGCCCTGCAGGCCCGCGGTAAAGTGCAGCGCGGGGACAATGTTGCGCGCCGCCAGCAACATGCCGGCAATCACCAGTTCCTTTACCGCATTGGCATTCGCTCCGGCCGCATTGAATACCGGCACGCCGCGAGCATTCATCTTGGCGACCGGAATGTTGTTGGTTCCAGTGCCGGCGCGCGCAATCGCTTTTACGCTGGCCGGAATATCCATGTCGTGCATCACCTGGGAACGCACCAGGATCGCATCCGGCCCGGAGATGTCATTGCCTATCAGATAAGCAGGCGCGGGAAAGCGCTTCAGCCCCTGGGCAGAAATTTTGTTCAACGTAAGGATGCGATATGGACCTGCCATTTTCCGCGAGCTGCCTTCTGTTTGTTGTTCTGCCGTTAGCTGTCTTGTTATCAGCCGCGCTTCTGGGCGAACTCGTTCATGAAATCCACCAGCGCCCGCACGCCTGCGAGCGGCATCGCATTGTAAATCGAGGCGCGCATCCCGCCCACCGAACGGTGCCCCTTGAGTTGCAGCAGCCCGCGCGCATCGGCCTGTTTCAGGAAATCGCTGTCCAGGCTCGTGTCTTTCAGCGTGCCTGTATTTTGCAAAGTAAAGGGCACGTTCATCCGCGAACGATCCGCCCTGTTCACCGGGCAATTGTAGAAACCGTTGCTGGCATCGATCGCGTCATACAGTACCTTTGCCTTGGCGATATTATTCTTTTCCATCGCGGCAATACCGCCATTCTTCTTCAGCCACTGGAACACCAGCCCGGCCATGTAGATCGTGTAGGTGGGCGGCGTGTTGTACATCGAGTCGTTGTCGGCGTGTATTTTGTAATCCAGCATCGTCGGCAAACCGGACGGTGCATGGCCCAGCAGATCTTCGCGCACGATGACCAGCGCCATCCCGGCAGGGCCGATGTTCTTCTGCGCTCCGGCATAGATCAGGCCGAATTTGGATACATCGATCTGGCGCGACAGGATATTGGACGACATATCCGCCACCAGCGGCACGTCCCCGACTTCCGGCACCCAGTTGAATTCCACGCCGCCTATCGTCTCGTTCGGCGTGTAGTGCACATAAGCCGCATCCTTGTCCAGATTCCAGGTATCGAACGCAGGCACGTGGGTGCCCTTCCTGTCAGCATTGTCCGCCACCACATTCACATAGCAGAATTTCTTCGCCTCGCCGATGGCCTTCTTCGACCAATCGCCGGTGTTCACATAGTCGGCAGAGAGCTTGCCGCGCAACAGGTTCAGCGGGATCATCGAAAATTGCAGGTGCGCGCCGCCTTGCAGGAACAGCACCCTGTAGTTGGCGGGAATCCCCATCAACTCGCGCAGATCGGCCTCGGCCTGGGCGTGGATACCCATGTACTCCTTGCCGCGATGCGACATTTCCATCACCGACATACCGCTGCCGTGCCAGTCGGGCAATTCCGCCTGAGCCTGCAGCAACACTTCTTTCGGCATTACTGCCGGACCCGCACTGAAGTTGTAGATAGTCATTTTTAACTCAAATCTAATAAATAAAATTTAGGATCGAGGATTGTGGATCGAGGATTGAGTGAGAAGCGATGCAGCGGGTTTTACTCAATCCTCGATCCTCGATCCTCAATCCTGCCCCTCTTCCTCCGGCTCGGCGATGCGGCTCAAACCAGCCAGCTTCTCGCCCTTCTCCACATTCATCAGCGTGACGCCCTGAGCGGTGCGACCCATTTCGCGGATCTCCTTGACGCGGGTGCGGATCAACACACCGCTGGTGCCGATCAGCATGATCTCGTCATCGACATTCACCAGCGTCGCGGCGACCACCATGCCGTTGCGCGGTGAAGCCTTGATCGCGATCATGCCCTGCGTGCCGCGCCCGTGACGGGTGTACTCAACGATAGGACTGCGCTTGCCGTAACCGTTCTCGGTCGCGGTCAATACGCTTTGCTGTTCATCCTCGGCCACCAGCAGCGAGATGACCTGCTGCCTGGCGGCCATCTTCATGCCAATCACACCGCGCGACGCGCGTCCGGTCGGACGCACATCGTTTTCATCGAAACGCACCGCTTTGCCGCCGTTCGAGAACAGCATCACATCATGTTTGCCGTCAGTCAAGGCGACCCCGATCAGTCGATCATCCTCATCCAGATTGATCGCAATGATGCCGCGCTTCATCGGGCGCGAAAAATCATTCAATGACGTTTTCTTCACAATGCCGCTTGCGGTGGCGAAGAACACATATTTATCCTCGACGAACTCGCTCACCGGCAACACCGCGTTGATTTTCTCGCCACTTTCCAGCGGCAACAGATTCACGATCGGCTTGCCGCGCGAAATACGGCTGCCCTGCGGCACTTCGTAAACCTTGAGCCAGTAGACGCGGCCGCGATTCGAGAAGCACAGGATGTAGTTGTGGGTATTGGCGATGAACAGGTTGTCGATGAAATCGTCTTCCTTGGTCGCCGTGGCCTGCTTGCCGCGGCCACCGCGCTTCTGTGCTTTATATTCATCGAGACGCTGCGACTTCATGTAACCGCCGTGCGACAGCGTGACCACCACGTCTTCCGGCGCGATCAGGTCTTCCATGCTCATGTCCTGCGTGTGCGTAATGATCTCGCTGCGGCGTTTGTCGCCGAACTGCGCTTTCACCGCGATCAATTCATCATGAATGATTTGCGTCACACGTTCCGGCTTGGCGAGGATGTCGAGCAGGTCGGTGATCTTGTCCATCACCTCGCGATATTCGCCGACGATCTTGTCCTGTTCCAGCCCTGTCAGGCGTTGCAGGCGCAATTCCAGTATCGCCTGCGCCTGCGCATCGGAAAGATGATAGCCGCGCGTGTTCCCCTGCCCGACCAGACCAAACTCGGGCAGCAAGCCTTCCGGACGCGACGCATCGCTGACGCGGCTGAGCATGTCTTCGACCAGCGACGAACGCCAGCCGCGTGCCATCAGTTCGCGCTTGGCATCGGACGGGGTCGGTGCGGCCTTGATCAAGGCGATGATCTCGTCCACATTGGACAATGCCACCGCCAGGCCTTCCAGAATATGGCCGCGTTCGCGCGCCTTGCGCAATTCGAATATGGTGCGGCGTGTGACCACTTCACGGCGATGGCGCAGGAATGCATCGATCACCTGCTTGAGGTTGAGCAGCTTGGGCTGGCCGTCGATGATCGCGACCATGTTGATGCCAAAGCTGTCCTGCAACTGGGTATCTTTGTACAACTTGTTGAGGATCACATCGGCGTTCTCGCCGCGCTTCAGTTCGATTACCGCGCGCATCCCGGACTTGTCCGATTCGTCGCGGATTTCGGAAATACCTTCCAGTCGTTTCTCGCGCACCATCTCGCCGATCTTGATCAGCAGATTGGCCTTGTTAACCTGGTAGGGCAGCTCGTCGATGATGATGGCCTGGCGGCCACCAACCTTGTCAATATCTTCAAAGTGGGTGCGCGCGCGCATCACCACGCGGCCGCGCCCGGTGCGGTAGCCTTCCTTAACCCCGGCCAGGCCGTAGATGAAACCCGCTGTCGGGAAATCCGGCGCGGGCACGAGTTCAATCAACTGCTCGATATCCAGATCGGGGTTCTTCAGCAACGCAAGACAGGCATCCACCACCTCGTTCAGGTTGTGCGGCGGAATGTTGGTCGCCATGCCCACCGCGATACCGGAGGAGCCGTTCACCAGCAGGTTGGGGAAGCGCGCCGGGAACACCAGCGGCTCGTGCTCGGAACCGTCGTAGTTCGGCCCGAAGTCCACCGTCTCCTTGTCCAGGTCGGCGAGCAATTCATGGGCGATTTTCGCCATGCGGATTTCGGTGTAACGCATCGCCGCCGCGTTATCGCCGTCCACCGAGCCGAAGTTGCCCTGCCCGTCCACCAGTGTGTAGCGCAGCGAAAAGTCCTGCGCCATGCGCACGATGGTGTCGTACACCGCCGTATCGCCGTGCGGGTGGTATTTACCGATCACGTCGCCGACGAT
>MGWZ01000026.1:5827-17142 GCA_001801175.1 Gallionellales bacterium RIFCSPLOWO2_02_FULL_57_47 | reverse complement strand
CAGCAGCTATATACGAAGTATGGGCTATACAAGGTACCGACAACAGCAGGCTGGAAAACGGCGTATGCCTAGTGAGAAGAACATCGGTAAGCGGTATGCGGGAGAACCGCACGTACGGTTTGATGAGGGAGGGCAGGCGAGAGCCTGCTCTCTACTCTACCCATTGATTCTCCTGGCTTTCGGCTCAACTCGTCTGTCCAGTTTTTCCTGAATGCGTTGCTTAAACCGGTCATTTCCCAGCACCCATGCTTTGTTGGTTGCTGCTCTAATCTCCGCGATGCTGCTTTCCGGAATGCGATGCTTGAATAGCTGACGGTATGCCGCCTGGCGCTCTTCGTCTGTCTTGCCCAATCGCCGGTATTCAAGATGCGGTGTGACCAGTTCATTTGCTTGCCCCAGTGCGTTGTGGCGATAGCTTGACCAAGGGTACTCGGACGGGTGCTGGGCCCGACAGGGATGGAAATCGCTCCTGCCTGCTGAACATCAGTAGGCGCAACCCCTCAGTTAATTTTGCGCATTTCCAGACCGGAAAACACCATGTGTTTTCCGGTCTTATCCTTGAACATCCGGACGGTTTCGCCGCGGCTTGAGCCCAGGCCGGAAATCAGCGCTTCAGTGTCCGAGATGGGGTTGATTCCAACACGGAGTACTATATTCGGCAGTTGAGCAAAGGTGCATTCCGCGATGAACATGCCATCTTCGTAATGCAGCGCAAGACTGGTCGGGGTCACACCCATATCCTGATTGACCAATTCATACTTGCCGACGTAATCAATCAGCACCTCACGGGCTGACGGCGGCTGCAATTTTTCGCCCACCAATGTCGTTTCATTGCCCATGCTGCCTACCAGGACGTCACGCCCCCCGATCCTGGTCATGGCAAGACGGATGTCATCCAGCGGACTGAGGCTGACAGGGAACAGTCCCAGCAGATTGTATTTGACCCCGAACCACCCGTCGCTATGGGGCGCAAGCCGAAAACTGTGCCCCATCAATTCTGCATTGAGATTGCCAAATTGGCTGTCAACCTTGATTAATCCAACTACGGTATCGAAATAGCCGGTGTTAATGGTTTTTGCTGTAGCAAAACCAGGAGCGGAGGTTTCAGGCTTTTCCGGTTGCACGATACCGGTTTTGGCTTCCAGCAGTAATTTCAAAGCTTCTGCAGCTATTTTTTTGACGACCCCCTGTGCGCCGGCGGAATTGGCTGCTACCACCACACCCAGCTTGTACTCGGGCAGAATCATTAACTCGCTGTGAAAGTTCAGCAGGGAGCCGCCGTGGCTCGCCGCGACACCTCCGCCTTTGACTTCTGAGCTGTCCAGCATCCACCCCAGGCCCATACGCAGGTTGATATCCAGAGGCACTCGATCATTCTGGGGGCGAAACATTTCTGCCAGTGTTCCCGGCTGAAGTATTTGCCGGTTGCCTGTGCGGCCATCAGCGAATACCATTTTCACGAAGCTGCCTAAATCCTCCACGCTGGAAACCAGCCCGCCGGAAGGCAAGTCGCGCAACGGCAAAACCTCCGACACCTTGCCGCCGCTATAACCTTTGAGCCCAGGCTGGGACGAAAAATAGGAGTCGCGCATTCCCAACGGGTTGAACAGGGATTGATTTATGTGGTGGCTGTAGTCTTGACCGCTGGCGCGCTCGATGGCCGCTCCCAACAAAGTCACGCCAAGGTTGGAGTAGGCAAACACGAAATTGGGCGGGTAGGGCACGTATTCATCCTGCACATCCTTGACCAGTGTCGTGAAATACCTGGGTTTTTTGCTCAGCATGCCCTTGAGAAAATTGGCGGGCAGTCCGGAGTGGTGGGACATGATGTTGCGCGGAGTGATGGGGCCAGCGCTGTGAAAGCGCGACTTGATTGAAAATTCCGGCAAATATCGCGCCAGCGGCTGGTCGATGTCCATCTGCCCGCGTTCGGCCATTTGCATCGCGGCAGTTGCGGTTATCAGCTTGGCGATGGAGCCCACGCGGTAAGCGGTCCGGGGCGTGGCAGGCACTTTGTTCTCCGCATCGCTATAGCCAAAACCCGATGACCACACCAGTTTCTGGTCATCCACTAATGCAATGCTTAAGCCTGTGACATTGTTGTCGGCCATTTCCTTTTCGATCAGCCGGATCAGGTAGCTTTGTGCATAAGCGTAATTTTCGCGGGGCAAATTTACCGGCTTGACAGGCGCAGGGGTGGAACAAGCCACGAGGAGCAAAGCACCCAAGGGAAATGCTGCCAGAGGATATGCCAGGAGGCGTGGAAACATAATCAATTACTGAAGTAATAAAAAATCCAGGGCACTGCCGGTTTCGTGCCCACCCAGTTTTTTATTTCAGTGACTGCAGCGGATGCCGGGCTCCAGGCGGAACTTGGCACATATCACTGAAGATTATTCTGAAATTCCGGTTGCTTTGGGGTTGGCCTCGATCCTGATCAAGGTGTCTGGAGCGCTGAAGTTGTTGGTGTTCGAAAAGGTCAGCTGGCCCTCGCCCTTATAATAGGCTTCAATGCGTTGCGTATCTCCCCCGAAATAAAACGGACGGAACTGCTTGCCGGTAATATGGTTGCTTAAATCGTCAGGACGGCCAATCAGCTTTTCTACCTGTACCTGCCTCATGCCAATTGCCAGTTTGGCAAATTTACTCTTGGCAGCGGGTGTGCCAACGATTTCTCCCTCAACGCCGTCTTTAGACTTTACCACACGGGAATTTTTGGCTGATTTTGCTTTGGATTTTGCCGATTCAGAGGCTGGAGCGGCGCCGGATGTTGTGTCCGTGCCAGCTTTGTTTTTTGACGCGCAGCCAAACAGAAAAATGAGGCAGATTGCGGGTATCAGCAGTTTACCGTGGCGCATTTTTTATATCTCCCGACGTTTGAGTGGTTAATGAAATGTGGTTCGACGAATAATTTTTTATAGTCCGAATGTAACCCCTATCAGCGTGACAACGGAATCGCTATATCCATGCAGGAAAAGCATGGCAACTATTCTACCGCGAAAAAAATTAACGCGGCATTCGCGTCATTGTATCGCGTTCAGTCGTGTGGCTGGCAAACTGCCCCGGCTTGTATCAGCCTGGCGCGTTCTTTACCCGGATGATGCGTGCTACTTCCGCTATCTTGCGCAGATTACGCATTACATTGGCGAGATGCAGGCGGTTATTTACTTCCAGCGTGAAATGCAGGCCGGAGTACTCGCCTTCGTGGGTAAAGTTGATATTTTCGATGTTGGCTTCCGCTTCGGCAATCGCGGCAGCAACTTTTGCAAGGACACCGGGCCGATTCGCAACCAGCAGTTTGATGCTGACATCAAAGGGCCGGTGGATATCCTTGTCCCACACCACATCCAGCCACTGTTCCGCGGTGCTGCGTCCTTTGCGCAACGTCGGGCAGTCGTGGGTGTGCACCACCAGCCCCTGCCCGCTCTTGATCACGCCGATGATAGGATCGCCAGGAATCGGGCGGCAACACTGGGCGAACTGTACTGCCATACCCTCGGTGCCCTGTATCGTGATTACGGCGTTGCTGGTTGGTTCACCGGCTGTCGCATCGCCGATGCGCGCCAGTTGCCGCGCTACCACCATGTTGAGGCGGCGCCCCAGGCCGATGTCGGCAAGAATATCCTCGCGTGTTTTCACGCCGGTGTCCCTGAGTAACCTGTTCCAGTGCGTTTCATCCATGTCCTGGGGTTTTATCCCCAGCGAGTTCAGCGCCTGGTTGAGCATGCGTTCGCCGAGTTTCGCGGCTTCGCCGGACTGCATGGTTTTGAGGAAATGGCGGATGTTGCTGCGCGCCTTGCTGGTGGTTACATAGCTTAGCCAGGCCGGATTGGGTTTGGCGTTCGGCGCGGTGATGACTTCCACGCGATCACCGTTTCTGAGTTCGGTTCGCAACGGCACCAGCTCGTGATTCACCTTGACGGCAATGCAGCGATTGCCGATGTCTGTGTGCACGCTGTAGGCAAAATCCACCGCAGTCGCGCCTCGCGGAAGCGAAAGGATCCTGCCCTTGGGCGTGAACACATATACTTCATCGGGGAACAGGTCAACTTTGAGGTGCTCAAGGAATTCCGAGGAATCGCTGCTCTGGCTCAGGCTTTCCAGCAACTCCTGCAACCATTGGTGAGTTTTCTTGTGCAGGTCGTTGATCGAATCATGGCCGCTCTTGTACAGCCAATGCGAAGCGACACCTGCCTCGGCGATCCTGTGCATCTCATGGGTGCGAATCTGGATTTCTATGGGTGTGCCGAAAGGACCGAAGAGCGTGGTGTGCAATGATTGATACCCGTTCATTTTGGGGATGGCGATGTAATCCTTGAACTTGCCGGGGATCGGTTTGTAAAGACTGTGGAGCACACCCAGCGCCATGTAGCAGGAAGCAAAATCGTTGACCAGCACGCGAAAGCCATAGATGTCCAATACCTCGGCAAAGGCCAGCGATTTGCTCTGCATTTTCTGGTAGATGCTGTAGATATCCTTTTCCCTGCCCGTTACGTTGGCCTGGATATTGGATTCGGCAAGTCTTTGCCGTATGGCATCGAGTATTTTGCTGACCACTTCGCGGCGATTGCCGCGTGCCACCTTGAGCGCCTTGGACAGCACCGCGTAACGATTCGGATGCAGGTGCTTGAAGCTTAAATCCTGCAGCTCGTGGCGGAAATCATTCAGGCCGAGACGATTGGCGATCGGCGCGTAGATTTCCATGGTCTCGCGGGCGATACGCTCACGCTTGTCCAGCGACATGGATTCCAGCGTGCGCATGTTGTGCAGGCGATCGGCAAGCTTGATGAGAATGACGCGCACATCGCGCGCCATCGCCAGCAGCATCTTGCGAAAATTTTCCGCCTGGGCATCTTCGCGGGTCTCAAACTGGATCTTGTCCAGCTTGCTCAGCCCATCGACCAGATCCGCAACCGGCTTGCCGAATTTCTCGGCGACCTGCTCGGAAGTGACGTCGGTGTCTTCAACCACGTCATGCAGCAGGGCGGCAATGATGGCCTGCGCATCAATGTGCAACGGGGTCAGTACGCGCGCAACGGCAATCGGGTGGGAAACATAAGGGTCGCCGGACTGCCGCATCTGGCCTCGATGTGCGGTACGGCTGAATTCGATCGCCACGCGGACGCGTTCGATATCCTTCGGTTTAAGATAAGCGGAAAGTTCCTCGATCAGTAAATCTGCGTCGGCCATGTAAAATCACGTCAATTATGCCTGGGCTGGATTACGCTTGGCCGCGATTAAGTATTTCCTTGCCGACCTTGCCTTCGCTGATTTCACGCAGCGCGACAACGGTAGGTTTGTCCTTGATGTTTTCTACAAGATGAGCCGCGCCATTGGCGAGTTGTCGCGCGCGATAAGCGGCGACCAGCGTCAGTTCAAAACGATTCGGGATTTTTGTGAGACATTCATCAACGGTGATACGTGCCATGATTTACTCCGGATTCTGTAATTGGTTGATTAAGGCCTGATGGCGGATTAATTGCCCGTCGCGCCGAACCCTGGTCGCAAGCACCACAGCATTCAGTTCGCGCAACGCTTCATTCAGGTTGTCGTTGATAATAACATAATCAAACTCGGCGACATGGGCGACATCTTCCCGCACTGCCGCCATACGCCTGGCGATCACCTCGTCATTGTCCTTGCCGCGCCCCTTCAGACGTTGCCCAAGTGCCTCCATGGAAGGAGGAAGGATGAAAATGCTGATGCTTTCCGGAAACAGCCGCCGTACCTGCGCAGCGCCCTGCCAGTCTATTTCCAGAAGAATATCGCGACCCTTGTCGGTTTCCTGGCTTATCCAGGTTTGCGAAGTCCCGTAAAGATTGCCATAAACTTCCGCGCTTTCCAGGAACTCGCCGCGTGCCGTCATCGCAAGAAAAACCTCGCGGCTGACAAAATGGTAGTCCTTGCCATCACGCTCTCCCGGGCGCGGATTGCGCGAGGTGTAGGAAATCGATAAATCGATCTGCGGATTGATGTTGAGCAGTGCGTGCACCAGGCTGGTCTTGCCCGCGCCGGAAGGCGCGCTGACAATAAACAGGTTTCCAGACATAAATTACTCCAGGTTTTGAATTTGTTCGCGCATCTGCTCGATGAGTATCTTCATCTCCATCGCGCTGCGCGATACCTCGGCATCCACCGATTTGGAGCCGAGCGTGTTGGCCTCACGGTTCAGTTCCTGCATCAAAAAGTCCAGCCGTTTTCCTACAGCTCCGCCCTGCGCGAGGACGCGGCGCATTTCGGTGAGATGGCTGGCCAGCCGCGACAACTCCTCATCCACGTCTATCTTGCTGGCGAACAGCGTGATCTCCTGGCGGATACGCTCATCCCAGATGTCCTGTGACTGGGCATTCTGCATCGCCTCGCGCAGCCGGGTAGTCAGCTTTAGCTCGTAAGCGGCGATTGCGGCGGGCACATGCGGCATCACGCCGTTGCGCAGCATCTCGATCTTTTCCACGCGCTGCAGCAGAAAATCCTTGAGCTTTTCGCCTTCACGGGCGCGCGATGCGGAAAATTCCTGCAACGCCTCCTGCATCAACTCGAGCAGCACGGCGCGCAATTCCTCCGCCGACGCGCTGGGTGTTTCCAGCACGCCGTTCCAGCGCAGCACATCGGCCACGCTCAGGGACAGCGCGTCCGGCAGGGCGTCACGCACTTCCCTGTCCCATGCGGCAAGCTGTTGCAGCAGGCCGCGATTCAGCGCCGCGCCGCTTTGCGCGTCGCGCGCGGCATAGTTGATGCGGCACTCCACCTTGCCGCGCTGCAATTGCGCGGAGACCGCTTCGCGCAGAGTATTTTCAAAGCCGCGCAACTCATCCGGCATGCGCAACTGGATATCCAGGTAGCGATGGTTGACGGCGCGCAGTTCCAGTGTCAGCGAGCCGCTGTCGAGTTCCGCGCTGGCGGTGGCGTAGCCGGTCATACTAAGAATCATGGCAGGGGGTTCCGAATAAAAGGCTGTGCTGGGTGGACGCATTATATTACGATTGCACCCTGTAAAATTTTCTGCTCCCTTATGAACTTCTCGATACACCAGGCCAGCCATATCGGCAATCGCAGATACAATCAGGATCGGGTTGCCTATGCCTACAGCAGCGAGGCGCTGCTATTGGTATTGGCGGACGGTATGGGCGGGCATTTGCATGGCGAGTTTGCTGCGACCCTGGCCGTCGAGACATTTGCCGATTCGTTTGGCCGGTGTGCGCAGCCGCGTATCGCCGACCCCGACGGGTTCATCTCGAGCACCATGCGCCATGCCCACGAGCGCATCATGAAGTTTCCGCACGACATGGACATGGGCGGCTTTCCGGGAACAACCTGTGTCGCAGTATTGGTGCAGGATGACAGGATGTATTGGGGACACGCCGGGGATTCCAGGGTTTACCTGCTGCGCGACGGCGCGGTCATGGCCAGGACACGCGACCACTCGATCGTTCAGCAGTGGTTTGAACAGGGCGTGATTTCTGCCGAGCAAATGCGCAGCCACCCGCAGCGCAACCAGATCACCAATTGCCTCGGCAGTGTCGGGGACGCTTTCCGGATGGAGCGCGGCAAGCCTGTCGCGCTGCAGTCCGGCGATGTCCTGCTGCTTGGCAGCGATGGCCTGTGGGGACCGTTCAGCGATCAGGAGCTTGCCGACTCTTTCAATGCGGGCCCGGTGACGGAAGTGCTCGATGGGCTGATCGAACGCGCGCTGAAGCGCGTGACCGGGCATTCGGATAACGTCACCGGGGTTGCGGTGCGCTGGGGGGGTGACGAAACCGCGCACGATACCGCCGAACCGGTTTGTCACGTTCTTGATATTGCCTAGGGAAACGCAGATTAAATCGTCATTGCGAGAATAAGCCTTTAGCTGCCAAAGCCGTAAGCTGCGAGCAAAGCGCGGCAGGAAGCGTGGCGGGTAGCGACGTGGCAATCCAGAAGTTCGTTTGATATCAAACAACTGGATTGCCACGCTTCGCTCGCAATGACGGATTGAGTGAATAAATCTGCGTTTCCCTAGAATATTTCAGTTCCAATTTGCAATTTTTACTTTTTAGTTAACATTGAGAAATTAACATGCGTCCAAGCCAAAGATCTCCCAGACAATTGCGTTCCATCCGCATCACCCGCCACTACACAAAACACGCCGAAGGATCGGTGCTGATCGAGTGCGGCGACACCAAAGTCATCTGCACCGCCAGCGTGGATGAGAAAGTACCGCCGCACAAGAAGGGCTCCGGCGAAGGCTGGGTGACGGCGGAATACGGCATGCTGCCGCGTTCAACCAATGAGCGCATGGGGCGCGAAGCCGCCAAGGGCAAGCAAACCGGACGCACGCAGGAAATCCAGCGGCTGATCGGGCGCAGCCTGCGCGCCGTGGTGGATTTGCAGAAACTGGGTGAGCGCACCATCCAGATCGATTGCGACGTCATTCAAGCCGACGGCGGCACGCGCACCGCCAGCATTACCGGGGCATTCGTCGCGCTTTATGATGCGGTGAGGGATTTGCTTGGCAAAGGCCTGATAAAGGAATCCCCGCTCAAGGATTTCATCGCCGCGATTTCCGTCGGCATCTACCAGGGCACTCCGGTGCTGGATCTGGATTATGCCGAAGACTCCGCCTGCGACACCGACATGAACGTGGTGATGCTGGGCAACGGACACTTCGTCGAAGTGCAGGGCACGGCGGAAGGCCATGCATTCAGCCGTGCCGAGATGGACGCAATGCTGGCATTGGCACAAAGCGGCATTACCGAGCTGATCGCAATGCAGCGGGCAGCATTGGAAAGCTGAACAAGCCGACATTCCGGCTACGGATTCTACCGGTAGGAGCGGGCCATGCCCGCGAAACGCTTGATCGCGGGCATGGCCCGCTCCTGCAAACACATCACTTTGTGAGCATCAGGT
Organism: Gallionellales bacterium RIFCSPLOWO2_02_FULL_57_47; assembly: GCA_001801175.1. Taxonomy (GTDB): domain Bacteria; phylum Pseudomonadota; class Gammaproteobacteria; order Burkholderiales; family Gallionellaceae; genus Gallionella. Next base: position 8,256 of record MGWZ01000026.1, on the reverse strand, counting down.
AAATGAAAAAACTCGTCATCGCATCCAACAACCCAGGCAAGCTGCGCGAATTCCAGTTCCTGTTGCAGCCGCTCGGCATCGAGGTGTTGACCCAGGCGCAACTCGGCATCGCAGAAGCCGAAGAACCGCACTTCACCTTCATCGAAAACGCCCTTGCCAAGGCGCGCCATGTCAGCCGCCTGAGCGGCCTGCCCGCGCTGGCGGATGATTCCGGCATCTGTGTAGAAGCACTGGACGGCGCGCCCGGCGTGTTCTCCGCGCGTTATGCCGGAGACAATCCCAAGTCGGACGAGCGCAACAACGAAAAACTGCTGCAGGATATGCGAGGCGTCGCGGATCGCCGCGCGCATTACTACTGCGTGCTGGTGCTGCTGCACCACGCCGACGATCCGCAGCCGCTGATCGCCGAGGGCGAATGGCACGGCGAGATCGCCCATGAGGAACGCGGCGACGGAGGCTTCGGCTACGACCCGCTGTTCTGGCTGCCGCAACTCGGCAAGATGAGCGCGGAGCTGTCGCGCGACGAAAAACACGCCATCAGCCATCGCGGCAAGGCATTAAGGGTGCTGCTGGAGAAGCTGAAGGTGGCGTGATTTTGTAGGGGGTAAGGCATGCGCCTTTGCTTGGTGATTTTATTGCTGCTATCCAGCCTGCCGGTTGCTGCGCAAGCGAATGTGAAGCCGGTTGTGAGCGTTGAGCGTGAAGATTCAATTTTCAAGGTACATGCTTCAATCGTCCTGCCGGTAACGCCTTGCATCGCCTATCGTTTATTGACGGACTATAAAAGCCTGCCCGGTTATATTCCAGGGATGCTGCAAATTCGCGATAAACGAATCTCTCCAACCCGCGTCGATATCTGGCAGGAGGGTGAGGTGGAAGTGTTGTTTTTCCGAGTCAAGCTGGTGTCGTCGCTGGAAATGGAAGAAATTCCCGAGCGGCGAATTATCTTCAAGCAAAGCGAAGGCGACCTGGAATCCTATAGCGGCGAATGGAATTTATTGAAAACCCGGGAAGGCACGAGAGTCAGCTATAACGCTGCAATTACATTAAAGCAGGGACAATTCATCCCTGCGTTCCTTGCCAAAACGGTGCTTGAGAATGAGGTCGGGAAACGGTTCGAGGCTCTCGCAAAAGAATCGTCAAAAAGAAAAAACAAAGTCGTGCCAGAATGTGTCCCAGTTAAATAAGACCGTTTGCGCTACGAAACACGCAACCCACCGCCGGATACCATGACCACCCGCCCCATCATCCTTGATTCGCAAGCGATAAATTTCCAGGCTTTGCCGCCGCTGTCGTTATACATCCACATGCCGTGGTGCGTGCGCAAATGCCCGTATTGCGACTTCAATTCGCACGAAGCGCGCGGGGCGTTTCCGGAACAGGAATATGTCGCGGCGTTGATCCGCGACCTGGAGCTGGCCCTGCCGCTGATCTGGGGGCGCAAGGTGTATACGGTGTTCTTCGGCGGCGGCACGCCCAGCCTGTTGAGCGGCGAGAGCGTCGCGGAGATATTGCGCCAGGTACGCATGCTGCTGCCGCTGGCTCTCGATGCGGAAATCACGCTGGAGGCGAATCCCGGCACGGTGGAAGCGGCGCGCTTTGCGGCGTATCGCGAGGCGGGCGTGAACCGGCTGTCGCTGGGCATCCAGAGTTTCAACGACGCGCATCTGCAAGCGCTGGGGCGCATCCACACAGCCGAAGAAGCGAAACGTGCTATCGGAATCGCACAGCAGCATTTCGATAATATCAACCTTGATCTGATGTACGCCCTGCCTAACCAGACGCTGGAGCAAGCGTTGCAGGATGCGCAAACTGCGCTGTCGTTTTCACCGCAACATCTGTCCTGCTACCACCTGACGCTGGAGCCGAACACGCTGTTCCATCGCAACCCGCCCGCGCTGCCGGACGATGACTCGAGCAGCGACATGCAGCAGAGCATCGAGGAAATGCTGGCAGCCAGCGGTTACCAGCACTACGAAACTTCTGCCTTCGCGCAGCCGAAGCACCGCGCCAGACACAATCTCAACTACTGGCAGTTCGGCGATTATCTGGGCATAGGCGCGGGTGCGCACAGCAAGCTGAGTTTTTCCGGCAGGGTGATACGCCAGGCGCGCCACAAGCAGCCGCAAGTCTATATGCAGCAAGTGGCACAGGGCGCGCCGGTGCAAACCGAACACGCGGTTGAGCGCGATGAGCTGGCGTTTGAATTCATGATGAATGCGCTGCGCCTGAACGAGGGCTTCGACAGCAGTTTGTTCAACGAGCGCACCAGCCTGCCGCTGTCCAGTATCCGGCGTGAGCTGAAACAGGCCGAACAGCGCGGGCTGTTGTTCCGCGACCATCAGCGCATCGCGCCGTCGCAGCTGGGGCAACGGTTTCTCAACGATCTGCTGGGGATATTTCTTGATGAAAAGATGTAGGGCGGGTTA
>MGWZ01000026.1:0-5821 GCA_001801175.1 Gallionellales bacterium RIFCSPLOWO2_02_FULL_57_47 | reverse complement strand
GCCCTACCATGTGCCATCACGGCATGCCGTGCCCCTACGAATTGATCTGTGCGCCATCGAACCCGCACTGCCGCCACGCCTCGAATACAGTCACTGCCACGGTATTGGATAAATTCAGGCTGCGGCTGTTGGCTAGCATCGGCAGCCGCACGCGCTGTCCGGCGCCGAACCGGGCGAGCACCTCGGCGGGCAGGCCGCGGCTCTCCGGGCCGAACAAAAACGCGTCCCCTGCGCGATAGCGTACCTGGTGAAAGGCTTGTGACCCTTTGGTGGTGAGCGCGAAAACCCGCTCCGGGTCGAATTCCGACAGGCATTCCGGCAAGGTATCATGCACGCACAAAGACGCAAACTCGTGATAATCCAGCCCGGCACGGATCAGTTGTTTGTCTTCCAGCGTGAAGCCGAGCGGCCTGACCAGATGCAACCGGCAGCCGGTGTTGGCGCACAGGCGGATGATATTGCCGGTGTTGGGCGGGATTTCAGGTTGGTACAGAATCACGTGAAACATAAAAATACGCGCTGAGTCCTTGTCATCATCGTGAAAAACGGCTAACTTCCGCCCCTGCAAAGGTTGCATAACAAAAAATCCATTCAGGGGAGAATTATGGCGCGTCCGGAGAAAGTTCGCTTGGGCGATCTGCTGGTGCAGCAGAAACTCATTTCGCAGGACCAGCTCAAGTTTGCGCTTGAACAGCAGAAGCGCAACGGGCGCAAGCTGGGGCGGGTGCTGGTGGACAATGCATTCGTCACCGAGGAGAACATATCCGAGATGCTTGCCAAGCAACTCAACATCCCCTACATCAATCTCAGGCGCTACAACATCAATCTCGAGCAGGTTCGCCTGCTGCCGGAGAGCCAGGCACGGCGCTTCCGCGCAATTGTGCTGGAAGAACGCAACAAGCTGCTGTTGGTCGGCATGGCCGATCCTACCGATTTGGCTGCTTTCGATGAAATCTCGCGTATTTTAAAGCGCGATATTGACATTGCAGTAGTCACCGAAGGCCAGTTGCTGGAAAGCATCGATCGCGGTTACCGGCGCACCGAGGAAATCACCGGCCTGGCGCGCGAACTCAGCGAGGATATTGGCGACACCTATGTGGATTTTGGGGCGCTGACCGATACCGTTGGCATGGAAGAAGCACCGGTGGTCAAGCTGCTGCAGAGCATGTTTGACGACGCCACGCAGATACGCGCCTCCGACATTCATATCGAGCCGCAGGAAAATTGCCTGAGGATACGTTTCCGCATCGATGGCGTGCTGCATCTGCAAACTGAAGCCGACAGCAAAATTGCTCCCGCGCTGGTGTTGCGTCTCAAACTGATGTCCGGGCTGGATATCTCCGAAAAACGCCTGCCGCAGGACGGGCGATTCAATGTGCGGGTGCGCGATAGTGGCGTGGATGTGCGTATCGCCACCTGTCCCACGCAGAACGGCGAATCGGTGGTGATGCGCCTGTTGCGCCAGGACGGCGGGATGGTCGGCCTGGACAAGCTGGGTATGCCGCCTGACATGCTCAAACGTTTCCGCGAGATCATCCAGCGCAGCAACGGCATGGTGCTGGTGACGGGGCCGACCGGCAGCGGCAAGACCACCACTCTGTATTCCGCGCTGTCCGAGATCAACAACCTCGACCAGAAGATCATCACCGTGGAAGACCCGGTGGAATACCGCTTGTCCGGCACCAATCAGGTACAGGTCAACGAAAAGATCGACCTGACTTTTGCGCGCGTGTTGCGTTCCGCTTTGCGGCAGGACCCGGACGTGATCCTGATCGGTGAAATGCGCGATGCGGAAACTGCGCAAATTGGCTTGCGTGCCGCGATGACCGGCCACCTGGTATTTTCCACCCTGCATACCCGCGACGCGGCGGGCACCTTGTTCCGCTTTATCGATATGGGCACCCCTCGTTTCATGGTAGCCACCTCGGTTCAGGTGGTGATCGCGCAACGCCTGCTGCGCCGCGTGTGTGAAAGCTGCAGCCAGCCGCATGACCCCACACCCCAGGAAGCAATCTGGATGGAGAGGGAAGGCTTTTCGCGTGAGCACTGGAGCGGCTTGAAGCATGGACGCGGATGCTCGCATTGCAGCGGCACCGGTTATTACGGACGGATGGGCGTGTATGAAATGCTGGAAATGACGGGCGAAATGGTTAATGCGGCGGCGCGCGACAGCGCCACCCACTTCATGGAGGTGGCGCGCGGCCACATGCAGGGCAAGACGATGCTGGATCATGCCATTAAAGAGATGAAGCTGGGACATACCACGGTGTTTGAAGTGATGAGTATCAGCAACCGGTCAGAAGGATAACGATGGGTGTGTTTGCCTACAAAGGCCGCAACGGCCTCGGTGAACTGGTGCAAGGCACGCTGGATGGCGATGACAGCGGCGCCATTGCGGACCAGTTGCTGAACACCGGTATTACCCCCGTCGAAGTCAGCCAGGTGCGCGGCGTGCTTGGCGCCACATCCGGCAAGCCGGGCTGGATCAAACGCCAGCTTACCGACAAGCCGATCACCCCGATCGACCTGCTGCTGTTCAGCCGCCAGATGTACACCTTGCTCAAAGCCGGCGTGCCTATCATGCGCGCGCTGGCCGGTTTGCAGGAATCCACGCAGAACCCTGCCTTTTCGGCGCTGCTTCAGGACTTGCGCGAAAGCCTGGATAACGGCCGCGAACTCAGCACCGCGATGCGCCGCCATCCAAAAGTTTTCTCGCCGTTCTATGCCAGCATGGTGCAGGTGGGTGAAATGACCGGCATGCTGGATGTAACTTTCATCCGCATGTATGAGCACCTGGAGTTCGAACGCGATATGCGCGAGCGCATCAAGACCGCGATGCGCTATCCGAGCTTCGTGATCATGGCGATGGCGATCGCCATTGTTGTCATCAATCTGTTCGTGATTCCCGCCTTCGCCAAAGTGTATGCGGGTTTTCATACCGAGCTTCCCGCCATCACCAAAATGTTGATCGGTTTCTCCGGTTTCATGGTGAGTTACTGGATGCTGTTGCTGGCGATGCTGGCCGGAGCGGTGCTGGGCTTCCGCCTGTATACCAATACCAGGGAAGGACGCTACAAGTGGGACAGGTACAAATTCAAGCTGCCGATTGCCGGAGAGATCATCCTCAAAGCCACTCTGGCGCGATTCGCGCGCAGCATGGCGCTTTCATTCAAGAGCGGGATGCCGATCCTGCAGGGGATGAACGTAGTCGGCATGGTGGTGGACAATGAATTCATGCGCAGCCGCATAGAGCAAATGCGCGATGGTGTCGAGCGCGGCGAAAGCATCCTGCGCACCGCAACCGCCGCCGGGGTATTCAATCCGGTGGTGCTGCAGATGATTGCCGTCGGCGAAGAAAGCGGCGACATGGACGGGCTGATGTTCGAGATCGCCGACATGTACGAGCGCGAAGTCAAATACGAAGTCGCAACCCTCAGCTCAAAAATAGAGCCGATACTGATCGTGGCACTCGGCATCCTGGTGTTAATCCTGGCGCTCGGCGTATTCCTGCCGATGTGGGATCTCGGCAAAGCGGCAATGCATTGATGAACACCAGGATTGGGGAACGAGGATTGAGGATTGAGCCGAGAAGCAGGGTGGATTTTACTCAATCCTCAATCCTCGCTCCTCGATCCTCACACGGTTTCACCCTCTTAGAACTGGTCGTCGTCGTCATCATCATCGCGGTCCTGATGGGGCTGTTAATGAACCGCGTGCTGTTTTATCAGGAGCAGGCCGAGAAGGTCGCCATGGAAGGGGTGGCGGGCGCGATACAAAGTGCGCTGATCCTGCAATACGGGCAGATACAGACGCGCGGGAAACCATCCGATGTCGCGGCGCTGGCTGACGATAATCCGATGAACTGGTTGCAGAAGAAACCGGTCAATTACGGCGGTGAATTTTACGACCCGACTCCGCTGTCGGTAAAGTCCGGCAACTGGGTATTCGATCTCAAGAAGCGCGAGCTGGTCTACCTGTTGCGCAATGACGGGCACTTCAAGCCGGGCCGGGATGGCAAGAACTGGATACGCTTTCATGTTGCCGCCTATCATGAGCCGTCGCGGCTGCCCTCGCTGCAAAAAGCACCTCGGGAATTGACCGGCCTGCTGTTCGAGCCGGTCGAACCGTATTCGTGGTTTTGATTAACATCCCAGGCAATCGCAGGGCGGACAAATTGCCGCCGTCTTTACAGCCATCGCGTGCCGAAGACACTGGGTTGACATCACCGGAATGCCAGTGTACAAAGCGCCGGCTGACATTTTCTATTGCCATGTACACTAACCCGGACCTCCTACATCGCCATGCAAACTGACCCAACCAGTATCATGTTATGGCAGTCGCTTGCCATTTTTTTGCACATTGCCGCGATGCTCGGCATCCTGCTTGGGTCGCTGCTCGTCTTCAAGCCGGACCTGTTGGAACGCATCAATCGCGTCGCCAACCGCTGGATTTCCCTACGCCATGTCGAGCGCATGCTGGACCGAAGCTTCAGCATCGAGCACTGGTTTTATCGATATCATCGTTTGCTGGGGATAGCCATCGTGCTGGGGGCGACCTACATCCTTATCTATTTCGGCTTCCTGTTCGACAAGGCATACGCGCTGCAACACCTGGGCAGCAAAGCTCCGGCAAGACTGCTGGATATACTGCTCGATGCCTTGATACTGTTCTTGTTGCTTGGGGCGGCAGTCGCACTCGTGGCCGGATTGATTGTATGGCTGCGGCCCAGTCTGTTACGCGGCTTTGAGGAAGGCGCCAACCAATGGGTGTCTACGCGCCGCGCCACCAAAGTGCTGGATGTGCCGCATGATCAACTGGAACGCTTTGTCACGCGCCATGCGCGTCAAATCGGCTGGCTGCTGTTGCTGGGCAGCATTTATCTGTTCTTCGCCATGTTCCGCGTGTTGATGTAGTGGCTCCATCCGGGGCGCAACCGCTTGTCGGAAGGGGATAAACGGTGTTGCGTCCTTGTCAGATTACGTTTATAGTTGCATCCAACTTGTAAAATTCTTGCTGCGGCAAGGACTTGGCAGGCAAAGTGAAAGTTTATATTAAATAGGGCTGCGGCCCTTCGAGGTGGCTCGGGACGGGCCATTAATTTTAGGAGAGACAAAATGAAGAAACAAGCAGGTTTTACACTGATCGAACTGGTCATGGTTATCGTAATTCTGGGTATTTTGGCGGCGGTTGCGTTGCCACGATTTGCAGACTTGAGGGGCGATGCCATAACTGCCAATACTAATGCCTTGCGTGGCTCAGTGAGCTCTGCCGCAAGCATCGCACACGCGGCGTTCCTAATTACACCTACGACGGCAACAATTGAAGGTGTGGCGGTTACATATGTTAACGGATACCCGAATTCTGTGACCATTGGCCCATTGGCAGGCGTTACAGCAACCGACTACACCACAATTCCTGCTTCAACTGCAGCGACAGCCAATTCACCTGTAACCACAGCTTTCCAAGCCGCATTTATTCCTGCTGCCGCTGCTGGTACCACAGCAGGTTTAACGTGCTATGTCATGTACACTGAAGCAGGCGTGGGTGCTGCCCCGACTGTAGCGTCTGATACGAACGGCTGTTAAGATCAAAGATCAAGAATCAATGGGGTCAGACTCCATTGAACGAGTTGGCAACATCAAGGGGGGCTTCGGCCTCCCTTGTTTTTTGCCCTCTGTTCGCTATTTGCTACACTGCGTACCAGTCTAAATCTGTTCCTGAAGAGAATCAATGGGGTCAGACTCTGAGGTCTCCCCTCAAAGTTGCAGCGCAGGATGATCATAACGCAGTCGATCTAGAGCTTCACGAAATTCGCGCGGCG
>MGWZ01000025.1 GCA_001801175.1 Gallionellales bacterium RIFCSPLOWO2_02_FULL_57_47 | reverse complement strand
CTCACTAACAAAATGAAAGTGCAATCATGCCGTATCGGCTGCTCGGAATGAAGCATTACCCACTTGGGATTTGAAAGAGGCGACAAAACACTCTGTGTAACGGCGAACTCACCGAACATTTTTCCTCTATTCCAATTATGCGAACTAAGTGCATCAAAGAGAGTGTGTTGAAGGTGATCGTCGGCCTTATCAATTTCATCTGGGATAATTTTTCGCCACAATGTTTGACCGAGCTTTAGCCCAACTTCAATCAATAATTCGCAAGAAAATAGAAAATATTTCGGATCAAGCTCAAGCTTTGCACCAAGTAAAGGAAGTTTTTCTTCTGGGTATTTTTCATGCTTGCATATTTTAAGGTACTGCTCACTGACTACACCTCCACAATGAGTTAACAAATTCCGGCGCTGAGTGCATTCCACAAAGTCAGGCCATCGTTCAAATAGCTTAAGAGGCAATCCAAAAGTTGACTCTAACTCCGCAAATTGTTCGATGTAGCTTTTTCTGCGAAAACTTTCAATGACCTCATCTAAAACAGCCTTCTTTAGATCATCAATTGACTCAGCAGTTAATACGTCGACTAATTCAATCTTGCGGTTTAGCTTGCCAAACAACGCAGGTTTCCGGTTATAGATTGCAGTTAGCAACTCACCTGAATAAACGTCGAATGCACTAAATAGACTCAAAAATAAACTCGTTCCAATTATCTCTGGAATTTCTGAGTGATTGAGCCTTTCAATTTTACGCATTGCCTTTTGCATTTCTTTAATACCATGAAGTTTCTCAACCTCACTATCACTTGCCAAAAGCAATTCACAACTCTTCATCTGTTCTAAGGCTTTTTCATACCTATCTTTCATTGATTGCAATGCTATTGGTTTAAACACGCGATAGCTCCACCTAACATCACGAGCTCTATGGATAAAATTTGTTATTGCTTCAGCAATTGGATGTTTCTCCACCAATTTAGAATCAGCTTCTATTTTGATTTGTTCTTTATCTGAGTTATTTTTCAATTCATCTGCCATAATTTTTTGAACATAAAGCTTAAGTGATTAAACAGTCCCCCCGTTCAAGTAACACGGGGGCTACGGATGCATGAGGATGCACACTACCAACAAACCCTCATATTAACAATATGACAAAAGGACCAGGCATCTCGTAATCGACCGTGCCGACTTATGTGCCGGGCTGGCTTGCCGTACAATCCGCCCATGCACACTCGACCTTTTTCAGAACTCACTCCCGATACCGTGCTCGATGCGCTGGACAGCATCGGCCTGCGCGGCGACGGCCGCCTGCTGGCGCTCAACAGTTATGAAAACCGCGTCTATCAGGCGGGCATGGAGGACGGTCCGCCGTTGGTTGCCAAGTTCTACCGCCCGGAACGCTGGACGGATGCGGCCATTCTGGAAGAGCATGCGTTTGTCGCGACGCTGGTAGAGCGCGAGATTCCGGTGGTGCCCGCTTTGGTAATCAACGGATGCACGCTGCACGCCTTTAACGGTTTTCGCTTCTCGGTGTTTGCCAAACACGGCGGGCGGGCGCCGGAGCTGGATGACTGCGACACGCTGGAATGGATGGGGCGGTTTATCGGGCGCATTCATGCAGTCGGCGCAATTGAGTCTTACCGGCACCGTCCCGTACTGGACATCCAGAGCTTCGGCGTGGAACCGAGTGCATACCTGCTGGCGCACGACTTCATTCCTTCAGAGCTGCTCGAGGTTTATCGCGGCGTAGTCGCGCAGGCTCTGGATGGTGTGCGGCGTTGCTTCGAGCGCGCCGGTGAAGTGCGCTCGTTGCGCCTGCACGGCGACTGCCATGTCGGCAACGTGTTGTGGACCGATGTTGGCCCGCACTTTGTGGATTTCGACGACAGCCGCATGGGGCCGGCGATACAGGATTTGTGGATGCTGCTGTCCGGCGAGCGCGCCGAACAGACGCAGCAACTCGGCGACTTGCTGGTGGGCTACGGGGATTTTTACGATTTCGACCCGCGCGAGCTGCATCTGCTCGAAGCGCTGCGCACGCTGCGGCTGATCCATTACTCCGCGTGGATTGCGCGGCGCTGGGATGACGCGGCGTTTCCCGTTGCCTTTCCCTGGTTCAATACGCAGCGCTACTGGCAGGACCGGATATTGGAATTGAGGGAGCAGATCGCGCTGATGGATGAGCCGCCGTTACAGTGTTGAATAGCCATTCTCATTTCATTAATAAGACAGCAATGACCATGTAGGGTGCATTCCATGCACCAAAGTTAATGGTGCATGGAATGCACCCTACGGCATTTCACTTTAGGAAGCTCTGATTAAGTCCTCCGTTCGTGGTGAGCCTGTCGAACCATGAATGGAGGGGTTAATCAGATCAACGGGTTAAGCAAACCGCCCTTCGACAGGCTCAGGGCGAACGGACTTATTCAGAGTCTCCTTTAGATTTAGAAATAAAATCACACGGGTTGGATGGTCAGCAGCTTCATCAGCAAGGTGTCAAGATGAACGGAGAGTCACTACGCCTTGTTCGCGGCGATCTGCTTAAACAGCTCCAGCCTTCTTGCATTGATCTTTCCCGCAGCGACGGCTTCCCGCAGCGCGCAGCCGGGCTCGTGCGTGTGGTGGCAATCGTGGAAGCGGCACTGGCCGAGATATTGCGCGAACTCGACGAATCCCTGTTCTATACCGCCGAAGCTGAGGTGATGCAGGCCGAACGCCTGTACGCCGGGACAGTCGATCAATGAACTGGTTTCGTCCAAAGGATACAGGCGCGCGTGGGTGGTGGTGTGCTTGCCGGAATCCAGCGCGGTGGAAATTTCGCGCGTGGCGGCCTGCGCATCGGGCAGCAGCGCGTTGATCAGCGTGGACTTGCCCATGCCGGACTGGCCGACCAGCACGCTGGTATGGCCTTGCAGGAACGGGCGCAAGGCTGACACATCCTGTTTGGCGCTGAGTTCCAGCACCCGGTAGCCGATGGCGGTGTAGGGAGCGAGCCGTTGGCGCGCGGCGGCTGCGGCCCCGGTCAGGTCGCACTTGTTCAGCACGATCAGCACCTCGAGCTTCTGGTCGTATGCGGCAACCAGGCAGCGCGCCAGCAATTCGTCGCTGAATGAAGGTTCGGCGGCGACCACCACGATGATTTGCGTGACGTTCGCGGCGATGAGTTTTTCGCGGAAGGCGTCGGAGCGGTGCAGCAGCGAGCGGCGCGGCGCAATGCGCTCGATCACGCCCTGGGCGCCGCTCTCCGCCGAGGCGTCTCCGGTGGGCTTGATCTCCACGATGTCACCGCACACCACCTCGCTTTTCTTGCCGCGCGTCAGGCAGGTGATTTCGCCGCCGTCCTCAAGGTGCACCAGGTACTGGCGGCCGAATGCGGCAACAATTTGTCCGTGCAGTATTTCGTTCAAAGCTTGAATAGCAAGTCCACCTTCGCGGCGCAGATAAAGTCGTTTTCCGACAGGCCGTGGATGGCGTGGGTGGTGTATTCCACCTGGCAACTGTTGTAGCCGACCGTAAGTTCGGGGTGATGGTCCTCGCGGTGCGCCATCCATGCGATTGCATTTACGAACGCCATGGTCTCGCAGAAGTCCTTGAAGTGGTAAGTCTTGCCTATCAGGTGGTCAAATCGTTGCCAGCCTTCGAGATCCTGCATCAGGCTATCGGCCTTGGCATTGGTGAGGGGCGGCATGCCGCCTTCGCAAGGTTTGCATCGCTTGCTGGTTAAATCGGATGCGGTGGTCATGGCATGCCTCATTTCAGGTTGTAAAAACGGTTGAGATAAGCGCCGAGATGCTGTTTTTCCTGCGGCGTCAGGGTTGTGCCGATATTGCCGCTGCAGGCAACCAGTTGCACAAGAAGTTCTGCCGCATTGTGCACCTTGCGGTCGGCACGGGTGAATATTGCATTGCCATCGCCGCCCATCAATTTCGCATGGCAGCGGTTGCAATTGTACTGCTCGAACAATTTCTGTCCTGTCTGTGCGTCGCCATTTGGGAAAGGGTTGGCAGTCGCAGCCGTTGCGGCGGAAAGTAAAATCAAGGTCGTTATCAGTTTCATGATGATCTCCTTGCCGGGTTGAAAAAAGTTATTGAGCCTGTAAATGGGCGATGCGCGCCATAGCCGGAGGATGCGAATCGTAAAACGCAGAATACAGCGGATCAGGCGTGAGCGTGGAGGCATTGTCCTGGTACATCTTGACCAAGGCGTTGACCAGATCGCTTGCGGCGGTTTGCCTGGCGGCGTAAGCGTCGGCCTCGAATTCATGTTTGCGCGAATAGGCCGACAGCAACGGATGCAGCAAAAAGCTGAAGATCGGCAGAATCATGAAAAACAGCAGCAGCGCCAATGCAGTGGGGGAGCCTTGCCCTGAGCTTGTCGAATGGGTGACGCCCAGGCCCTGGTAGAACCAGGTGGTCTGCATCAGCAGACCGAGCAGCCACAGAAATCCCAGGCTCATGATGAAAGTCGCCGCGATGCGCTTCATCACGTGGCGTCGTTTGAAATGGCCCAGTTCGTGTGCCAGCACCGACTCGATTTCGCTGCCGCTCAGGCGTTCCAGCAGCGTGTCAAAGAACACGATGCGCTTGGTCTTGCCGAAGCCGGTGAAGTAGGCGTTGCCGTGCGCGCTGCGCTTCGAGCCGTCCATCACGAACAAGCCACTGGCGGTAAAGCCGCACTTGTTGAGCAACGCCCCGATGCGCGCCTTCAGCGCCTCGTCCTGCAGCGGCGTGAACTTGTTGAACAGCGGCGCGATGAACGACGGGTAGATGAACAGGATGAGCAGATTGAACACGACCCATACCAGCCACACATACAGCCACCAGTATTCGCCCATGCGCTCCATCAGCCACAATACGCCGAACAGCAGCGGCAAACCGATTATTGCGCCGAGCAACAGGCCCTTCAGCGCGTCGACCAGATAGAGCGCGAAGGTCATCTTGTTGAACCCGAAGCGCGCCTCGATGACGAAAGTGCGATAGATGCTGAACGGGGCTTCCAGCAGCGATGAGAGCAGCAGCACGGCGACGATGGTTGCCAGTCCCTGCATCAGCGGCGCGCTGAACCAGCCATTGCAGATGTCGGCGATGAACTGGATGCCGCCCGCCAGCGTAAACAGCAGCAACAGCGCGGCGTCGAACAGGATGCCGAGCATGCCGAAGCGGGTCTTGGCGGAAGTGTAATCCGCCGCTTTCTGGTGATCGGCGAGTGCGATCTTTTCGCGGAACGCCTCCGGCACGGCAGCGCGGTGCATAGCAATATAAGCCAGATGGCGGCGTGCCAGCCACAGCTTGGCAACCGTGGTCAGCGCAAGCGCGGCGAGGAAAATAAAAGTGAATTGCGTAGCGGTCATGTTGGCATACAGGGGTGGAATTCAGTATTCGAAAGAGGCACGGATATGACACAATACGCGCCTTACCGTTCAACCGTTAGTCGCACGAATTATGGCACAAAACCAAAATTACCTTATCTGGATAGACATGGAAATGACCGGCCTGAACCCGGACTCCGACCGCGTGATCGAAGTCGCGCTGGTAATAACCGACAACAACCTGGAAACCGTCGCCGAAGCGCCGGTGCTGGTGGTGCATCAGCCGGACAGCGTGCTGGACGGCATGGATGCGTGGAACAAATCGACGCATGGCAAATCCGGCCTGATCGAGAAGGTGAAAGCGTCCGTTCTGGACGAGGCCACAGTAGAAGCGCAGATGCTCGAATTTCTCAAGGAATATGTGCCGACGCGCACCTCGCCGATGTGCGGCAACTCGATCTGTCAGGACAGGCGCTTCCTCGCGCGCTGGATGCCGAAGCTGGAGGATTATTTCCACTACCGCAACCTCGACGTCAGCACGCTCAAGGAACTGGCCAAGCGCTGGAAGCCGGACATGGCGCAGGGGGTAAAAAAACACGGCAAGCACGAGGCGCTCGCCGACATCTACGAATCCATCAACGAGATGAAATATTACCGGGAGAATTTCATCAAGCTATGAGGCCCTTCGCTCAAATGGCACTAGTACCGGAGACGATTTCATTTTCATTCATGCCATCTTTCCTCAAAAACAGTTACTCCGGTACCTTTGGTATTTATGCTCGCGAAGTCTAGTACAGTAACGGGAACCTATCCTCAGCCTTCTATCGTTTAATTTGCAGTAAACGCCATCTGAATATCGCGCGTTGTTGCGCCACTTGCGATAAGCGCGCGCACTATCAGATCCAGGGAAACAGAAGGGTCGCCAGCTTCAATTTTGGCAATGCGTGATTGGCTCGATTTCATGCGTTGCGCGAGATCAACCTGAGAGAGTTTTCGTTTTATGCGTGATTTTTTCACCGCGCTAACGAGTGAAATTTTGAGTGCGACGAGTCGCGCCTCCTCATCACTTAATTGCAGAAAATCCTCTGAGTTGCCAACTTCCCAGCCTCCAGCTTGGAGGCGTTCTAATTTGTTAGTCTTCACAGCATTTATCCTCCTGTTAAATTGATTTGTAGTGCTTCAGTCTCGCCTTGCAAACATCAATTACTGCTTGAGGTGTTTGGTTGGTGGTTTTAGCAAACACACCAAGAATAGCGATGGCTACCGTATCGACGTAGTACACAATTCGCCAAGTGCGATTTTCGTCCGGAATTCTTAATTCGGGACAGCCGTGACCTATACTGGGCATTGGCCTTGGGTGTGGCAGAGATATTTTTACGCCTTCTTGCAGGTGTCGCAATAAAACACCCGCTTCAATTCGTGCCTCGGCAGAAAAAGGCGGCGTCTTTACTTCGCCATGTAGCCACGCCAAAGGCTTACACTGTTTACTCATGGTGCCAAGAATATGTCAGAAATGGCATATATGCAAGCATGGTGTGATAACCCCTTTTGGCAACCTTTTATCTTGAGGCAATGCGTAACCTATTGGGCTGAACGTCGGCTATGGAGGAGGGAACTCGACCGGTTGAATCCGCAGCACAGAGCAGCTATAGCATCTTGTTATTGCGTTGCCTGAAAGCTGCCATTCATCATGCACGGTTATTGATGGGTTTGTGACTGTTATGTTATCAGTCTGAATTTGGCAGGCTCAACAATTCGATATCCTCTTTCCACAATTGCGCGATCACCGGCTGCGCCTTGTCCGGTGCGGCGCTGGTCCAGAACCGTTCTGTACCGGCGCGGCTCCCGGCCGATAACAGGTTGGCGCTTGCCAGCCGGCGGCGAAGCTCGCGCGCAATGGCGGCGGCTGGGTCGATGATGGCGACCGCTGGCCCGGCTATCTCTTGTATCAGCGGGGCGAGGAACGGGTAGTGCGTGCATCCCAGCACGAGGGTGTCGGCTTGTTGCGCCAGCAGCGGGACAAGATATTTTTCGATCAATGCCCTGGTCTTGTCGCCGGACAAGTCACCGGCCTCCACTTGTTCGACCAGCCCGGGGCAGGCCTGAACCAGAATATCCACCTCCGCCCCGAACCGTTCGTGCAATTTCGCAAAGTTGCTGCTACTTAGCGTTCCGCTGGTGGCCAGTACGCCGATCACTCCGGATTTCGTGCTTGCCGCCGCCGGTTTTACGGCGGGCTCCATCGCAATGATAGGCACGGGAAATCTTGCGCGCAGCGCTTCAACCGCCGCCCCGGTTGCCGTATTGCACGCGACGACGATGGCCTTGGCGTGCCGGCTCAACAGGAACTCGACAATGGCTATCGACCTCGTCTCAATCATGTCACTTGATTTATCGCCATATGGCGCATGGCCGGAGTCCGCCACGTACAGCAGGTCTTCGCCAGGCAGTTCGCGGCGTATCTCGCGCAGCACCGACAATCCGCCGACACCGGAATCGAAAACGCCTATCGGGTTTTCAGGGGGATTTGCCGGGGAGCTTGTGGCATTCATATTTTAGTGAATGTGATTCTCATAGGATTGAAGCGCCGTTGTAGATACTCTGTTTGAGGACAAGCATTTTTTCTGTGATTTTTGCATTTTTTTGGCTCAAGCAGGAATTGCGTAAAAACGGGTGTTGTCGAACG
>MGWZ01000024.1 GCA_001801175.1 Gallionellales bacterium RIFCSPLOWO2_02_FULL_57_47 | reverse complement strand
CTCCCTAACCCTCCCCCTGCAAGGGGGAGGGGAAAGCGGAACCACATCACGCTTCGGCTTCACACATGACAACTTCATCGGCACGACATCGCAGCCGAACGGCTGGAAAAATAGCTGGATAGATTTCTGGCGCGAGCATCGACTGGGATTCCAGTTGCGACTCGCGGCGCATAACGGCTACGGCGGCAGGCTACAGACGCTCGGCGAAAAACTGCTGGACGCGCTGCCCGCGTTCTTCGCTGGCTACACCCCGCAGCCCTCGCTGCTGCACGGCGACCTGTGGAGCGGCAACCACGCCTTCCTTTCCGACGGCACGCCGGTCATCTTCGACCCCGCACCATACTTCGGCGACCGCGAATGCGACCTCGCGATGACGGAACTGTTTGGCGGCTATTTCACCGATTTCTACGCCGCCTATCGCGCCGCGTATCCGCTGCATATTGGCTACGCTGTACGCAAGGATGTATATAACCTGTACCACATCATCAACCACGCCAACCTGTTCGGGGGCGGGTATGCAAGGCAGGGGGAGCAGATACTGCAGAGGCTGCTGGCGGAGGTTGGTTGAGCCATCGCTCTTCCGTTCGTGGTGAGCTTGTCGAACCATGAACGGGCAAGAACCTGTCAAAACCGCCGGTGGTTGCCCGGCGGCAAGTTACCTTTCTTGTCTTGCCAAGAAAGGTAACCCAAAGAAGTCGCCCCCGGTTTGCCGCCCCTGCGGGGTTCCCTGCGTTGCTCGTCTGGTCAGGCGGCTGCGGAACTTGCACTTCGTGCTCAAACAGTTCTCGCCGAAATCCCCTTACAAGCCTGCGCAATTCGGCGGCGCACAGGGGAAGCGGGCGGTGTGCGAGGCGATCAGGTAGGGTGCAATAAGCGTAGCGCATTGCACCGGATGGTTGGCATACGGCGCAATGCCCGTTGGTTATTGCGCCCTACGCTGGCTGAGCGGCTTTTTGCGCAGGTCCGGTTGACTGCCGGGTTATGCATGAAGGCAAAAGGCAATGAATGATTTGCCAAAGGACGGCACAGAAACTATCTCCTGCAATGAATTGTCAGCCCCGCCACCAACTGCGAATGAACCTTGAGTGGCGGTAAGGAAGCCTCTAGATTTCAGCCTTCCAATCGCCCCCACAACTGCATATTTATCTGTGCCAGGCTTCTGAATATTGCCAACCTGAAGAGAGCTGGGTTGAGAGTTGATGAACGCTAGGAGCTCACATTCGAGAAGCGTCATTTCAGAAAGAGTATCAAGGAAATACTTGCGCTCATCGAAATTCCCGGCAACCGGGAATTTAAGGGTGTTCTTGAAATAGTTCTTGAAAAACTCCCTCTTTTCAAGCGTCGGCTCTGCTTCAACCTTTTCATGAAGTGACTCGATGATGGCTTCGAGCGCTACGGGGTCTTGCTTGTCAACGGATGAAATACTGTCCTTCATTTTCTCAATCTCGTAGGCGATTTCTTGGTAGAACGATTCGAGACGCTTGAACCGCTTTTCCTGCTTTGCACCGAAATACAGAGAAGATAGCGAGCCACCAACATACGGAACCAACTGCATGCCCGCTTGAATGACTAGGTCTCTCTTATCGCTGTTGGTCAATTTTGGCGTTTCGTTTATGGCTGAACTCCTAATGCATAACGTAAAGTAGTCGGCAAAACCACCGCATATTCCGGCGCGACTTTTCTTCTTGTTGCGAAAACTATAACGGGAATTACCATCGCTCGGCCCCGAGCCTTTGCGTCGTACTCATCTGCTCGCCGCCATGACGCTCTGGATCGTAGGCCGCCAGGCGTTGCTCCAGCGTCAGCGGCACATTCTCCACCGGGGAAACGATGATGTGCTCACCTTGGATGGAGGTGCATACCTTCAGATTGTTTCGACGGCGTTTGATATCGAGAACTGTTCTGGACATGGCACACCCTTCAAGCAAAATACTCAAACACGAATCTAAACTTGCTGGACTGTTCGGTCAAACGAACACGTTACCAATGCTTCGCCACCGGGTTGTTGCAGGCGGCCTGGAACAGCTGGCGGTCGTCGAGCCGGATCGCGCTCATCGGGCCGCCCCACAGGCAGCCGGTGTCGAGCGCGATGACGTTTTTGCGATGCAGCAGGCCGAGCGCGGACCAGTGGCCGAAGATGACGGTGGCATCGCGGCTCTTGCGCCTGGGCACGTCGAACCACGGCAGGTAACCTGCCGGGATGTTTTCCACCTCGCCCTTGAACTTGAATTCCATCTCGCCCTCTTTGGTGCAGATGCGCATGCGGGTGAAGGCGTTGACGATGACGCGCAGGCGTTTGTCTCCGGTCAGGTCGTCGTCCCAGCTGTGCGGGGTGTTGCCGTACATGCGCTTGAGGAAGGTCGCGTAATCTTTGTCTTGCAGCGCGGTTTCGACTTCGCGCGCCAGGCTCTCGGCCTGAGCCACGCTCCATTGCGGCAGCAGCCCGGCATGGACGAGAACGTAGCCGTCCTGCGCATGGAGCAGGCGCTGGTGGCGCAGCCAGTGCAGCAGTTCGTCGCGATCCGGCGCGTTGAGTATCTCGTCCAGCGTGTCGGTGCGGTGCAGTTCCCCGATTCCTTCAGCGACGGCGAGCAGGTGCAGGTCGTGGTTGCCGAGCACGGTGATCGCGCTGTCGCCAAGCGACCTGATCAGGCGCAACACTTCCAGCGAGCCCGGACCGCGGTTCACCAGGTCGCCAACCAGCCAGAGCTTGTCCGCCGCCGGATCGAAACGGGTATCCTCCAGCAGCCGCACCAGCTCGGCATAACAGCCCTGCACATCGCCCACCGCATAAATCGCCATCGCGCTTACCCGTTTGGATTACATGTAAAATAGCGTATCAGATTTTTATGCAGTTTCGATTATTTGTTTGAAGTAATGGAATGATTATGAGCGATAGCGATAAACAGATTTGGCTGGTGCTTTCCCATATCTTCAACATGGATGGCCGCGCATCGAGCCAGACCATTACCGATAAAATCCCCCATTTTCTCAAGCTTGGCATACAGCCCATCATCGTCAGCGCCGTGATGGGAAACAAGGATAAGGTGTTGGAGCATCACCAGGTGCTTCCCGCTCTGGCAGTGGCGTTGCGTTTTGACTTGCGCCATTACCTGAGACAGCGCATCCCGTCGCGGGCTTTGTACCGGATTGCCATGATCGCGGTTTCTCTGGTGCTGCTGCCTTTTTATGTGGTCGAAAAACTTATCATTCCCATTGAAACCAGCTGGTCGTGGGCAATCTCCGCTTATTTCATGGGCGCGCGTGTCATCAGGACGCGCAAACCGAGGCTCATCTACTCCGCGGGCGGTGCTTATGCGGCGCATCTGGCCGGTTACTGGCTGAAACTTCGATTCGGCATCCCGTGGATCACCGAAATCCACGACCCGATGACCTTTCCGGGGCAGACCACAAACAAGACGCGCACCCGCTTTTCGATCTGGCTGGAGGGAAAAATCTGCAAGCATGCCGACGTCGCATTCTGGTTTACCGAGGAAGCACTGGCGCAGGCAAGAGCGAGACATCCAGAGCTGGGCGACCGCGGGCATTGTCTGCTGCCGGGCGCCAATGAACCTGAGTTTCCGCGTGTGCCATACCGGCGCGGCAAGCATCTGGTGATCGGCTATTTCGGCTCGCTGGCGGATACGCGCAACCTGGGAATTTTTATGCAGGGCTTGCGCAAGTTCATTGAAAAGGATCCGCAACGCGCCGAGCAAACCCGGCTGCAGCTTTACGGCGGCGGCATCGATCCGGTTTCTGCGCGGGCATTGCGCGAATTTCCTTATCCTTCGATGATCGAGCAGTTTGGCCGTCTCGAGACAGACCCGAAGACGGGAGAAAGCGGCCGGGAGCGGGTGCTGAAGCGGATGAACGCCGCCGATTGCCTGTTGCTGTTGCACGGCACCGTGCCTTTCTGCGAGCAGTATATTCCTTCTAAGATGTACGAATATCTCTGGACGCAGCGCCCGATCCTGGCGCTGGTCTGGCGCAATCCCCACATGGAGCGCATGCTGCGCGAACTCGGGCATTGGGCGGTGACGGCGGATGACGCGGGTGCAATAGCAGCTGCGCTGGAGGAATTGC
This sequence comes from Gallionellales bacterium RIFCSPLOWO2_02_FULL_57_47, assembly GCA_001801175.1. Taxonomy (GTDB): domain Bacteria; phylum Pseudomonadota; class Gammaproteobacteria; order Burkholderiales; family Gallionellaceae; genus Gallionella. The sequence goes on along the minus strand of MGWZ01000024.1, from coordinate 5,048 downwards.
ACGCCCGCTGGATGCGGGATGATCTCGCTGACTCGGGAAATCCATCGCCTTATACTGTCGAAGCTGCCGTGCGCCAGATCATCGCCTGGGCGAATGCAATTTAGCTCGGTGACTCTCAAACGAATGCAATGCGTATCTGATCCGAAAATGGAAGACATCGTTCTTTACTGCAAGTCATACCGCCGCGACTTGCGGCGCGCAGCGCGGCTAGCTGAGAGTATTCGCCGCTTCAATCCCCAAAAGCTGCCGTTCTATCTTTCCTGCCCGGCTGCCGATATGCAATTGTTCAAGAGCACCATAGGCGGCGAGGGGGTGCTCTTCCTGGAGGACGAGGAAATCATCGCGGTGAATCCTGCTCTCGTCCAGAAGGCCATCAATGAGATGCCCGGCGTGGTGTCGCAACAGATCGTCAAATCGGAATTCTGGCGGCTTGGGCTTTGCGAGAATTATCTGTGCCTTGACTCCGACTCGTATTTTATCCGCGACTTTGGCAGGGATGACTTCCTCACGCCTGCCGGGGTTCCCTATACGGTGATGAACGACAGCATGGAGCTGCGCCTGTTCGGCGCGCTGCACCGGCACGAAAAAATCGCGCACAACATCGACGCGGATTGCAGGGCCGTCATGGAAATATTCGGGCGCACCGGAAAGCAGTATGAATTCGGCCCCTTGCCGGTAGTGTGGAGCAAACGCGTCTGGTCGGATCTTGCCGTGAAATTCCTTGAGCCGCGCGGCATGAATTTTTACGATGCAATGAAGCTCTTCCCCTCGGAAATGCGCTGGTATGGCGAGGCGTTGCTGATGTTCCGATCCATTGAATTGTGGCCGGTCGAAACGCTGTTTCGTTGTTATCATTACGAGCAGCAGTATCTTGAAGCAAAAACAGCAGGCGAGAATGACGAACTTTTAAGCCGGATATTCCTGGGCGTAGTTGTCCAGTCCGCCTGGGATAAGCCGATGGAATATGGATACAATAAGGGCATGCTGTCCAGACTAGCGCGCAAATTCAAGCGCCGCGTGCTGAAGCGGTTAACCTAGCAAGTACCCGAATATTTCCGGCAAGTTCAGCCCGGCCTTTGCCGGGATGGCTCTGGTTGTCTTCTCTATCCTTTATGATTGTTTATTTCTGAAAGCCGATAAATGCACCCGCTACTTTATAAAATCAAGCGCTTCTACCGCAAGGAAAAGCTTCCAGATCCACTGGCGTATCTGTACAAATGGTTCGGTATCACGCCTGAAGGCGTGCTGCAGATAGGTGCAAACAACGGCCAGGAGGTCAAAAAATTCGCGACCGAGGGCATACGCCATGGCGTTTTTGTCGAGCCGCTACCGAAAGCCTTTGAACAACTGAAGAACGCAATTGCACCTCACGCTGGGTATCATGCGATCAATGCGCTTTGCGCTTCGGAGGCGGGGAAGGAGATAACATTCTTCGTTTCCGACCAGGCGGGCGGAAGCTCAAGCATGCTCAAGCCAACCGGACACCTGGATATTCACCCGGAGGTGGGCTTCGGCAATGAGCTTAAACTCCGCACCAGCACCGTTGACGAGATCGTAAAGAATCTGAGGCTGGATGGCCATGCCAACCTGTCGGACAAGCTGGATATGCTTTACATCGACGTGCAAGGCGCTGAGCTTGACGTACTCAAAGGAGCACAAAAATTTTTGACCAAGGCGAAATTTGTGTTTGCAGAGGTCAGCCATGGGGGGCTCTATGAAGGTGATACGTCGATAAGGCCCATTATCGGTTTCCTGGAGGAACATAATTTCAAATTGGCCTTTGCCTACATCAACAAACACGGCTGGGGGGATGCGCTATTTATACGTGAAAGTTTTTTTGGTCAACGGTAGCCGTAGCGCATGATGAGCAAGGCCGAGGGTGTAGGAATTTTTAGAGAACCGCTTATTTTTTTACTAACTGCTTTGTTTTAGACTTCAGAAGTTTTCTATAACTTCGAAATATGTTTTTAACAGCACTAGATTTACGCCATGGATTTACTAGATCTTTGTAGTAATCAATCCCCAACCTACTCAGTGCTTTAGGAAATTCGGGATTAATATCAATTTCACTGATTCGATGACGCCAAAATTCTGGAATATCATCCAAAACAATCTTTAAATCCGCCCCTTTTGGAGATTGGTAACTAAAACAAATTGCTCGCGGATTAATATTGACATACCCAGACTTGGTATTTTCATAACCATATCTAATACGTATATTCGCATCAAAGAAGCCTTCCGGTATGAATAATGGCGGAACCTTATCTGCAATATGCATGTAGCCGTCGTAATGTCTGCAGAACTCAAATTTAGGAACTACCATTACATGACTTCTTATCTTGGTCAGATAGAACTCGGTGTCTTCAGGCCTAATCACTCTACCGGTATTTTTTGAATTGCCGAAAATCCATTTCAGGTCTGCATATCTATAGATGTGTAGCGAATCAATTAATAGCTTATTTAAGCTGATTACATATGAATAATTAGTTTCATAGAGCAACTTTGGGAAAACATCACCATATGCTCCCCACTCATGTTGAGTCGGTTTAAAAAAATTCATGCACTCCGTAAAATGAGAAAAAGGTATTGAAACCAAATCTGCGCCAGTTCTCTCTGCCGCTTCATCTGCATCCTTAAGAACTTCTGCTAATTTAGCAATGTCCCCCTTATTTCCCATAAATGGATGATCGTTATTTGGAGAAAAAAAGACCCATGAGTTATCTTTTAAATCAAGATCAAGTAATGCCTGATAGTATTTCTTGGCCGTATCAGACCTATGCTCAACCACATTTGCATCAGGGAAAATGCCTCTTAATTCCTCATAAATCGATTCATGATTTTTATTTTGGCATTCAATCCTGATTGTGATTGAAGCCCAGGGAATCTCCTGATAGCTGATAAGCGAGTACCTGGTAATATCAAACTTGGATTGAAATTTATAGGCAGGAGTCGCAGTTCTTATTTGATAATCTTTATCAAACCGACGTCTATCCCCCCTCAGATAGACTCCCGGCTGCGCATCTTCAATAAAAACATCAAAAAATAGATGTAAATTCATTTCCATTTCGCCCTAATCAACATAAACCAGCAATTACAAGCATTGCATCCTAACTTGCTATTAATTATGGCCTTTTGCTTGAATATCTGCCTCAGTTGGATACAGTCAAAGAGTCAATCAAATTCAGCTCAAAGAGTACCGATTGCCTTGGCTGAAACTGGCGAATTGGTAAACAGGTTCAGATCGTCGGGGACACCAAGACCGTACATTCCATCGCCTACTTTGCCGATATTGAAGTAACCGATAGTCTGACTCTGAGAGATTAGTTCGTTGTAGACAGGCGCGACATAGAACTCGCCATTTACGCGCGCACCCTTATCGATCATCTTTTCGGCTGCCGCAACAAAATCAGCACCTCGCCTGAAATTGTATATGCCTACAGTCGCCTCGTTCGAAATAACTTTTTTCTCCACAACTTCTATGACGTGTCCCTGTTCATCCATGCGCACAAAAGACCATTTCGGATCATCGGCCCACATGGTCATGATTAAACCATCAAGATTATTGGTTTTCATCATATCCAGATATACATCGATATCGGTATCTACCCATTGGTCGCTGTTAGCAATCATCAAGCTGTCGCTATTGTTGATCAGCTCTTTTGCGAGCAAAACCGTACAAGCGGCCCCTTCTGTAACCTGGCTGACAACGACGATCTCGCACCCTTGCTCCCAACTCTTTAGCAGCCGATCAACTGCATATTTTTCGATATGTTCCTGCAGACACAGGAAAATAAACCGATACGTTTGGCGCGGGCGCAAATTGCTTGTCACGAGTCTGATCATGGGATAGCCATGAACTGGGATCAGAGGCTTGGGTTGTTCATAGCCTGCATTTGCAAAGCGGCTACCTCGTCCCGCCATGGGGATGACAATATTAAGCAAGCTATTCGTCTTTCAAATATTTATCATTGTTGGCACCCGGCAACTTGACCACCGCCGTTGCCGTGTCTTCAAGAGCTTCAAAATCAGTGCCCTCCCCGGGTTCGACGATTACGATGTCGCCAGTTACATATTCGCGCTGATTCATTTTTACCCGCCCGCGGATTATGACGGTGATCTCCGTGGCGATCTTGTGGTAATGCCATGCCTCACGCGCGCCGGCCTTATAATATTTTACACCCACTTCGACTGCATTGGTCTTATAGAGTGACGGCTCGAAGTTCCCTACGAACCAACCCTTCGCCATGCTTTCAAGCTTCGCGGATTTCATGTTTTCCCTCGCAACCTATCGTTACTGTGCTTTCCGGAAGAGCATCTGCTAATCAGCGGCACCAGAGCGGTTTCCCACGCTGTTCTTTAAAGAATCTTCGTACTCTTTCAATTTATGCGGGGAATAAAAATTATGGTAGGTGGAGGAGGGGATAGAATGAATTTCCAGATTTTTCCCCTCCAGCACAAGTTCGTTAAGTGTTGGGGCGACATAAAAACGCCCGTTAACGCTTGCATCCTTTTCTATGGTTTTCTTCGCCGCCCTGACAAAATCACTGCCATGCTTAAAGTAATACAGGCCAGCAATCGCATTCCGGCTCAAGGGCCGCTTTTCTGCAGTTTCGATGATTTTGTTATTTTCATCGAGGCGAACGAACGACCATTTTGGATGCACGGAGTCAAAACATACCGATCCCGCATCCACACTCCTGGATTCAAACCCTGATATCACGCGGTTCAAGTCATAATTGAAAATGTGATCACCATTCGAAATCATCAGCGCATCGTTGTTATCGATATGATCGATTGCCATAAGCGCACTGCACGCCGCACCTGCTGTTTCTTTTTCTAGTTGAATAACGACCCCACAGTCATTGGTGATCAAACGCAGCACATTGTCCAAATGATATTTTTGACAGTCTGCCGCATTCACAATAAAGATGAACCGCTTTTCTCCCTTAATCTGAGCGCGCTCAAAAACCAAGTGCAACATTTAAGGAAGATAATGTTGCATGGGAAAAATCTACACGCAGTTAAGTATTGAAGAACGGACAATGATT
>MGWZ01000023.1 GCA_001801175.1 Gallionellales bacterium RIFCSPLOWO2_02_FULL_57_47 | reverse complement strand
GTCGCGATCCGCGCCTTCGATCCGTGCCTGTCCTGCGCCACCCATGCGCTGGGCAAGATGCCGCTGGAAGTGGAGTTGCTGGACGCATCCGGCAGCAGGGTCGATGTGCTGACGCGGTCAGGTGATGGGATATTCAGTTGATCCAATGCTTGATGAACCGAATAGCAACCCCTCCCAGCCTCCCCTTGTCAGGGGAGGAGATGATGGCCTCCCCTGACAAGGGGAGGTCTGGAGGGGTTAAAATTCAACGCAAATCATGACCGTCCCTGTTCTGGTCTTCGCCATCGGCAACGAATCGCGCGGCGACGATGCGCTTGCGCCACTGCTGGTGCGAGGCCTGGAAGGCTGGGCGGAAGCGGCCGGGCTGGGTGAGCGGGTTGAACTGGTCGAGGATTACCAGTTGCAGGTCGAGCACGTTACCGACCTGCTTGATCGCAGTGCGGTGTTGTTTGTCGATGCCGATGTGTCCTGCGCTGAGCCATTTCATTTTTCCGAGATCGCCGCCGAAAAGGACAGCAGCTACACCAGTCATGTGATGACCCCGTTTGCGTTGCTGCATACCTACCGGCAGGTGTATGGAACAGATGCGCCCCCTGCCTTCCTGTTGCGCATTCGCGGTTATGATTTTGAGCTGGGCAACCCGTTGAGCGGCAAGGCAGCAGCCAACCTGGAGGTCGCTGCGAAGCTGGTTCGTGAATTGTGTGCCGAGGCGGACTTGCATCGCTGGCGTGAAGGCCAGCCGGACAGATGATAGGGTGCGCGTATAACCCGGGGGCCGGCCATGCATGAAATGTCGCTTGCCGAAAACATGCTGCGTATCATCGAGGATGCGGCGCACCAGCAGGGGTTTACCCGGGTGAGGACAGTGTGGCTGGAAATCGGCCAGCTGGCCTGCGTGGAGCAGGAGTCCTTGCGCTTCGGCTTCGACGTGGTGACGCGCGGCAGCATTGCGGAGCAGGCGCGGCTGGAAATCGTCGAAACAGCGGGGCGCGGACAGTGTGTAAAATGTTTGCATGAAATACCGATCGCTACGCTTTATGAGCCATGCCCGGACTGCGGCAGCTATGAGATACGCGTGACCGGCGGCGAAGGGATGCGCGTCAAAGAACTTGAGGTGGAATAATTGGCGATTCCATTTGTCTTTCAAAGCGGCAATAACCATGTAGGGTGCATTCCATGCACCAATATTAATGGTGTATGGAATGCACCCTACGGTATTTGCTTCTGATATAAAAATGGAATAAGGAGCAGATATGTGTGTTACATGCGGATGTGGTAATGGCCACACGATTATCGGCGGGCATGCTCTCCGGCAGCAGCGTAAACCGGATGGGCCGCTGCACTTCCGTTCGCACGAAACAGATGCGCAGGTTGCAGACGTAAGCGCTCCCCGCATCGTGAAGCTCGAACAGGACCTCCTTGCCAAGAATGACGGCTACGCCGATGCAAACCGCCGGTACTTGTCCAAACACGGTATTTTTGCGCTCAATCTGATGTCGAGCCCCGGTTCGGGCAAGACCACGTTGCTGGTGAAGACCATCGCCGCCCTGAATGGCACGCTGCCGCTCGCGGTCATCGAGGGCGACCAGCAGACCGACAACGATGCGGCGCGCATCCGCGCCGCCGGTGCGCCGGCCATCCAGATCAACACCGGCAAGGGCTGCCATCTGGATGCGCAGATGGTCGGCCAGGCCGTGCAGCAATTGGGTTTGCAGCACAACAGCCTGCTGCTGATCGAGAACGTCGGCAATCTGGTTTGCCCGGCGAGTTTCGATCTGGGCGAGGCGCATAAGGTGGTGATCCTGTCGGTGACCGAGGGCGAAGACAAGCCGCTCAAGTATCCCGACATGTTCCGCGCGGCGGACGTGATGCTGCTCAACAAATGCGACCTGTTGCCGTACCTGGACTTCGATGCCGATCTTGCCATCGAGTACGCGCGCCGCATCAACCCCAAGCTGCGGGTGATCCGCATCTCGGCAAGCAGCGGCGAAGGCATGGCGGAATGGCTGGAGTGGATCAAGGACGGTTGCAGCAATGCAGTTGCCGCGAAACCGGAAGAATCGTTTGGATAAAACCATCGCGTTGCCATTTTCCGGGCCATCGATCCTGGCCTGCGGGGCCTGGCTGAAAAACACCGTCTGTGTTACGCGCGGCAACGAGGCGCATGTTTCGCAGCTGATCGGCGACCTGGACAGCGCCGACGCGCGGCAGATGCTCGACGCTACCGTGGCGCGCCTGTGCAATTCACTCGATGTGCAGCCCGAGATCGTGGCGCACGATCTGCACCCCGATTTTTACAGCACCCAGTTCGCCCAAAATTATGCCGCACAGCGCGGCTTGCCGGTAGTTGCCGTGCAGCATCACCATGCGCATATCGCCGCAGTCTGCGCCGAACACCACATCGGCGAAGCAGTGCCCATTGATGCAGTGCTTGGACTGGCGCTGGATGGCGTGGGGCTGGGTACCGATGACACGCCGTGGGGCGGCGAACTGCTGCGTGTGGAGGGTGCGGGTTTCGAGCGCCTGGGGCATTTGGCTCCGCTCCGCCTGCCCGGCGGCGACCGTGCCGCGCGCGAGCCGTGGCGCATGGCGGCGGCGGTGTTGTTTCAACTGGGCAGGGGTGACGAGATCGCGCAGCGCTTTCCCAATCAACCGGGAGCGCAGACGGTGGCAGAAATGTTGCAACGGGATTTGAACTGCCCGATTACCACCAGCACCGGGCGGTTGTTCGATGCCGTCGCAGGATTGCTCGGCGTGAACGAGGTACAAGCTTTCGAGGCGCAGGCCGCGATCCGGTTGCAGGAACTGGCGCAGCGCCAAGGGCAGGTCGCGCCGCTGGAGGATGGCTGGCGGATTACCGAAGACAGCGTGCTGGATTTTTCGCCGTTGCTCGCGGTGCTGGCCGATAGCCCAAAAGAAAACAATGGCGCAGGCTTCGGTGCTGCGCTGTTTCATGCCACACTCGCCGCGGGTCTGGCCGAGTGGGTGGAACGTGCCGCCCGCCAACACAACATCGCTCATGTCGTGCTGGGCGGCGGCTGCTTTCACAATGACATTTTGCTGCGTGAACTGTCCGGCAGGCTTGCCGCACAAGGGCTGCGGGTGCTGACTGCGCAGCGGATGCAGCCAAACGACAGCGCAATCTCGCTCGGGCAGGCGTGGGTCGCGCTGCAATCCATCAAGGAACACAAGCCGGGTGAGCCAGAACAAAATGCAGGTCGGGCTATGCCCGACATGGTGGGCGCAGCCCACCCTACGGGTACTATCCCTCAAGGAATCTGAAAATGTGCCTCGCGATCCCCACCTGCGTCGAAGAACTCATTGCCGGAGACAGCGCCATCGTCAATCTCGGCGGGGTGCGCAAGGAAATATCGCTTGCGCTGGTCGAGGATGTCGCGGTGGGCGATTATGTGATCGTGCATGTCGGGTTCGCGTTGCAGAAGCTCGACCCGGAAGAGGCGGCGCAGACGCTGGCGCTGTTCGCGGAAATCGGCGGAATGACCCCATGAATTTGGATAGGTTGATTGTTCGCCTGACCGTTCGCCCTGAGCCTGTCGAAGGGCCTTTCATGGTTCGACAAGGCTCTCCTGAGCGAAGTCGAAGGGCTCACCACGAACGGCTTACCTGTATGGCGAATTCTCCATGAAATACGTCGACGAATTCCGCGACGGCGCGCTGGCGAAAAACATCGCCGCGAACATCGCACGCGAAGCCGACCCGAGCCGCCGTTATCACCTGATGGAATTCTGCGGCGGCCATACCCACGCGATTTCGCGCTACGGCATCGCCGACCTGTTGCCAGCCAACGTGCGCATGATCCATGGCCCCGGCTGCCCGGTGTGCGTGCTGCCGGCGGGCCGGGTGGAGAATGCCATCCGGCTGGCGCAAATGCCGGGACTGATCCTGTGTTGTTACGGCGACATGCTGCGAGTGCCGGCGGCCGACGGCAAGAACCTGCTGAAAGCCAAGGCGCGCGGCGCGGATGTGCGCATGGTGTATTCCAGCGCAGACGCGGTGAAGATCGCGCAGCAGAATCCGCAGCGGCAGGTGGTGTTTTTCGCGATCGGCTTCGAGACCACCACGCCGCCGACGGCGGTGGCGATCAGACAGGCGCAGGCGCTTGATCTCAAGAACTTCAGCGTGTTCTGCAACCATGTGCTGACCCCCTCGGCGATTTCGCACATCCTGCAATCGCCCGAAATCCGCCAGCTCGGCGTGCTGTCGCTGGACGGCTTCATCGGCCCGGCACATGTCTCGACGGTGATCGGCAGCCGCCCTTACGAATATTTTGCCGAGGAGTTCCAGAAGCCCGTGGTGATCGCCGGGTTCGAGCCGCTCGACGTGATGCAGGCCATATTGATGCTGGTGCGCCAGTTGAACCAAGGCCGCGCCGAAGTGGAAAACGAATTCTCGCGCGCGGTGACGCGCGACGGCAACGTCAAGGCGCAGTTGCTGGTCGCGGAAGTATTCGAACTGCGCCGCGTGTTCGAATGGCGCGGCCTCGGATTGGTGCCCTACAGCGCGCTGCGCATCAAGAAGCAATACGCCGATTACGATGCCGAATTGCGCTTTCAGATTCCGGACATTTCGATCGCTGACAACAAGGCATGCGAATGCGGCGCGATCCTGCGCGGCGTGAAGCGCCCGCAGGATTGCAAGCTGTTCGGCACGGTCTGCACGCCCGATAATCCGATCGGCTCGTGCATGGTTTCATCCGAAGGCGCGTGTGCGGCGCATTACAGCTATGGAAGATTCAGGGAGGCAGCTTGATGACTGGCGATATGTGCTACTCCCTTCTCCCGCAGGCGGGAGAAGGGCCGGGGATGAGGGTCTTCGAATATGAACATCATTTCAGGTACACACAGCCCCTCACCCCTAGCCCCTCTTCCGCCTGCGGGAGAGGGGAATAATGATCAAGATGCTCCGCATGGAAAATTACATACCACATCACCCCGCTAAACTTCCCGAAGATATCCGAACCTGGGCCAGAGAAATGCGCAGCCGCATGACGGATGCGGAAGCCTTGCTGTGGATGCTTTTGCGCAATCGCCGCATCGCTGGCGCAAAATTCAGGCGGCAACATCCGGTGGGGCGATATATCCTCGATTATTATTGCGTCGAGAAGAATCTGGCTATTGAGCTTGATGGTGGCCAGCATGGTGAGGCTGCTGATTACGATGAACAACGGGATAGTTGGCTGCGTTCACAAGGAATTCGTGTGCTGCGTTTCTGGAATAATCAAATGCTGGCGGAGACGGAGGCAGTTATGGAAGTGATTTATCAGGCTGTTGTTGAGACTAATTCAGATCTAATAGCCCCTCTCCCGCAGGCGGGAGAGGGGTTGGGGTGAGGGGTGTCGAGCATGAATTGCGTTTGTATAAACTCACAGCCCCTCATCCCCGGCCCTTCCCCCGCCTGCGGGGGAAGGGAGTTAAAGCGATGAGCACAATCAAACCAAACTACACGCGCCCGCTTGATTTCAAGCACGGACGCGTGGACATGACCCACGGCAGCGGCGGGCGGGCGATGGCGCAGTTGATCGACGAACTGTTCGTGGCAGCGTTCGACAACGAGTTCCTGCGCCAGATGAACGACCAGGCGCGCTTCCCCGCGCCCAATGGTCGCATGGTGATGTCCACCGACAGCCATGTGGTGTCGCCGCTGTTTTTTCCCGGCGGTGACATCGGCTGCCTCTCGGTACACGGCACGATCAACGACGTGGCGATGTCGGGCGCGCGGCCGCTGTATCTTTCCGCCGGCTTTATCCTGGAAGAAGGCTTCCCGCTCGCCGACCTCAGGCGCATCGTCGAGTCGATGGCGCAGGCGGCGCGTGATGCCGGCGTGCCGATTGTCACCGGCGACACCAAGGTCGTTGAGCAGGGCAAGGGCGACGGCGTGTTCATCACCACCACCGGCATCGGCGTGGTGCCGGAGGGCATCAATATCTCCGGCGAGCGCGCCCGGCCGGGCGACAGGATACTGGTGTCCGGAATGCTGGGCGACCACGGCGTGGCGGTGATGTCGCTGCGCGAAAACCTGACCTTCCACACCAGCATCCAGTCCGACACGGCGGCATTGCACGGACTGGTCGCGGCGATGGTCGCGGCGGTGCCGGACATCCACGTGCTGCGCGATCCCACGCGCGGCGGACTCGCCACCACGCTCAACGAGATCGCGCGTCAGTCTGCAGTGGGCATGATGCTGCACGAAGACAAACTGCCGATCCGCGAGCAGGTCAAGGCGGCGTGCGAATTTCTCGGGCTCGATCCGCTCTACGTCGCCAACGAAGGCAAGCTGGCGGCGATCTGCGCGCCGCAGGATGCCGACCGGTTGCTGCAGGCGATGCGCGCGCATCCGCTGGGCAGCGATGCCGCAATAGTTGGCGAGGTGATCGAAGACCCGCACCATTTCGTCCAGATGGAGACCGCGTTCGGCGGCCGACGTGTGGTTGACTGGCTGACCGGTGAGCAGTTGCCGCGAATCTGCTAAGGCTACATAGTCCCTCTCCCGCAGGCGGGAGAGGGGTTGGGGTGAGGGTTGTGCAATGGAAAGTTTTAGTGAGTTCACAGCCCCTCATCCCCGGCCCTTCTCCCGCCTGCGGGAGAAGGGAGCGTGACCGCTTGATTGAAATGTTGTATGAGCAAAATTTTGGTAAAAGTATCGACGCATCTATGAAGACCCTGTTCCTCACCCACTCTTTCAACAGCCTCGCGCAGCGCCTGTATATCGAACTGACACGGCGCGGGCATGAGGTGTCCATCGAGTTCGACATCAACGATGCGGTCACGGTGCAGGCGGTCGAGCTTTATCGCCCCGAGCTCATCGTCGCGCCGTTCCTCAAGCGCGCCATCCCCGAGACGGTGTGGCGCAACCATGTCTGTTTCGTGGTGCATCCCGGCATCGTCGGCGACCGCGGGCCGTCGGCGCTGGACTGGGCGATCATGCGCGATTGCGCGGAATGGGGCGTCACGGTGTTGCAGGCCAATGGCGAAATGGATGGCGGCGACATCTGGGCGGCGGAAACCTTTCCGATGCGGCTGGCGAAGAAGAGCAGCCTGTACCGCAACGAAGTGATCGAGGCGGCGGTGCGCGCGGTGCTGGTGGCGGTGGAGCGTTTCCAGTCCAGCGATTTCAAACCGCAGCCGCTGGATTATTCACGCCCCGAGGTGCGCGGCCGGTTGCATGCATCGATCAAACAGGCCGATCGCGCCATTGACTGGAGTCATGATGACACGCGCACGGTGCTGAAAAAGATCCACGCCTCCGACGGATTTCCCGGAGTGCTCGACACGCTGTGCGGAGGTGAGTATTACCTGTTCGATGCCTGCGCCGAGGACACGCTGCGCGGCAGCGAGCCTGGCAAAATCATCGCACAACGCAACGGCGCGATCTGCCGCGCCACACTCGACAGCGCGGTTTGGATCGGCCATCTGAAGCGCAAGGACGAATGGGATAATGAACGATCGGGGTTAAGCACAAGCAATCCATCAGGCGCAACATCCCCTCCCCCTTGCAGGGGGAGGGTTAGGGAGGGGGTAGAAACTCTGCTTACCCGCACTTCTACCCCCATCCTATCCTTCCCCCTGCAAGGGGGAAGGGACTGTGGTCATAGTTCCAATGAACAGTATGGGCTGAAATTACCCGCCGTACTGGCGCTGGAAGCGCATCTCGCCGATGTACCGGAAGCGCCGCTCGATCCGTTTTCGCCAAGCGCTGGCGAAACCTGGCGCGACATCCGGTTCGAGCAAAAGAACAACGTCGGTTATCTGCATTTCGATTTCTACAACGGCGCGATGAGCAGTGAACAATGCGACCGATTGCGCGACGCTTATCTGACCGCCACGCAACGTGATGTGCGGGTGATCGTGCTGATGGGCGGCGCGGACTTCTGGTCGAACGGCATCCATCTCAACTGCATCGAGGCCGCCGCCAGCCCGACGGATGAATCCTGGCGCAATATCAACGCGATGAACGACCTGACGCGCGCCATCGCCACCACCGGCAGCCAGCTAACCATCGCCGCGTTGCAGGGCAATGCCGGCGCGGGCGGCGTGTTCCTGTCGCTGGCGGCGGATCGCGTTTATGCGCGCGAGGGCGTGGTGTTCAACCCGCACTACAAGGGCATGGGCAACCTGTACGGCTCGGAATACTGGACCTACCTGCTGCCGAAGCGCGTGGGCGAGGCGAGGGCGGCGTCGCTGACGCAGAACCGCCTGCCGGTCGGCGCGGCGGAAGCGCGCGGGATGGGATTAATCGACGGCTGCTTCGGAACTGACCGGAAAGATTTTCTGGCAAGGATAGAACAGATCGCCGAAGGGCTGGCCGCCAGTCCGGAATGCTCCGCGCTATTGCGGGAAAAGATTGCCCGGCGCGAACGCGACGAGCGGGAAAAGCCGCTGGATGCCTACCGCGCCGAAGAACTGCAACACATGAAACTCAATTTTTACGGCTTCGATCCCAGCTACCATGTGGCGCGCTACAACTTCGTGTACAAGATTCCCCACGCCTGGACGCCGCTGTATCTGGCGCGGCATCGACGCATTGCGGGGGGCAGATATCGTAGGATGGGTTGAGCATCGCGATACCCATCTCTGAGATAACATTTGATGAATTGACGGGTATCGCTACGCTCAACCCATCCTACGCTTGCTAAGCTTGCTTCAACAGCGCCTCCGCCTCCTCCGCAGTAAGTGATTTCCAGGGCAGGGGTATCAGGCCGGGAACGCGCGCCATGTAGCGGCGGTAAGTGTCGCCGTGATAAACCAGCAGCTTCTTCTCCTCCAGGCGCGACCCGACGATGAAATAAAGCGTAATCACCATGCTGGACAACAGCGTCGCCGCGCTCATGTCGCGCGTCCAGACCATGACCAAGCCGAAGAAATACCAAGGGTGCCGCACGTAGCGGTGAAACCGGGAAAGATGGAAGTGCTCCTGATCCTCGACCCGCCGGATGTGGAATTTCAACTGGCGAAAGCCGAGGAATTCCTGCATGTCGTAGCTTTTAAGCGATAGCCAGAATCCGACTACCGCCGCCAGCGCCAGCCCGTTTGCAAGCCAGGCGGCGATTCCCTGCCAGCGCCACAACATCGGGCCGGAATCGCGGTAGCTGAGCCACAAGATCGGCAGCAGCAGGAGCACCGCCAGGATGTTGAAGACCAGCCGGTAATACGGCATCAGGTCCGGGCGGGTAGCGGCCACCCTGCGCTTCACCGCCAGCGAGGCCAACACCGAATGCAGGACGAAGTACCCGATCCAGCAAAATAACAGCAACGCCATGTCCCGCCAAACGGATTCAGTCATGTAATGCCATCGCCTTTCCTTTGTTAAGGGATGAATGGGGTTAGCTCACCATGGCACCTTAAATTTTTTACTTCTCCCTTGGCTTGGTTTGCCAAATCAATTCGACTCCGGTGACTTTGGATAGCGTGTAGGGCGGATTAGCGCAGCGTTAACCAATGACTTGGCGAGCGTTATTTGATCGCTTAGTCAGATGGCTATGCAAAGCTATCCGCCGGATGAGATTCACATGCGGCGCAATGCCCTTCGGTTATTGCGCCCTACTCGGGCTTTTTCATCCACATCATCATGGATGGGGATACACGCTAGCAGCAAAACCCCGCATTAACAATATGCCAAAAAACATAGGCAATTCGTACCAGGCGGCTGCAAGCTACAGCGGCTTGCTCACCTTCATGATGCCCTGATCTTCTTCGCTGGCCTTGATGGCGAAGCCGAGGCGGGTCATCAGCTTGAGCATCTTGTGGTTGTTGCTCAGCACTTCGCCTTCGATCACCGACAGCCCCTTGGCGCGCGCGGCTTCCATCAGCGCGACCATCAGCTTCTGCCCCAGGCCCTTGCCCTGCATGCTGTCCGCAACCACCAGCGCGAATTCGCAGGTGTCGCCGTCCGGGTTGATGGCGTAGCGCGCCACGCCGAGTTCGACTTCCTGTTCATGCTCGACCGTCACGGCGACCAGCGCCATTTCGCGGCTGTAGTCGATCTGGGTGAAGCGCACCAGCATGGTCTCGGTCAGCTCGTGCATGCTGTTCATGAAGCGGAAGTAGCGGGACTCTTCCGACAGGCCGCGCACAAATTCCTGCACCAGTCCGGCATCTTCCGGGCGGATCGGGCGGATCGTGATGTCGGTGCCGTCGGCGAGCTGCCACTGGCTGACCAGTTGCGTGGGGTAGGGATAGATCGCCATGTGCGCGTAGCGGTCGGCGCTGGGCTGGCGGTATTCCACCACGACGCGCGCATCGGCGGCCAGCGCGCCGTGCTCGTCGAGGATCAGCGGATTGATGTCCATTTCCTTGAGCAGCGGCAGTTCGCATACCATTTCCGAGACGCGCAGCAACACGTCCTCCAGCGCTTCCATGTTGGCGGGCGCCAGGTGGCGGAATGCGACTAGCATCCTGGAGATGCGCGTATCCTGGATCATCTCGCGCACCAGGAAATTGTTCAGCGGCGGCAGCGCGACGGCGCGGTCGCCCATGATCTCGACGGCCGTACCGCCCGCGCCGAAGGTGATCACCGGCCCGAACACCGGGTCGCTGGTCACGCCTATCATCAGTTCGCGCCCATTCGGCTTGACGATCATCGGCTCGATCGAGATGCCGTCCACCTTGGCGTTGGGGCGATTGTGCTGGATGTTGTCGATGATGTGGTGGTAGGCGGCGCGCACCTCGTGGGCATTGTTCAGGTTGAGCACGACGCCGCCGGCATCGCTCTTGTGCGTGATGTCGGGCGAATTGACTTTCATCGCGATCGGGAAGCCCAGCTGCTCTGCGATCAGCAATGCTTCGTTGGGTGAATGCGCGACCATCGTGCGCGCGACGGGGATGCGGAAGGCGGACAGCAGCGCCTTGGATTCCATCTCGGTCAGCACCTTGCGGTGTTCCTGCATCGCGCCCTCGATGATCAGGCGCGCGCTTTCCACATCCGGCTCGACATGGTGCGAGAACGGGCCTGGCATCTGCATCAGCAGCTTCTGGTTGCGGTAGTAGGCGGACAGGTGCGAGAACACTTCGACCGCCGGTTCCGGCGTGCGGAAATGCGGGCGGTGCGCCTTGTTGAATGCATCGCGTGCAGCGGCCACCTGCGCGTCGCCCATCCAGCAGGTCAGCAGCGGCTTGCTGTGGGTGTTGGCAAGTTCGATCAGTACCTCTGCGGATTCCAGCGGCTTGGTCATCGCCTGCGGCGTGAGGATCGCCAGCACGCCGTCGACGTTGTCGTCTTCGAGGCAGGCCTTGACGGCATGGTGGTAGCGCTCCGGCTGCGCGTCGCCGATGACGTCCACCGGGTTGCCGTGCGGCCAGTTCGGCGGCAGGTACTGGTTGAGGTATTCGATCGTGGCGTCCGACAGCGTGGCCATCGCGAGCCCCAGATCGGCGGCGCGGTCGACCGCCATCACGCCGGGGCCGCCGCCGTTGGTGACGATCGCGAGACGGTTGCCGACCGGACGGAAGCCGCATGACAGCGCCTTGGCGGCGGTGAACAGTTGCGTGACGGACTGCACGCGCACCACGCCGACGCGGCTCACCGCCGCGTCGAACACGTCGTCCGCGCCGACCAGCGACGCGGTGTGCGACAGCGCCGCCTTCGAGCCCGCCGCATGGCGGCCGACTTTGATCAGGATCACCGGCTTGATGCGCGCGGCGGCGCGCATCGCGCTCATGAAAATACGCGCGTTGCGGATGCCTTCGATGTACATCAGGATGCTGTGGGTATTAGGGTCGGACACCAGATAGTCGAGGATCTCGCCGAAATCCACATCGGTCGAGGAGCCCATCGACACCACGCTGGAGAAGCCCACATCATTGCTCTTCGCCCAGTCCAGGATCGCGGTGCACAGCGCGCCGGACTGCGAGACGAACGCGATGTTGCCGGTGTTTGCCCCGCCCTTGTTGAAGGTGGCATTGAGGCCGATCGACGGGCGCATGATGCCCAGACAATTCGGCCCGATCAGGCGGATGTTGTAGCGGCGCGCGGCCTCCAGCAATTCTTTTTCCAGCGCCGCGCCTGCCGCGCCGGCTTCGCCGAATCCGGCGGTGATGATGACTGCGGCCTTCACGCCATGGATGCCGCACTGCTCGATGAGGCCCGGCACGGTCTGAGGCGGCGTGGCGATGACCGCCAGTTCCACCGGCAGGCCGATGTCGGCGATGGATGCGTAAGCGCGCTTGCCTTGCACCACGGGGTTCTTCATGTTGACCGGATACAGCTCGCCCTGAAAGCCGCTTTCCAGCAAGTTCTGGAACACGATCTTGCCGACCGAATCGGGCCGGTCACTGGCACCGAATACCGCGACTGATTTGGGTGCGAACAGGGGATTGAGGTAGTGCTTGCCCATAATTTTCGATCCTGTGATCTTAAATCCTGGTTGAACCGGGATAATCCATTGAGTCAGAACGCCGTTGCAGGAGCGGCTCCAAGCCGCGATTCGCACGCAGGGCATGCTCCTGCATGGCACGAACGGTCTGGCAATCTGGACTGAAGCTATGTTTGATATGATAACACCACACCAATGTCCTGTTCTTACCATGCAAACCGCCTACATAAGCCATCCGCTCTGCCTCAAGCACGACATGGGCGCGCATCATCCGGAATGTCCGGCGCGCATTCATGCGATCGAGGATCAGCTGATTGCATCTGGATTGTTTCCTTATCTGCAGCATCACGATGCGCCGGAAGCGACGCGCGAGCAGTTGTTGCGCGTGCATGATGCGGACTATGTCGATTCGATTGAATCCGCAGCGCCGCAGCACGGCATGGTGCAACTCGACCCCGATACCGTGATGAACCCGTTCAGCTATCCGGCCGCATTGCGCGCGGCGGGTGCCGTGGTGCTGGGCGTCGACCTGGTGATGGCGGGCAAGGCCGGGAATGCCTTCTGCAATATCCGCCCGCCCGGCCACCATGCCGAGCGGGGGCGTGCGATGGGTTTCTGCATTTTCAACAATGTCGCGGTCGGCGTGGCGCATGCGCTGGCGCACCACGGTTTGAAGCGCGTCGCGATTGCGGATTTCGACGTGCATCACGGCAACGGCACGGAAAATATCTTTCACGACGATCCGCGCGTGATGCTGTGCTCCACTTTCCAGCATCCGTTCTATCCCTATGCCGGTGCCGGCAGCGGCAACGACCATATCATCAACGTACCGCTGCAAGCCGGAACCGACGGGGCCGGATTCCGCGCCGCCGTCACGCAATACTGGCTGCCTGCGCTGGAGCGTTTCCAGCCGGAGCTGCTGCTGTTCTCGGCGGGTTTCGACGCGCACCGCGACGACGAAATGGCGATGCTGCGGCTCACCGAAGCGGACTATGAGTGGGTGACGAAGGAGATAAAGCGCATCGCCGAGAAATACGCGCATGGCCGCATCGTCTCGGCGCTGGAAGGCGGCTATGAACTGCACGCGCTGGGACGCAGCGCGCTGGCGCATATCAAGGCGCTCAGCGGGCTATAAACTTTCACGATGGGTATCTCTACGCTTCACCCCTACGCTTGCTTGTAGTTTGCAGGGGCAATAAGCGCAGCGCATTGCACCGGATGGTTTGGCGGGGAAAAGATTCATACGGCGCAATGCGCTGCGCTTATTGACGCCCTATGGTGTGCGCCTTACGCGAATTGTCATTGCGAGCGAAGCGTGGCAATCCAGTTTTTTGATATCAAACGAATTTCTGGATTGCCTCGTCGCTACGTTCCTCGCAATGACGATTTATTCTGCGTTTCCCTAGATTTTTTCCAGCAGCTGTAGCCCGGATGAAATGAAATGGAATCCGGGGATACAACTACGAGTTTTGGATTTAACGGCGGGTGTGACCCGCCCTACGCTGGCTAGATTTTTTCCAGCAGCTCGTTGAGAAAGGCACTGGTTTCCTCCGGGCTGGCGAGCGCATCTCCGCTGATCCAGAACACGTCTTCGGCGCGGCTGCCCAGCGTGTTGATCTTGGCGCGGTGCAGGCGGATCCTGTGCGTGTCCATGATCAGCGCGATGCGCGCCAGCAGGCCGGGACGGTCTCCGGTAACCAGCGACAGTACGTGCATTCCCTTGTTGTCCGGTTTGATCTCGACCTCGGTGACGATGGGGAAATGTTTGAGCTGGCGGCTGACGCGACCCGATGTGGCGAGCGCAATCGGCTTGGCCTGCGCAATTTGCTGCGCCAGCTCGAATTCAATGTAAGTCATGATGTCGCGATAGGCGGTGTCGCTGCGCGTGGCTTCCATGACCTGGAAACTGTCCAGCGCGTAGCCGTGCCGCGTGGTGTGGATCTTTGCCTCGGCGATGGTGTAATTCATGCGTGCGATAAAATTACAGATGCGCGCAAACAGGGCGCGCTGGTCCGGGCAATACACCATCACCTGCAAACCTTCCCCGGCGTGGCTCAAGCGCGTCATCACAATGGGCGTTGCGGTATTCACCTTGTACGCGAGCAAACGGGTATGCCAGGCGATTTCCTGCGCCTCATGATCCAGAAAATAACTGTCGTCGAGCTGCGCCCATAGCAATTGATAGGAGTCGGGCGCCATCGCATTGAGGTTAAGCTCGGTGACGGCGCGCTGGAGGATATCATCGAGATGATTTGTGGACTTGCCATCGCTCAGGTAGCGGCGCGTCAGATGGAACAAGTCCTCCATCAGCTTGGCTTTCCAGGCATTCCAGATTTTCGGGCTGGTGCCGCGCACATCCGCCACGGTCAGCAGGTACAGTGCGACCAGGTAGCGGTCGTTTTTTATTGTTCCGGCGAAATTCGCGATCACTTCGGGATCGGACAAATCCTGTTTCTGCGCAGTGGAGGACAGGGTCAGATGCTGTTCCACCAGCCACACGACCAGGTCGCTGTCGTCACGGCTGAGCAGGTGCTGTACGCAAAATGCGCGTGCATCTTTCTTGCCCAGCAGCGAATGGTCGCCGCCGCGCCCTTTTGCGATATCGTGGAACAACCCGGCGATATACAGCACTTCCGGGCGGGCGAATTCGTTCAGCAGCTTGCTGCACAGCGGAATTTCGTGCGCATATTCCGGCTCGGCAAAACGGCGCAGGTTGCGCACCACCATCAGGATGTGTTCATCCACTGTGTAGACATGAAACAGGTCGTGCTGCATCTGCCCGACAATGCGCCCGAACGCGGGGATATAACGTCCGAGTATCCCATACTGGTTCATGCGCCGCAGCGCGTGCAGCACACCTTGCGGCTGGCGCAGGATTTCCATGAAGCGCGCGCGGTTGTGCGGGTTGCGGCGGAATGCCCCATTGACGAGACGCTGCGCGCGCCACAGCGCGCGCAGTGTTGTTGCGCCGAGGTCGGTCAGCTCGCGATGCTGTTCCATCAGCAGGAACAATTCAAAGATCGCTTCCGGGGTGTGTTCGAATAAATGCTCGTCGCGAATTTCCAGCAGCGTGCCGATGACCCTGAATCTTTCGTTCAGCGCGTGCCGTGAAGGTGTCTCGCGGAACAGGTAGCTGTGCAGGCTTTGCAGCAGGATGGTGTTGAATTGCCGGATAGCCAGCCTGGAGCGGTAGTAGCGCTGCATCAAATGCTCGCTGGCGCGGCGGTTGGCCGAGTCAGCGATGCCCATCTGCTCCGCAAGCGGCGTCTGAAAATCGAACAGCAAGCGGTCTTCGTGCCGCTTGGCGAGGTAATGCAGACGGATGCGCAGTGTCGCCAACAGCGCGCTGTGACGCGCAACCTGGCGCGCCTCGGCAGAAGTGAGCAGCCCGATTTGTGCGAGTTCACTCCAGTGCGTTCCGAGGCCAGCAGCACGTGCGATCCAGGTGACCGTCTGCAGGTCGCGCAGGCCGCCGGGGCTTTCCTTCAAATTAGGTTCAAGATTGTAGTCGGCTTCTGCGTAGCGTGCGTGGCGCCGCTGCTGCTCTTGCAGCTTGGCAAGATAAAAGGCGCGCAGGTCGAGGTGCTGTTGCACGCTATCGCACAATTCGCTGAACAATTCCTTGTTGCCGCAGAGCAGGCGCGCTTCAAGCAGGTTGGTCTGCACGGTGATGTCCGAAGATTCGCTCAGGCATTGCGCCACGGTGCGGGTGCTGTGGCCGACTTCCAGCCCGATGTCCCACAACACCCCGATTAGCTGATGCAATTGTTGTTGCATCGCGTCATCCGGTTCTGCATCCAGAAGGATCAGCAGATCGATATCCGATTTGGGATACAGTCTCTTGCGCCCATATCCGCCTACCGCCGCCAATGCGATGCGGTCGGGCATGGCTAGTTGTTTCCATACGCGGCGAAGGTATTTGTCTATCAGCCGACTGTGTGCTTCCAGCAATCGTGCTGGATTGCCGTGCTGCAGGAAGTCCTGTTCGAGAGCTGAGCGATCGTTGCGCAAGGACGCGCGCAACGCGGCGATTGAACTATTGGCTTGGCGGGGGAGGGCAGCCATCGGAAACTGTCAACACTTCATAGCCGGTATCGGTGACGAGTATCGTGTGTTCATATTGCGCCGACAGGCTGTGGTCTTTGGTGACCACAGTCCAGCCATCGCCGAGGTGTTTGATCCCCGCCTTGCCGGCATTGATCATCGGCTCGATGGTGAAGGTCATGCCGGCTTCGAGTTTCAAACCGGTTTTCGGGCGGCCGTAATGCAGCACCTGTGGTTCCTCATGAAATTGCCTGCCGATGCCATGCCCGCAGAATTCGCGCACCACACTGTAGCCCAGCGGCTCGACCAGGCTCTGGATCGCATGGCCGATGTCGCCAAGATACGCTCCAGGCTTGACTGCGCGTATGCCGCGCCACAGTGACTGCCAGGTGATTTCGCATAGGCGTCTGGCCTGAATCGACGGCTCGCCGACGTAATACATCCTGCTGCTGTCGCCGTGATAGTCGTCCTTGATGACGGTGACATCCAGATTGACGATGTCGCCGTTCTTGAGCGCCTTGTCGCTCGGCACGCCGTGGCATACCTGATGATTGATCGAGGTGCAGATCGATTTCGGGTAGGGGGTGTGGCCGCCGGGCGCGTAATCGAGCGGGGCGGGAATGCCGTGCTGCACGTTGAAGATGAAGTCGTGGCACAGCTTGTCGAGTTCATTGGTCGTCACGCCTGCTTTGACAAACGGGGTGATGTAATCGAGTACCTCGCTGGTCAAACGGCCTGCCACGCGCATTTTTTCGATTTCCTGCGGGGTTTTGATGGATACGGACATGGCCTTTGGGACGTTTTTAAAGAGTACCGAGAATAACACGCGATTCCGGCCCGCGACAATCGTGATTGCTCAGCCATCAAATCAATCGAAAGCATGGCTCCCTGATTCCCGGGCAGTGATTGAATTTGCAGGTCATTCAATGAAACGGGGCCGTCAGGCATTCAGCCCGACGGCCCCGCCATGTGCATGGGCCTCTATATGGGCGCCTCTAAAAATCCCAGCGCAGCCCTGCAGAGTAGAAGTAGCGATTCGTTTTGCTGATTTGCTGCGCACCTGTGAATTTAGTGAATTCATAGCCCAGGTCCGCATCGAAATAGAACTGCTCCTTGAGGCGGTACGCGCCGCGCACCATCGGCGAATTGCGCCTCATATAACTGCCAAATTGGTCTTTCTGGCGATACATTTGCAGCGAGGTATCCATTGCCCAGCCGCTTTCGAACTGAGTATGGTTGTAAAGAAAGAGGGAACTGCCGCTTACCACGCTGCTGGTGTTGATGGAAATACTGCCCGACCAGATATCTCCCTTCATGTAGAGTCCGCTGCCGATGAGCTGCCCGGTCACGGTCTTTTCGGTACCGCGGCCCGGAGTAGCCGCGAGGATACCTTCGAGTGCGGTCGTTCCGCTGGCTGGCAGCCCGGTTGTGTTCGACAAACGGAAATCGCCGCCCGCCTGCCATTTTTTGGCCAGAGGGACAGTGATGCCGACTTGTCCCATGTTGGAAAGGGCGGTGCGCTGCAGCGCCAGCTCCCGCAGACTGCTGGCAGACATCGTCTGCAACAACGCATCGACGGACGGCGTGCTTGCGCCAGCCAGGGCGTTGCGTATGCTCAACGAAGGTGTCTTGCGGTGATCCACCATGAAGTTCACTGTCCCAACGGTTGTTCCGACCGTCCCCATCACTTGCGCCGCGTTAACCTCCTTGAAATAGGTGTCGTAATCCAGCAGGGCGAACGCAGTCTTGTTGCCCTCAAAGTAGCGATATTCCGTTCCCACTGCACGGCGGTCCGTGGCGGAATCGACGCGCTGGCTGATGGCGTATATCGATAGCGGGCCTTTATCCAGGCTGGCGCCGGCGAATACGGGCTGGCTGCCTTGCGAGTAATCACTCATTGAACCTGCCACTCCCTTGACGTGCATGTCCTGCGCAAAGCCGTATGAGCCCGAGAGACCGGTGAAGCGGCCGAGCACGCCGGCTCCGGCAGAGGGTTGCCGGCCCAGCCGCAGCATGTAGTCTTGCGTGCGGTTCTTAATTTCTCCATAGGCAGAACTCACCCGGTTCTGGCTGGGTTGATTGGACAGAAAGTTCCTGGTGTTCACGTCGCGGAACACCAGGCGCCCGTCGTATTCTTCGCTCGCATATCGCTCGGATACATCCACGCTGGTGATCAGCATGGATTGGTCGTTGAACGAATCCGAAGAGGTCGTCGCAACGTTGTTGAACGTGTACAGCGAGTCGATCCTGCTGGTGCCGTAGTAATAGCGCGAAGAAATGTTGCCGAAAGTCATCCAGCGGGCAACCTGTTTTTTCTCTTCTGCTGCAGCGACCGCCGGTACCTTTACCTGTCCGGCCAGTCCGGCCAGGCGCTGCGCCACCCGTTCCGCGCTTTCGCCTTCAGGATACAGTCGCAGATACAGTTCGTACTCGATCCTTGCCTTGTCGGTTTGCGCGGCGCGCTCGCGTGCCACGCCGACCCATTCCTGGCCATCCTGCGTGTAATCGTTGGGCGGCAGCATCAGCAGCTTGTTGAACGCATCCACCGCAGCTTCATTGGTTTTGGCTGCCAGCGCGTCACGACCCTGCACCATCAGGACACGCGCCTGCCTGTTGTTCTCTGCCAGATTTGCTTCTTCCGCTGACAACGCTGCAGCGGGGGGAGCCGCGGCTTCTGGCTTGATCGCCGGCAGGAAAGGCAGGGGACCGGTGCCCACCGGCCGCTTTTCCGGGCGTATCGTGACCAGCAGGCTGCGATTGTCCTTGCCCGGCGCAACGCTGTATTCCGCCTCGCGGGCAAACTCGATCACCAGTTTCGGCCTGGTCTGCTGGTCGCGCGAAGTCACCGTGAAGCTGGGGATAAGACCCGAAGGGGGCGACTTGCGCACCTCATTGTCCACCCAGGTTTCGGTGCTGGCCGCGCCCTGGACGCGGTCGTAATAAATCTCCAGCGTCTTGCCGTGACTCTCGGGGAAATGGCGCAGGTATTGCACCGGCCCGGTCAGGCGGATGGTGGCGACGATCCCCTGGTTCTGGTACTCGAGGCTCACGTCATCCAGCGGCTGTGCAACGGCAACGCCCGAACATGCGCCCGCAACCATGGATAGCGCCAATAGAATCCGCCTCACTCGTGAAGTCTGATAGATAGACATTTTCTGTTCCTTGATAATATTGTTTTACCTGGGTGCAAACATAAAAAGGCCACGCAAGCGTTGACTCGCGTGGCTTTGGCTGCAGTCGTTCAATCCCAGTTCGTATACAGGGTGCCTCGGCTTCCCAATGGCTTATGGCATCCTGACTTGGAACAATCATCTCCTGCCTTCATGCCTTCATGCCCAATTGATTTTGTATCCATGTTTCCGAGCAATCCATTGCCTTTCAAGTGACAGGTAGTGCAAGGTAAAGAAACATAAGCATGCAAGGGAGCCCCTTTCACCACAGTGGTTCCGATATGGCAGGCACTGCACGTCACCCCGGCAATATAGGGAATGTGGTTAGCCGGTTTGCCGCCAAGCGCACCCGCCCAGGTCAGCGTAGATGTATGGCAGCTATTGCAGTCGTCGGTCGTAGCGATATGACCCACACTCTTGCCCACCGCCTTGATGCCGTCATGGCAAATCACGCATGTGCCAGACGCGCTGTGCGTATACGTTGCGGGGAGCCAGCTTGTTGTTACTTTATGGCAGTCGCTGCAGGGGTTTATACCCTTGATGGCTGCCGGACTATGGCTTGCCGGCTTGCCGATCGCCGTGGCGCCGTCGTGGCAACTCGAGCAAACTCCGGCCGTGGTGTGTTTGTATCTGGCGGGGAGCCAGCCGATAAAGGAATGGCATTCATCACACTGAAATGTAGCCTTGGCGACCGTGTTATGGCCCGCCGGTTTGCCGATTGCCGTGCTGCCGTTGTGGCAAGTCGTACAGGTGCCCGGAGCGACGCCGGTGTGGTTCCATGATGCGGGGCCCCATGCAACAGACCTGTGGCATTGATCGCAGGATGCCGTGGCCTTGCTGCCGGTGTTGTGGCTGCCCGGCTTGCCGGTTGCCTGCAGCCCGTTGTGGCAAGTCCGGCATTGTCCAGGCATGGCCGCGCCGTGGTTATAGCGCGCCCCCAGAAAAGTCGCCGTATTGAAGTGACAGTTTTCGCATGGAGCATCGGTCACGATGTGGCTGGTGGATTTCGGCGTTGCCACGACGCGCTGGCCGAGCGCATGGCAGCCATCGCAGTTCCTCGGCGTGCCCTTGAGGACACCGCCTACGTGGCAGGTCTCGCATGCCGCCGTGGCATGTACGCCGGAAAGCGGGAAACCGGTGGTCATATGGTTGAAATCGCGCCCGCCCAATTGTTCAGCGGCCACGGCCTGCAAAGAAGCAATCGCTAATGTCATCGCAATCAAACCGCGCCATATTTTTTGTTCAAGTTGTCTCACGATCCACCTCCTCCACAATTATTCTCAAAAGATGCTATTTTTTCAAACGCATAGGACTGGTTGAATCTTCAATAGTTCTACTTTTGCGGAACTATCGTACCCATCTTGACCTGCTTCCAGTCATTGCCGTCGTGGCAACGGTCGCAGCGATCGCCATAGCTGCCGTTATGCACGTCTTCGCGGTCATGGCAGCTGCCGCACGCAGTGGATGCCAGCACCTTCTTATCCATCGGCTTCTGGTGGCAGTCGTAGCACTTGTTTGCTGCCTTCTTGTGCGGACCGTCCAGTTTGAAATCGGTCTTGTTGTGGTCGAAATCCCACGCCTGCCATGAGCGTGCAGAGTGGCAGTCCTGGCATTCCGTGCCCAGACGCCGCTTGTGCTTGTCGTCCTTCTCGTGGCAGCCGAAGCACTCCTTGCTTGCATCCTTGTAGGTCAGGGCAGTGTGGCACTTCTTGCAGCTCACCAGCGCATGCCTGCCCAGCAGGGGGTATTTCGACATGCGCTGGTGGTCGAATCTGGTTTTGGTCCAGGATTCCTCGGTGTGGCAGGTTTCGCATTTTGTGCCGAGCTGGTCCTTGTGCTTGTCATCCTTGCGGTGGCAGGAAATGCAGGTGGTCTCCAGCTTCTGCCCATACAACTGCTTGTCGGGGAGGTGGCAGGATTTGCATTTGACCGGAATGTGCTTGCCCTTCAGCGGGTATTTCGTATCCCGCGTATGGTCGAAGGTCAGGGTTTTCCAGTCTTTCTCGGTATGGCAGGATTCGCACTTGGCGCCATACGTTCCCTTGTGGGCTTTCTCCTGGTCAACCTTGCGGTGACAACTGACACAGGTGGTCTCCAGTTTCTGCCCGTACAACTGTTTGTCGGGAAGGTGGCAGGACTTGCATTTGACCGGAACGTGCTTTTCCTTCAGCGGGTATTTCGTATCCCGCGTATGGTCGAAGGTCAGGGTTTTCCAGTCTTTCTCGGTATGGCAGGATTCGCACTTGGCGCCATAAGTTCCCTTGTGGCCTTTCTCCTGGTCATCCTTGCGGTGGCAGCTGACGCACGCCGTCTCCAGTTTTTCCAGCGGCTTCTTGCTGGCAATTCCAGCCACGCCGCTCTTGTGGCAAGTGTCGCACTTGGCATCGCGATGCTTGCCCTTGAGCGGGTATTTCGTATCCTTGTCGTGATCGAACTTGGTGGTTTTCCAGTCTTTTTCTGTGTGGCAGCTTTCGCACTTGTCGCCGAGCTTGCCCTGGTGGCCTTTTTCCTTGTCATCCTTGCGATGGCAAGCCACGCACGTCGTCGAAAGATTCTGTTTGTACAACGGCTTTGCCGGCAAATGGCAGGAATCGCATTTCACCTTCTCGTGCTTGTCGAGAAGCACATATTTGGTGTCCTTGTCGTGATCGAAATGTATTTCCTTCCAGCTACGGTCGTTATGGCAGGTTTCGCATTTTTCCCCATAGCGCCCCTTGTGTCCCTTGGCCTGGTCATCCTTGCGGTGGCAGGAATTGCACTCTTTTGAAGCCTCCTTGAAAGTCTTGTCAAGCTTGAGCGCCTTGTCAAAGTGACATTTCTCGCATTTAACATCCGCGTGTTTACCGCCGGCCAGTTTGAATTTGGATTTCTCGTGGTCGAACGTTGATTTTTTCCAGTCCTTTGCGTCATGGCAGTTGCCGCATTCAAGGCCAAGCTTGCCTTTATGAACGTCATCCTTCTGATGGCATGAGTCGCATTTGGAGGGTGTTTCGCGATATTTCAGCTTGGGTTTGTGGCAACCCTCGCACTTGGCAGTCTTGTGCTTGTCTTCGAGAATGAAGCCGGTCTCGTCATGTTTGAAGCTCGTTTTGTCGAAGATGACTATCTTGGCGTTGCGACCCTTGTGGTCGGTGTGGCAGGTGCGGCACTCATTGTCCTTAAGGCGCCCGTGATAGCCCTTGTGCGAGCGAACATCCGCCGCGGTTTCCTTGTGGCAGTCGAGGCATAGGCCGGTCTGCGCGGCCTTGTCGAAGCGCTTGTGGCAGTTCTTGCATTCGTCCTCGTACTTGGCATGGCCCTCGATCACCTTGCCCGGCATCAGTGCGGTTTCGGCGGAATCAGCCGCAGCCCAATGCGACGAGAGCATCAGGGCTGCCAATAGCAGACAGCGGAAGAAACTAATACATGAAATTGACCGCAACAACATGAACGATGCCCGTAATGATTAATAGATAAAGGAATGGCACATGAACCACGTGCCAAAGCGCAAAAAGGCGAACCCAGGTCGCATAGGTGGCAGCGCTGCATACCGCTTCCACATAGCCATCAATCCGTTCGCCTGCCAATTTTTGCTGGGCGGCCAACTCATCGTGCGACCAGTTTTTTTCGCGGCCTGCCTGTTCAAGGGTATGCCTGGCCTCTTTCCGGACTGCATGCGCAAGGCTGTGTCCGCGCATACGCAAGGTGATGAAGCGCCAGCTGCGCGGCCAGATACCTTTCAATTTAACAACGGAATATGAACGGAAGTCTTCCAGCTTTTTTTCTATGTCCGGAGCAATGCTCAATATGCTTTGCACACTCTCGGCGCTCTCGTTCAACAGTTGCTCCGCTTCGGCCAGACTTGTCTGGCGGCCATAAAGGCCCTGATGAATATGCCGGTAAACAAAACGCCCGACCAATCCGCTGCCCGCTACCAGCAACATCGAGTAGAGCGCAATACGGCTATTCAGCGCGCCGATTTTGAAGGTGGTATGAAATATCACCAGAATGGGACCGATAACGCCAAGAAACATATGGAATGCGAAGTAATGGCGTACCGGCCCTGCCTTATTCATGAATCCCAAACGTTTGCGCAAGGAGTAAATCAGCAGCAAAAGCATCATGCTCCCGCCCACCAGACCCATGTTGTAGCCAATAACGTCATCTGCCTTATATGGCCTTTCTGTTGCCACAAACCAGGCAAGCGCGACCATAACGATGACAAACACCCAGACAGAGACATGCCACGCCACGCGCAAGGCATTGTCAGTCAAGCTGGTATCAGATTTTTGATGGGTGTTCATGCCGTGTTATTTTCCTTGTAATTATCAATGGCTTGGTGCAGGTGAAAAAAATTTTGTATGTGACAAGCTAGCATTGTACAAGTTCAACCTGCACGTCCGTCACCCAACATATTGTCCATAGTCGTCAGCGTGCCCATGCTCACCACCCGGGCATTGTGGACGAAACTCCAAACGTGACGATAGATATGTGGTTCATGTTGCGCCGCCCGAAAGCATGCCTTGCCGGGCGACCCTGCCAGTCCAGCCTGATCGAAACAGAATTTACGCGCTTTGCGTCCCCGTTTCCATGACGGATTGCACAGCCGTACTGTGACATATTCACATTCGACGATAATCCGGAAAGCGGGAGCGCCCGTGTCGTCATTAGTGCTCCGGAAGTGCCTTGTGCACAATGATCCGCCTGTTTTCGACGGAGATGTAGCCGCAGTTGGTGAGATCGGTGATGATGCGGCTGACCATTTCGCGCGATGCGCCGATGCGCGCGGCGATTTCCTGCTGGGTCACGCGTTCGGTGGCGAGGCGCCCGTCTTCGCGCCGGGTGGCCTGTTCCTCGATGAACTTCAGCAGGCGGCAATAGACGCTCAGGAGCGCCAGGTTGTGCACGCTGTCCGCAAGGTTGCGTATCTTGCTAATCAGGCGCCCGATCAGATCGCGCGCAAAATCGGGATGGTGCTCGATCAGAGCCTTGACCTCGGCCTTGGGGATGACGAAGAAGCGGCATGCATCCTGGGTCATGATGGACGCGGTGCGCGGCCCGCCATCCAGCGCCACCTCACCAAAATAGTCGCCGGGGCTGATCGTGCTTAACATGAACTCCTTGCCGTTCTCGTCGCTGATGAAGACTTTTACCCGGCCAGACAGGATGACGTAAAGCGAGTCGGAAAGATCACCGGCATGAATGATGATGCTGCCCTTGGGGTACGTTCGCACCATGCCCTGCGGGATCAATTCCTTCAGCTCGCTTTCGTCGAGATTCAGGAAGGGGGTAAGGTTCTGCTGCATCGCCATAGGACTATTTTTTTCATGAATTCTGGATGGTGTTCTGTCCGGCCTGCCGGGGGTGGCGCGGGCGACTTGTGAATTGGATACGCCGGGATTCCATTCGGCACCACTCTGGAAATGGCTCATTTCGACAGTCCACGCTGCGATTGGTTCTCATAATGATTCACCGGGGAACTAAAAGTCAGCGGAGGCAAATTTGAAAATGCCATAAAGACCTGACCCACTCTTTCAGTCAATACAAAATACATCGATTATGATACAGCACGAACTGATCCCGGAGTTGGGAAACGAAGTGGGCGTGTCGATGGCGAAGCAATAGCGCTAGCTTGCTAATTACACTAAAATTAAAAAATTCAATTCTTGTTGCAAAAACAACACAAAACAAAATGCACGAACTACTTGTTTACGCAATCTATCTGGTTCCTCTGATCATCCTGATAATTGTCTACCGGAGAAAGGGCCGCAAGCGCACAAAAGCTGCCCAGGCTGAATGGCAGGAGGTAAAAGCCGCCGGTCTGACCGAACCGCCATCGCTGCACCCGCTGATCGATCCTGCCATCTGCATCGGCGCGGTGTCGTGCGCGAAAGCGTGTCCCGAGAATGCCATCGGGATCATCGACCACAAGGGCTTCTTCATCAATCCGTCGGTCTGCATCGGCCATGGCGCCTGCGCTGCCGCATGCCCGTCCGGTGCGATCCGCCTTGTTTTCGGCACCGAGAGACGCGGTGTCGACATCCCCTTCGTCTATCCCAGCTTTGAAACCAACATCGAGGGCTTGTTCATTGCCGGCGAACTTGGCGGCATGGGGCTGATCCGCAAGGCAGTGGAACAGGGCAAGCAGGCCATCGCGCACATCAAGAAGCGGCGTGTCGCCGGGACAGACTACGACGTCATCATCATCGGCGCGGGACCGGCCGGAATCTCCGCCACGCTGGGGGCACAGGAAGCCGGCCTGCGCTACCTTACCCTTGAACAGGAGGATGCGATCGGCGGGACCGCGCTTCATTATCCGCGCCAGAAGATCGTGATGACCGCACCGATGACCCTGCCGCAGATTGGATTAGTGAAATTGACCGAGATCAGCAAGGAAGCGCTGATCGAACTGTGGGAAGACATTGCGAAAAAAACCGGTATCAAGATCAACTTCAGCGAGCGCATGGATGTGCTGCGCCATGAAGACGGGAAGTTCGTCGTGTCGACACCGAAAGGGCAATACACAGCCGGGAGCGTGCTGCTCGCCATTGGACGGCGCGGCACGCCCCGCAAGCTGGACGTCCCCGGAGAGGAGATGGCGAAAGTATGCTATCGCCTGGTAGAGCCGAGCCAGTATCAGGGCAAACATGCACTGGTTGTCGGTGGCGGCGATTCCGCGCTCGAGGCGGCGCTTTCTCTGGCCGAAGAACCGGGTACGACAGTGACGCTCGCTCACCGCAGTGAAGTCTTCGCGGGCGCAAAGCCGAAAAACCGCGAACGCATCAAGGCAGCGGAACAGAATGGCCGGATTAAAGTCCTGATGAAATCAAAAGTGCTCCAAATTGAAAAAGAGCGAGTCCTGATGGATCATAACGGGCATCCAATGGAAATTCCCAGCGATGTCGTCATCGTCTGTGCCGGCGGCACTTTGCCCATTCCAATGCTCAAAGAAATCGGCATACGCGTGGAAACACGTTACGGCACCTAGCCCGTTTTAGTACAGTCACTGGCAGCGCAATACAAAATGGTACGTTATGTCCTTTTTGTGGCTATATTCGATCCCGGTAGGATGCGGTGAGGCACGAACCGCATCGCTCGCGTAACCTGTACAACAAAGCAGAGCCTTCATGACCAAATACCGCCCCATGTTCCCGGAGCAAGCTGGTTCTTCACGGTAAACCTCGCGCAACGCAAGGGAAACAGCCTGCTCGTTGACCGCAAGGACGTGTTGCGAGCGGCGTTCGGGTCGGCGAATGATGCGGTTCGTGCCTCACCGCATCCTGCGGCACTTCAGTTGTCGCCTGCCAGTTTCAGCGGTCCGCTGCCTGAAAAACGATCGAGATAGAGGTAGATCACCGGTGTGATAAAAAGCGTGATCACCTGCGAGAACAGCAATCCCCCGACTACAGCGAGACCCAGCGGCTGGCGCAGCTCTGCGCCCGCGCCCATGCCAATGGCGATAGGCATTGCCCCCATCAGCGCCGCCGAAGTGGTCATCATGATCGGGCGAAAACGCAGCAGGCACGCGGTGCGAATCGCCTCATGCGGCGCCATGCCGTTGCGCTGCGCATCAAGCGCAAAGTCGATCATCATGATGGCATTCTTCTTGACGATGCCGATCAGCATCAGGATGCCGATCATCGCGATGATCGAAAGATCCATGTTGAACAGCCACAGCATCGCCAGCGCGCCAACCGCAGCCGACGGCAGCCCGGAAAGGATCGTGATCGGGTGGATATAACTCTCGTACAGCACGCCAAGCAGCACATAGATCACCAGCAGTGCGGCGGCGATCAGCACCATCTGGCTGGTCTGCGAGGACTGGAATGCCGCGGCGTCGCCGCCGTAGCTGGTGAGTATGCTCACCGGCATATTGAGTTCACGCCTGAATTGCTCGATGCGCCGGGATGCGTCGCCCAGTGACGCGCCGGGGGCAAGGTTGAATGAAACCGTCACCGCCACCAGCTGCCCCGCGTGATTGATCGAGATTGGGCCGACTTCGCGTTCCACGGTTGCAACGCTGGATAGCGAAACCAGGGTGCCGTTCCTGGCGCGCACATGTATCTTTCCGAACGCGGTTTCGTCGGCGCGGTCTTCTGCGGCGACCTGCATGATGACCTGATAGCTGTCGCTGGAAGTGTAGATCGTCGAAACCTGGCGCTCGCCAAAAGCGCTGTAGAGCGCGGAGCGGATATCGCCGATCTGCACACCCAGCAGGTTGGCCTTGTCGCGGTTGATATTGAGGCGCGCCTGCAAGCCTTTCAGTTGCGAGTCGCTGGTGACATCGCGGAAGATCGCTTCCTCGCGCATGCGTGACATCAGGCTGTCGGACGCGGTGCGCAGTTCTTCGGCGCGCACGCTGCGCATCACGTACTGATAGCGGCTCTTGCTGAGACGGCCGCCGAGCCTGAGGTTCTGGATGGGGTTGATGTAGACGTTGACGCCCGGGATGGCACGCACGTCGCCGCGCAGCTGTTCGGCCACCCTGTCGATGGGCGGACGCTCGCTGCGCGGTTTGAGAGTCATGAACAGGCGCCCGCTGTTGCTGCCGCTGGCGTTGACAATAAGCGTATCAACGGCAGGATTGGCGCGGATCACGTCACCGGTGCGCTGCAGCAATTCGGCCATGGCCGGGAAGGAAATGTCCTCGACCGCCTCCACTGTGATCAGTGCCAGACCGACATCTTCGTTGGGAAAGAAACCCTTGGGCAATGCCATGAACAGTGCGACGGTAACCACCAGCGTGCCGACCGCGATGCCAAGCACGATGCGGCTGCGTTGCAATGACCAGTCGAGCGCGCGTTCGTAGGATTCCAGTAGCCTGGTGAATCCGCGTTCAAACCATGCTGTCCATTTCAGGCCGCGATCTACTGTTCTATTCTGGGCGGTTTCATGCTGCGCCAGATACCGGCTGGCCAGCATCGGGATCAGCGTGAGCGAAACCACGGCCGACACCAGCACGGCGACCCCCACCACTACAGCGAATTCATGGAACAGCAGCCCGATCACGCCGGGCATGAAGAAGATCGGGATGAACACCGCGACCAGTGAAACTGAAATGGAAATGATCGTAAAACTCACCTCCTTCGATCCTTGCAGCGCGGCCTGCAGCGGCGGCGTGCCTTTCTCGACATGGCGCACGATGTTTTCGAGCACCACGATGGCGTCATCCACGACCAAACCGACCGCAAGGGTAATGGCGAGCAGCGAAATGTTGTCAAGGCTGTAGCCAAAGGCGCTCATCAGCGCCACCGTGCCCAGCAGCGAAATCGGCAGCGACAGCGCCGGTATGAACGTGGCGGAAGCCTTGCGCAGGAACAGGAACATCACCAGCACGACCAGGGCGACGGTGATTGCCAGCGTGACCTGCACATCGTGAATCGCATTGCGGATCGACGCCGAGCGGTCGTTGCGCAGCTTGAGTTGCACGGACGACGGCATCTGGGCAATGAGTCCGGGCATCGCCGCCTTGATCGCATCCACCGTCGCGACGGTGTTGGCGCCCGGCTGGCGCTGCACCGAAAGCGTGATCGCTCGTTCGCCGTTGGCCCAGCTGGCCGTCTTGACTGATTCCACGCTGTCCTCGACCACCGCGACATCGGAGAGCCGCACCGGGTTGCCGCCGGGAGCGGTTGCCACAATCAGGTTGGCGAAGGCTGCGGCATCGCCAAGCTGGCGATTGGCCTGGATGATGAGTGTCTGGCGCGGGCCGTCGAGCGTGCCGACCGGTGAATTGGCGTTGGCGCTGCGCAGCGCGTTGGCGATGTCGTCGACAGTCAGATTCCGTGCCGTGAGCGACTCCGGCCTGACGCGCACCCTGACGGCATATTTTTTCTGCCCGTTGATGTTGACCTGCGCCACGCCGGGAAGGGTGGAAAGCGTCGGCGAAATAAGGTTGCTGGCAAAGCTGTTCAAATCCGACAGCGGCATCGAGGGCGATGTCAGGGAGAGAAAGATGATGGGCGCGTCGGCGGGATTGATCTTTTGATAGGAAGGCGGCGTGGTCATTTCCGTCGGCAGCGAACGTTGCGCGCGCAGTAAAGCCGCCTGCACGTCGATGGCGGCGCTGTCGATATTGCGGTCCTGGTCGAATTCCAGTGTGATCGACGCATTGCCCAGCGTGCTCGTCGAACTGATTACCGCCAGGCCGGAGATCGTGGAAAACTGGCGCTCGAGTTGCGTGGCTACCGAAGAGGCCATGGTTTCCGGGCTGGCGCCGGGCAGCGATGCAGTGACCGAGATCGTGGGAGTGTCGTAACTCGGCAATGCGGCTATGGGGATGCTGCCGTAGGCAAGGATGCCCGCCACCACTGCGGAGGCCGACAGCAGCACCGTCATGACCGGGCGCCGGATACACAGCTCGGAGAGGTTCATTGTTTGCCCGCGCTGTCGAGCTTCGCGCCGTTTATGCTTTGTCTGTCTTCTGTGCTCTGTTCGCTGTCTTCTGAAACCACGCTGCCCGGCCTGAGATTCTGCGCCCCTTCCACGACGACACGCGTACCCGGTGCGACGCCCTCGATCACGGCGAAACCATCCTGGACCAGGCGCACCGTGACCGGCCGGGATTCCGCCTTGAGGTCGCTGCCGACCACGTAAACAAATTTATTTTCCGGCCCGGTCTGCACCGCCTGCACCGGTACCGTAAGAGCGCCTGTCAATGTGCTTGGCGATAATGATACCGTGACGAACATGCCCGGCCAGAGGCGATGGCCGGAATTGGGAAATTCCGCCTTGAGACGAATCGTGCCGCTTGCTGCATCCACTGAATTGTCGATAAAGACCAGACGACCCTGGAGTGCAGGCTGGCCGGGCAAATCCGGCTTCGCGCTGACAGGCACTTCTCCCTTGGCAAACGCCCGCTGTAAATCCGCAAGCTCGCGTTCAGGCAACGTAAAGCTGACGTTGATCGGATCGATCTGCGTGATACTCGCCAGCGCGGCACCGTTCGGCTGCACCAGGCTTCCCGGGTAGACGGCAACGGCGCCGGTGCGCCCGGAAATCGGCGCGGTGATCTCGCTGAAACTGCGGGTCACGCGGCTTGCCTCCAGGGAAGCCAGATCGACTGCAAGCTGGCCGCGCGAGATATCCACCTGGTTTTGCGCAGTTTCAAACTCGGCGCGCGAGATATACTCCTGCTTGAACAACTCGCGCAGGCGTTCCAGATTCCGTTCGTTATTCATCAGGTCGGCGCGGTCCTTGACCACCTGCGCTTCGGCCTTGCCGAGATTGGCGTCTTCGGTGCGGGCATCAAGCGTGAACATCCGGTCGCCCTTGCGCACGAACTGCCCTTCCCTGATATGCACCGCCTTGATTGTGGCACTGATCTGCGGGCGCACGTCAACGGTTTGCAGCGCCGACACCGTGCCGTTGGCCGTGAGCCTGACCGATACATCGGTTTGTGCCGTTGCCGCGCTTATCACCCGGACTGCGTCCGTTCCCCCGGGCTTGGCTGCGGAGCTGCCGGCGCGCCAGAACCAGACGGCCAGCGCAACAAGCACAATGGCGGCCAGCGCAATCCCTGTGCGCCGCATGGCGCGCGCCAACGGTTTTGTTTGTGACATGACTTCCATTTAAAAAAACCTTTCCTGAATCTGTATTTTTTTATTGATGCGCAATTGTATGTTTATTGTAGGGCGGGCTGCGCCCGCCGTATGAATTAAAGACACGTCGGGCAGAGCCCGACCTACAATTTGTATTGTTTAGATAGAATTACTGGTAGCGCAAAGCCTCTATCGGATCAAGCTGCGCCGCTTTGAGCGCCGGATAAAAACCGAAGAAGATGCCCACCGTCGCCGCGACGCTGAATGCCACGACGACCGAGCTGGCCGAGATGATAACCATGGTGCCGGTAATTTCCTCTGCCAGCAGCGCGCCGCCGATGCCCAACAGCAGGCCGATGAAGCAGCCGGCCACCGATATGATGATGGCTTCCAGCAGGAATTGCAGCAGGATGTCGCGTTCGCGCGCGCCGATCGCCATGCGGATGCCGATCTCGCGGGTGCGCTCGGTTACCGAAACCAGCATGATATTCATGATACCGATACCGCCCACCAGCAGCGAAACCGACGCGATCGCGCCAAGCAGCAGCGACATGATGCGCGTGCTTTCTGCGGCGGAGTCCGCTGCGGCGGTGAGATTGCGCAGGAAAAAATCGTTGTCCATGCCTTCGCGTATCCGGTGCCGCTGGCGCAGCAGTTCGGTCATGGATTGTTCCACTGCGGGCATGATTTCCTGGGTAGCGGTCTGCACCATGATCATGCGCACCGTTCCCGGGAATTGGCTGCCGAACACCTGTCGCTGCGCGGTGGTCAGCGGAATGAGGATGGTGTCATCCTGGTCGCGCCCATCCATGCCCTGGCCTTTGGCTGCCAAGGTTCCGAGGATGACAAACGGGCTTTGCCGGATGCGGAAGGTCTTGCCGACCGGATCTTCATCGCCGAACAGATTTTCCGCGGCAGTCCTGCCGATCAGTGCTACGCGCGTGGCCGAGCGCACGTCCGAGTCGCTGAAAGCAGACCCGGAAATCACCGGCCATGAACGTGCTTCCAGATAGCTCGGGGTGGTGCCGATGATGGAGGTGTTCCAGTTGTTCGGCCCGTACACGATTTGCGCGCTGCCGGGATGTATCGGCGCGACGGCCTGCACGCCGGGCAGTTCGGCGATCGCATCGGCATCGCCGACCGTCAGCGTATGAGCGCCGCCGCTGCCGGAACGCGCGCCGCTCGTCTGCGTGTGTCCGGCAAGCAGCACGAACAGGTTGCTGCCCATCGCGGCAATGGACTGTTTGATTGCATATTGCGCGCCTTGCCCGATGGCCATCATCAGCACCACTGCGCCGACGCCGATCACCATGCCGAGCATCGTGAGCATCGTGCGCAGCCGGTTAGCACCCATCGCGCGCCAGGCTTCACCGAGCATCGCGAATATCATGGAGCGCGGGCATCCTGCCCGCAAGCGGGCAGGATGCCCGCGCTCCCAGTAATGGGATCATGATGAATAGTAGCCTGGTCGCTGACGATGTGCCCATCGTGGAATCTCACCTGGCGCTTGGCGTGATGCGCAATGTCCGCCTCGTGGGTCACCAGCACGATGGTGATGCCCTCGCGGTTCAGCTCTTCGAACAGCGACATGATTTCTTCACTGGTCTTGCTGTCCAGGTTGCCGGTAGGCTCGTCGGCCAGCAGCAGGCGAGGGCGATTAACCAGGGCGCGCGCAATCGCCACGCGCTGCTGTTGCCCTCCGGAAATCTTGTTGGGCATGGAGCCCGCGTAGCCTTCCAGCCCGACCTTGTCGAGCAGGTCGTGCGCGCGCAGCTGGCGCTCGTCGCGCCCCAAGCCGCTGTAGATCAGCGGCAGAGCCACGTTTTCCAGCAGCGTCATGCGCGGCAACAGGTTGAAGCCCTGAAACACGAAGCCGATGGTGTGATTGCGCAATGATGCCAGTTCATCCTTCCTCAGTTCGGCAACGTCGCGGCCATCCAGTACGTAACGCCCGGCACTGGGTTTGTCGAGGCAACCGAGGAGATTCATGAAGGTGGATTTGCCGGAACCGGACGGGCCCATGATCGCGACGAACTCGCCGGCAGCGATGTCGAGGCTGACATTCTTCAATGCAGGAAATGGCCCGGCAGATGTTTCATAGGACTTGTGCAGGCCTTCGATGCGGATAACCGGGTCGCCCATGGTTCCCATCAGAACATTCTCATCGGCGGCCTGCCGCTCGATCCTGACGGTTTGTCCGCCGTTTGCGCTTCGCCGATCACGACCTGGTCGCCCGACTTGAGCTCTCCGCCGATGATTTCGGTGTTGCGGTTGTCGGTGATGCCGAACGACACGCTGACCGGCTTCAATACGCCTTTTTCCAGCACATACACCTTGCCGGAAAATCCGTCACGCAGGTGCCCGGGCAAACGCATTTCGTCTATGGGTTTGGCGCCACCCGATGTGTCGCCGGGGCGGTCGCCGCTCTGCGCATTATTCTTTTGGGCGTCGTTCTTCTGGCTGGACACCGGGCCTTGATTGGCTGCAGGTTTCTGCTTTTCGGCATTG
Source organism: Gallionellales bacterium RIFCSPLOWO2_02_FULL_57_47 (assembly GCA_001801175.1). Lineage (GTDB taxonomy): Bacteria > Pseudomonadota > Gammaproteobacteria > Burkholderiales > Gallionellaceae > Gallionella. Next base: position 2,574 of record MGWZ01000023.1, on the reverse strand, counting down.
GCGGGCTTGAAACGCAGCGCGGCATTGGGGACCAGCAATACATCCTTGCGTTCGGCCACGGCGATGTTCACATAAGCGGTCATGCCGGGCAATAAAATCTGTTCGGGGTTGTCTACATTGATCACCACGTCGTAGGTGACCACGTTCGATACCGTGGTCGGGTTTAGCCGTATCTGTTTGACTTCGCCCTGAAAGCGGCGCTCCGCAAACGCGTCCACGGTAAAGCGCACAGCCTGGCCAACGCGGATGCCGCCGATATCCGCCTCGGCGAAATTTGAATCGATCTGCATCTTGGACAAATCCTGCGCGATCTTGAACAGCGTCGGGGTCTGCAAACTGGCGGCAACGGTCTGGCCAACATCCACCGAGCGATCGACCACCACGCCCGACACCGGCGAACGGATCACCGAGTAGGCGAGATTGGCGCGATCTTTTTCCACTGTCGCCTGCGCCAATTTCAATTGCGCCTCGGCGGATTTCTTCGCCTGCACCGCGCTATCCAGCTCCTGGCGCGAGACATATTCCTGGGCGAACAGGCTGCGCATGCGCGCTTCATTGGCAGTCGCCAGTTCCAGCGAGGCTTCGGCGTTCTGCACATTGGCCATGCTCTGCTTTTGTTGCGCGGAAAGCAGGGCATCATCGAGTTCCAGCAGAATCTGGCCCTTATCCACCTTGCTGTTGAAGTCCACATAGAGTTTCTTTACCGTGCCAGACACCTGTGTGCCCACATTCACCAGCGTCACCGGATTGATCGTGCCGTTGGCCGAGACGGTCTGGCTGATGTCGCCTTTTTCCACGGTTTGCGAGCGGTATTGCAGCGGTGCGGTCATGTAGAGCTGCCAATAAGCAACGATGCCCGCGCCGATGACAGCAACGGAAACGACGATCAACGCAAGCTGAGTACGGAACAGGTTTTTCATTTCCGGGATTTCTGCGGTGGATAGTTGCCGGATTGCAGGCCACCGGCATCCGACAAGGTTTGCAGCAAACCGGCATCCAGGCTGCCCATCGCCTGCGCCAGTGCGGCGCGGCTGGTGTTCCAGTTAAACGTGGACTGAATGCGTTGCTGTCGCGCGCTGGCCAGAGCGCTTTGCGCATTCAGCACATCCAGCATACTGCCCACGCCTGCCTTGTAACGGCCCAGCACGACGCGTTCCGATTGTTCAGCGCTGTTCAGCAAATCGGCACTGGAGCGCAGCGACTGCGTCGCAGTGGTGAGATTCTGGTAGGACGTCCAGACATCCAGCGCCACCTGCAAACGCAACTGCTCAAGCTGGGCATTCCTGGCATCCGCCTGCGCTTCGGCGGCGCGCACGCGATAGGTTGTGGCGTAGCCGGAAAAAAGCGGCACGCTCAGATTGACGCCGAACACAGAGTTGTTCTGGTTAATGCCGGAGATGCTGTTCTGGTTCGCGGAAGCGGTCAGCGAGATGGATGGCCTGCCCGCTGCGCGAGCCGCGTCGGCGCTGGCCTCCGCAGCCTTCACCTGCGCGGCGGAGGCCTGCAAATCCGGGCGGCGACGGCGCGCCTCCTCAATCAGCGAATTGATGTCGCCCTCGAAATTATCCGGCATTGCCGTTGTATTGGCGGTTGCCAACGGCACATTCCGGTTGGCATCCAGCCCGATGATGTTTGCCAGCGTGCCTTGCGCGTTTTTCACGCTGCCTTCGGCGGTGATGCGGTTCAGCGTGGCCTGGGAATAGGCGGTCTGCGCCTGCAGCTTGTCGGCAGGCGTTGCGCTTCCGGCGTTATAACGGGCTTCGGCAGCGGCAAAACTCTCCTTCGCGGCGCGCTCCGATTCGAGCGCGGCATCCAGCGCGCCAATCGTCGCCTGCACCTGATAAAACGCCTGCACTGCGGCAAGAAAAACCGATTGAACCCTGCTGTCCTGGGTCGCACTTGCGGCAACGAGCAACTGGCGCGCATTTTCCAGATTGGCGGAGCGCGAGCCGAAATCGTATAACAGATAGGAAATGCCCAGGCTGATGCTGCGCTGATCTTCGCCTGCATTGCTTCCCGTCAAATTGCGGGCAGCGGAGGCGCTCACGGCTGCGCCGGGCAGATAACCCGCCTTGCTCACGCCGACCTGCGCTGCCTGGGCGCGCGAATTCGCCCATGCTTCGCGGGTTTGCGGGTTGTTGCACAACGCGAGGTTGACTACTTCCAGAAGATTGAGCGCGTGATTCAGCGGTTGTGCGCCGCACGGATCGCCAACTGCGCCGTCCGGGCGCAGCGCAGGCTTGAGCGGCAGCATCGCCTCGGTGCCAAACGGATCGGAAGTCTCTGCGGCAGCAAGCAAGCCGCTCCAGAGACAAAACAGGGTGCAGAAAATTGTACGCATCAAATCAGTATACATGAGCAGGAAAGACGCAGTCACTGACTCAATGTGTTTTCAATAGTTCAACGGAAACGACAAGTTCGCGCCCGCATGTCTGTTCAATTGCCTGGAGCCCTTTGTGCTGCAATCGGGTGCGATGGGGCGCACTTAACCCAACATAGGAAATCCCCCGGCTATGCCGGGGTGGCAGTAGAAGTTTGACATTTACAGGAGTCCATCTGCGACACTCTGAATCG
>MGWZ01000022.1:58536-101342 GCA_001801175.1 Gallionellales bacterium RIFCSPLOWO2_02_FULL_57_47 | reverse complement strand
GAAAACCGTGCAATTTGACTCAGCTTTTTAGGTGAGGCAACGAATCAGGTTTCACTCAGCTTTTTACGTGAGGCAACACGCTATCAAGGAGCGGCACGCAATGCGCGGGTATAATAAAAATATACGTTCAGGAACACCATGGATACCATTCTGCTGCTTAAAGCCGCCATTCTCGGCATCGTCGAAGGCCTCACCGAATTCCTTCCCATCTCCAGCACCGGCCACCTGATTCTGGCGGGCGATCTGCTCGACTTCAACAACGAGCGCGGCAAGGTGTTCGAGATCGTGATTCAGTTTGCGGCGATTCTGGCGGTGTGCTGGGAGTATCGCGCCAGGCTGGGATCGGTGGTCGGCGGTTTGTTGCGGAAGCAGGAGGCCGCGCAGCGCTTCACCGCCAATCTGTTCATCGCTTTTTTACCGTTGGCGATTCTGGGCCTGCTGTTCGGCAAGGCGATCAAGGCGCATTTGTTTTCGCCGGTTCCGGTGGCGCTGGCTTTCATCATCGGCGGCATTTTTATTTTGTGGGCGGAGAAGCGCGATCACAGGATCACCGTCGAATCGGTGGACGACATGCACTGGCGGGACGCGCTGAAGATGGGGCTGGCGCAGGCGATGGCGCTGATTCCCGGGACGTCGCGTTCCGGCGCGACGATTATCGGGGGATTGTTTTTCGGCTTGTCGCGCAAGGCGGCTACCGAGTTTTCGTTTTTCCTTGCCGTGCCGACGCTGACCGCCGCGACGGTTTATGAGCTGGTGAAATACCGCGACCAGTTTCTTGCGGATGACCTGGGGATTTTTATCGCGGGTTCGGTCGCTTCGTTCGTCAGCGCGTTCCTGTGTGTGCGCTGGCTGCTGCGCTATATCAGCCATCATGATTTCACGGTGTTTGCGTGGTATCGCATCGTGTTCGGGGTGGTGGTGCTGGGGACGGCGTATAGCGGGGTGGTGAATTGGTCGGTGGGGTAGGTTGGGCTGTTGAATCGGCGGGTGGGACCCGCCCTACGGGGCTGGGTTGAATCGGCGGGTGTGACCCGCCCTACGGGAGCTGGGTTGAATTGGCGGGTGTGACCCGCCCTGCGGGGGATGGGTTGAATCGGCGGGTGTGACCCGCCCTACGGGGGCTGGGTTGATTTGGCGGGTGTGACCCGTCCTACGGGGGCTGGGTTGATTTGGCGGGTGTGACCCGCCTTGCGGGGGCTGGGTTGATTTGGCGGGTGTGACCCGCCCTACGGGGCTGGGTTGATTTGGCGGGTGTGACCCGCCCTACGATGGGTCACACAATTGCGTCACCGATAAAAAAGCCGCCGGGGGTTTCCGGCGGCTTTTTATTTGCGCTGTGACTTTAGAACTTCAGTGTTGCCCCGGCATATAGCGAGCGGCCCATGCCTGGGACGGGAGTGCCCCAGGCGACCCCGGTTCCCGACATGGTCGTGCCCTGTCCGGTGTAGGCTCCACCCAGCGGATGGTTGTAGAACCTGTTCAAGACGTTCTCTATGCCAATATCAAATTGAGTCTGTTTGACTTCATAACTCATGCGCAGGTTGAGCAGACCATAGCCGCTGGTCTTGAGCTCGTTGCGGACTTGCGAGATGTTCTGCTTGGCGTCAACCAGCTGCGCCTCAATGGTGTTGGTCCAGTTGCCCGCCTTCTGGATCACCGCCAGCTTCGCGTTCAGCGGCATGATGTTGTAGAGATTGTCGCCAGTCGTCTCATTCTTGCCGTTGACATAGTTCAAGACGCCCTTCGCCGTGAAGCTGCCGTAATCGCCGGTTTGCGCCAGCGGGAAGTGGCCGGACATATCCACGCCGTAGAGGCGGGCATCCTGGTTGGCGAATCGAAGGTAGACAAACCCCGTGGTAACTGTCCGGTTCAGGTTATTTGCGTTTGAGCCTATACAGTTTGTTGTGCTGCAGCGGACGGCATCGATGTAGTTTTGAACTTTGGTGTAGTAAGGCGTGATTTTCATCCCCCATTGTTCCTCGGCGGCATCATGCCAGTCGGCTGTCGCGCTGAAGGTATGCGCCACTTCCGGCTTCAAATCGGGATCCCCGTAATAGCCGTTTCCGTCGCCGGCGAAGTTGATCATGCGCATCGCCATTCCGCCGGTTGACCAGGTATAACGCTCATAGAGGTTGGGCGATCTTGTCTTCTGGGCATAACCTGCCTCGAATGCCTGCGTATTGTCCGGCGTGAAGCGGGCCAGCGCGGTCAGGTCCCAGTTCGAATCGGTGCGCTGGCGGTCTCTGGCATTGAAGGCGGTCGCTTCAGCCAGATAGGTCCCATTGGTGCTATAGCCCTGCACCGTGCCGGTATTCATCTTGACCTCTTCCCTGCGCACACCTAACTGGCTGACCCATTGCGGGTTCCAGCGCGCTTCCCATTCGCCGAAGAAAGCGAGGCGGTCGCGTTTGCCGTTATTGATGTTCCAGAAGGTATTCGGCCACATTCCTCCGCCGGATGGATCCCACCAGTCGTTCAGGGTGTAATTCTGAACCTCGCCGCCCACCCTGAGAATATCGCGTTCCGAAAGCAGTATGTCCGCCTTGACCAGTGTGCCGGTGGTTTTTCCTTCGGTATCCATCGGCATGCCTGCAGCGCATGTGGGGCCGATGGGCGAACATGGCGCGCTTGCGGTGGAATTGGGTACGTACCAGAACCGTTTGTCATCGTAAAACTGCATTACGTGGCGCGTCTTTTCGTTATAGGCGCGAGCCTCCAGTGCGCCCCATTGATATTGCCCGGTGTAGCGCAGATTGATCTGCTTGCTGTCGTTGCCGGTCATGTCCATGCGCTGGTTGGGGAATCCCTGATACGGGATATCCTGCCTGCCCACCTTCAGTTCGACCAGATGGTTTTCCTGGCGCAACGCAAAATCAAGCGCCTGGTTCGTCGATTTGTACATGGATGACCCAACCACGTCGAGCGGCAAGGTACCGCCATTGTTGTTGGTCGCCGTCGAAGTCTTGAAGTTGCTTCCCGCCTTGTAATCTTCGGACTGCGCACTCGAGCCGCTATACTTCACGCTCAGCTTTTCGCCTGCAACCGTTGCCGAAAGATTCTCGGTGGTCGCATTGCCGTTGCTGCGGAAATAGGTCCCGATTTGCCCCTTGACCAGTGTCTCTCCGGCTGCCGCAAACTCCGGCGCGTGGGAAGCAACCTGGATTGTGCCGCCGATGCTGTCGCCGCCGACACTGACCGGCGCGATGCCGGCAAATACCTTGACGCTGCCGACATTGGAGGGATCTATGTAGGAGAGCGGCGGGTTCATATGGTTTCCGCAGGCGGAGATCAGGTCCATGCCATCCACTTTGACGCGCACACGGTCATCCGCCATGCCATGAATCACCGGCAGGCTGGAAACACCGCCGGCGCCATAAAGGCTGACCCCCGGTTGCCCGTCAAGCATTTTTGCCGTGTCGCTGGTGGATGCGCGCTGGCGGGTAATGTTGGCTCCACCGAGAGCCGAATCGCTCAAGGCAGGCAGCGGCTGGATTTTCTTTCCGATCACCTCGACATCGGGCAAGGTCGCCTCGGTTGCTTCTTCCGCAAACGCGCTTGGCGCAAACGCCAGCGCGACACAGACTGCTATACGCTTGAACTGCATGGTTGTTTTCCCTCTGGTTATTGAAAAATGCGCGGCAATTATCGGCGCAATGTCCCTGATAGAAAATGCGGCATTTTGCCGCGCGGCAAAACGCCGCACCCGTTCGGGTTGCGGCCTCTTTCCCATCGGGGGATTGCATCTTTACATGGGTTGATACATGCGAAAGATTGCCTGCGGCGCGGGTTTCACGTTAGTGTCATAATTACGGCACACAATCATTCACACGGAGATTCACGACATGGCAAGAATGGTGCATTGCGTAAAACTGGGACGCGAAGCGGAAGGGCTGGATCGTCCGATGTATCCCGGTCCGCTGGGCCAGCGGATTTTTGAAAATGTTTCCAAGGAGGCCTGGCAGGGCTGGATCAGGTTTCAGACGATGCTGGTGAATGAAAACCGCCTCAATCTCGCCGACCCGCAGGCGCGCAAATATCTCGCCATACAGATGGAGAATTATTTCTTTGGCGACGTGGTCGAGATGCCGCCGGGTTATGTGCCGCCCAAGAAATGACGGCCCCCTGCCTTGGCTAAAAAATTCGTCCCGCAGCAATTCCTGAACCGGGAACTCGGCCAACTCGAGTTCAACCGGCGGGTGCTGGCGCAGGCTGAGGACGCGGCTATTCCGTTGCTCGAGCGGTTGAAGTACCTGTGCATCGTCAGCAGCAATCTCGATGAGTTCTTCGAGATACGCGTGGCGGGGCTGAAGGAGCAGATCAAGCTGGGCGGCATCGCTGCCGGTGCAGACGGCATGACTGCGAAGCAGACGCTCAAGCTGGTATGCGAGCAGGCACACCAGCTGATCGAGCGGCAATACCAGTTGTTCAACGCAGACGTGATTCCCGCACTTGCCGGGCAGGGCGTCAGGTTTTTGCGCCGCACCCAGTGGAACGAGACGCAGCAAGCCTGGGTAAAAGATTATTTTTTCCGCGAAGTAATACCGGTGCTGACCCCGATCGGTCTCGATCCGGCGCATCCCTTCCCGCGCGTGCTCAACAAAAGCCTGAATTTTGCCGTCGAGCTGCAAGGCAAGGATGCCTTCGGGCGCAATTCGGCGCGCGCCATCGTGCAGGCTCCGCGCGTATTGCCGCGCACCATCCCGATGCCGCCGGAAATCAGCGGCTGCGCGCACGGCTTCGTGTTCCTTTCCTCGATTCTGCACGCGCATGTCGGCGAACTGTTTTCCGGCATGGAAGTGCTCGGCTGTTACCAGTTCCGCGTGACGCGCAACAGCAACCTGTTCGTGGACGAGGAGGAAATGAAAAACCTGCGCCTCAGCCTGCAGGGCGAGTTGCCGCAACGCCACTTCGGCGATGCGGTGCGCCTCGAGGTCGCCGACAATTGCTCGCCGCAAATTGCCGAATTGTTGCTCAAGGAATTCAACCTTGCGCCGGAGGATCTGTATCGCGTGCAGGGCCCGGTGAATCTGGTGCGCCTGATGGAGATCCCCAACCTGGTGGCGCGCGACGACCTGAAGTTTCCCGATTTCGTGCCCGGCGTGCCGCTGGTGATCCAGAAAAAGGGCGCGGACGTGTTCAAGGCGATCCGCAAGGGCGACATTCTGCTGCACCATCCTTTCCAATCCTTCAAGCCGGTAATCGATTTTATCCTGCAGGCCACCAGCGACCCGGGCGTGGTCGCGATCAAGCAGACCGTGTACCGCACCGGCGCCGATTCGGCTTTGATGGAAGCGTTGATCGGCGCGGCACAGCGCGGCAAGGAAGTGACGGTGGTGGTGGAATTGCTGGCGCGCTTCGACGAGGAGGCCAACATCAACTGGGCCACCCGCCTCGAACAGGTGGGCGCGCATGTGGTGTACGGCGTGGTCGGGCACAAGACCCACGCGAAGATGCTGATGGTGGTGCGCCGCGAGGACGGCAAGCTGCGCCGCTATGTGCATCTCGGCACCGGCAATTACCACCCGCGCACCGCGCGGCTCTACACCGACTTCGGCCTGTTCACCTGCAATGAGGAAGTGTGCGCGGATGTGAACGAGGTGTTCGGCCAGCTCACCAGTCTGGGCAAGGCGCGCAAGCTGCACCACCTGTGGCAGTCACCGTTCTCGCTGCACGTTGAAGTATTGCGCGCCATCCAGAATGAAATCCGTCTCGCCAAGGCGGGCAAGCGCGCGCATATCATCGCCAAGATGAACGCGCTGCTGGAACCGGAAACCATCAGCGCGCTTTATGAAGCGTCCAATGCGGGAGTGAAGGTGGAGTTGATTGTGCGCGGCGTATGCGCACTGCGTCCCGGCGTGAAGGGCTTGTCGGAAAATATCCGGGTGCGTTCGATCATCGGGCGTTTTCTGGAACACACGCGCATCTTCTATTTTCGCAACGACTTGAAGCATGACGTGTATCTCGCCAGCGCGGACTGGATGGACAGGAATTTCTTCCGGCGCATCGAGGTGTGTTTCCCGGTGCTCGACAGGAAGCTCAAGAAGCGCGTGATTGACGAGGGGCTGAAGGTTTATCTGCAGGACAACAGCCAGGCTTGGGATATGGATAGCGAGGGGCATTACCGGCGCAAGCGCCCGCACCGTGCGACGCGGAAGTGTGCCCAGGACGAATTGCTCAGGCAGCTCGCCGGTTCGCCGGAGAAAACGAGTTCAAACAGTCCTTAGTGCATTGCCGATTTGATTGTCATTGCGAGCGAAGCGTGGCAATCCAGAAGTTCGGTTGATATCAAAAAACTGGATTGCCACGCTTCGCTCGCAATGACGATTTGATCAGCGTTTGCTTAGTCTTACTGTGTCACAAAGCGATCAAGGGATGCAGCGCAAGGCAAAATCAGGCGAAAAAGCGGAGTTTACATATAGTAAATGAGCATTTTGAGCCTGATTTTAACGCCGCAATGCGCCCTTCAGCGCTTTGTGACACAGTAAGATTAGTGTTTCTTCGGGCGCCCGGTCTTTATTTTTTCCAGCTTGCCTAACGACTGCTTCAATTGCGCTGCATTCATTCCGCCCAATGCCTTTAATCCGGCGCGCAAAATTTCGCTTTTCTTAACGTGCAGTCCGGCTTCCAGGCAGGTTGCTTTTATCTCGGCAATCTTCTGGTACTCGCGTTGCGGCATCGTAAAGCTGTCGCGCACCACTTTCTCTTTGTGATTTTTTTTCACTTTCTTTTCAGTTTGTTTCGGTACCAGAACAGTCTGCATTTTGACCGGCTCCTTCGCAGCCGGTTTTGCAGCGGCAGTCGCTTTCTTCACGGCAGTTTTTTTCGCGGGCGCTTTTTTTGCTGGGGTGGTTGTCATGTCATTCCCTTCGGATTAAAGTAGTAGTAACAGTGTATACGGTATATTCTGTCATGCGAATTGTAATATTTGGAGGGTAGTGTGGAACTGATTCTGTGGCGGCATGCTGAAGCGGAGGATGGCGCGCCCGACCACTCGCGCGAGCTCACCGCAAAGGGCATCAAGCAAGCGGAGAAGGTCGCTGTCTTTCTGCGCCAGCATCTTCCTGAGGAACACCGCATTCTGGTCAGCCCGGCGACCCGCGCGCAACAAACTGTTGCGGCGTACACCAGGCATTTCACCCTTGCGCCCACCATTGCGCCCGGAGCTTCCGCACAAGCCGTGCTGCAGGCGGCGCGCTGGCCGGATGCGGGCGGCACGGTGCTGGTGGTCGGGCACCAACCGACTCTGGGTGAAGTCGCCGCACAATTGCTGGGCTGCAATGATTATGCGTTAAGCATAAAAAAAGGCGCGCTGTGGTGGTTCAGCCGGCGCGAGCGAGAAGGATCGGCACAGATCACATTGCGTTTGGTTATTACACCGGACTTTCTGTAAGAAGCTGTCTTCAAAATTGCTGCGGAGGGTGTCTGCGGCGTTGCGCGGTACTCGAAATCCTCATGTACTTTCTGTACATTCCGGTTTCTGCGTTCCGTGCGCCTTGCATCCATCCCTCCTCGCGAATTTTTAGGACAGCTTCTAAGGCCATTTTTTGTAAACGGGAGAACATCATGTTTGAATCAGCCGAGCTCGGCCACAAGATAGACAAGGAAACTTACGAAAAGGAAGTGCCGCCGTTGCGCGAAGCCCTGCTGGAAGCGCAGATAGACCTGGCAAAGCTGGCGAAATTTCCGGTCATTATTCTGGTCAGCGGCGCGGATGGCGCGGGGCGGGGCGAAACCGTCAACCTGCTCAACGAATGGATGGATCCGCGCTTTATCCAGACCCACGGCATGGGCGAGCCATCGGATGAGGAACTGGATCGCCCGATGATGTGGCGGTTCTGGCGCGAACTGCCGCCCAAGGGCAGGATCGGCGTCTTTCTCGGCTCCTGGTACACCTGGCCGATACTCAACCGGGTGGCTGGCCGCACCAAGACGGCCGATCTCGACCAGAGCCTGGAGCGCGCCAGACGACTGGAAACGATGCTGGTCGATGAAGGTGCGCTGATCCTCAAGTTCTGGATGCATCTATCCAAGGAGAAGCAGGAGAAACGCCTGAAAATCCTCGAGAAGGACCCGAAAACCCGCTGGCGCGTCACCGAACGCGACTGGGAGCATTACAAGCTGTACGACAAATTCCAGGCCGTGAATGAAAGCGTGATCCGCCACACCAGCACGGCCGAGGCGCCGTGGACCATCGTTGAGGGCTTTGACGCGCGCTACCGCAGCCTGACCGTGGGCAAGGTTATTCTTGACGCCGTCCGCAAGCGCCTGGATGAAGCCGGCAAGAAAACAACGGAGGTTTCCGCGCCGCCACCGCTGCCTTCGATCGACAAGCTGGATATCCTGAAGACGCTGGACCTCAGCCAGAAAATTGACAAGAAGGATTTTCAGGCCGAGCTGGAGAAATACCAGGGCAAGCTCGCGCTGTTGACGCGCAGCCCCAAGTTCAAGGACATCACCGTAATTGCGATGTTCGAAGGCAATGATGCTGCCGGAAAAGGCGGCGCGATCCGCCGCATCACCAGCGCGCTGGATGCGCGCTATTACAACATTATCCCGGTTGCCGCCCCCACCGAGGAAGAACGGGCACAGCCCTACCTGTGGCGTTTCTGGCGGCACATTCCGCGTCGCGGCCGGGTAACGATATTCGACCGTTCCTGGTATGGCCGTGTACTGGTCGAACGCGTTGAGGGATTCTGCTCGGAAACCGACTGGATGCGCGCCTACAGCGAGATCAACGACTTCGAGGCGCAACTGGTGCGGCACAAGATCGTGGTGGTCAAATTCTGGCTTTCAATCAGCAAGGATGAGCAGCTCAGACGCTTCAAGGCGCGCGAAAAAATCGGCTTCAAGCGCTTCAAGATCACCGAAGAAGACTGGCGCAACCGCAAAAAATGGGATGAGTACGAGCACGCCGTGTGCGATATGGTTGACCGAACCAGCACCGAGATCGCGCCGTGGACACTGGTGGAAGCCAACGACAAATACTTCGCGCGCATCAAGATACTGAAGACCATGTGCCGGCAGATTGAAGCGGCGATGAAGAACAACAAGTAGCGATATTCGTTTTCGATGTAATGCGAAGCCGGCTTCTTAGTCCCGCTTGTTCCCTGGCGGGGCTTCGCGGGAAAATCACAAATGCGGCTTTTTTCCGGAGGCCGCCTGAAATTACTTGCCCTGCAATGATTGCGCTTTCTTTTCCAGTGCCTTGCCGCCTTGCTCCAGCGCCTTGCCGCCCTGTTCCAGCGTTTCGCTGCCCAGACGCTTGACCCGGTCGGCCAGCGATTCTTCTGCAAACGGGTTGGAGAACAGCGGTTTTTCACGGCCGATGTTGACGCCCAGCGCCAGGCCGATGAGTGCGCCGATCACCAGGCCAATCAGAATAGATTTAAGTTGCTTCATGGATACATCCCCGGTTAATTGCCGATTGATTCCGTTCCGGATTCTATATCAACTTCCGGTCTGTTGCTGTTCAGGCAATGCGAAGCGGCTATTGCAGGCGGCCCGAATACTGCACCAGCACCCAGGGGCTGACCACGACCGCCCACACCATCGCGTCCGCTTCGAACCATGAAGCGGCCTGCTGATCCGTAACCTTGGCCAGCTTGCCCGCGACCATCCATTGCTGCACCTGCGCGGCGTTATCCTCGGATATCTGGAATGCGACTTCGACCAGATCCAGATCGGCTGAAACCATCAACGCCTTGCCGCCGGCAAAGAATCGCTGCAACTCTTTCCACGCGATTTGAGCGGTTTCCAGATTGATCTTGGCGCGATAAATCTCGCCGGGTGTTTCTGTTCCATTCATGTCAGCCAGCCATCTTCCATGCAATCGTCTCCCCGGCGCGCAACGGCACCAGGCGGTGCTCGCCGAATGCGAGACTGTCCGGCGCCTGCCAGCTTTCCTTGCGCAGCGTGATCGTGCCGGTGTTGCGCGGCAGGCGGTAATAGTCCGCGCCGTAAAAACTGGCAAAGCCTTCCAGTTTGTCCAGCGCGCCAAGCTGCTCGAACGCTTCGGCATACAGTTCGAGGGCGGCGTGAGCGGTGTAGATGCCGGCGCAGCCGCAGGCCGTTTCCTTGGTGTGCTGCGCGTGCGGCGCGCTGTCGGTGCCGAGGAAGAATTTTTTGTTGCCGCTGACGGCCGCCTTGCCCAGGGCCTCGCGGTGTGCCTCGCGCTTCAGTACCGGCAGGCAGAAGTAATGCGGGCGCAGTCCGCCGCCGAACAGCGCGTTGCGGTTGTACAGCAGGTGATGCACGGTGATGGTCGCGGCGATGTTGTCCGGCGCGTCCGTCACGAACTGCACCGCATCGCGCGTGGTGATGTGCTCGAATACCACGCGCAGTTGCGGCAGGTCGCGCAGCAGCGGAAGCATCACGCGCTCGATGAACACCGCCTCGCGGTCGAATATGTCCACTGCCGGGTCGGTGACTTCGCCGTGCACCAGCAGCGGCATCCCGCAGCGCTGCATCTCTTCCAGCGCCGGATATGCCTTGCGGATGTCCGTCACGCCCGCATCGGAGTTGGTGGTCGCTCCCGCCGGATACAGCTTGACCGCATGCACCGCGCCGCTTTCCCTGGCGCGCCGGATTTCCTGCGCAGCGGTGTTGTCGGTGAGGTATAGCGTCATCAGCGGCTCGAACTTCGCGCCTGCCGGCAGCGCGGCGAGGATGCGCGCGCGGTAAGCCTGCGCCTGTGCGGCAGTGGTAACCGGCGGCCTGAGGTTGGGCATCACGATGGCGCGGGCGAATTGCCGCGCGGTATCCGGCAGCACCGATTGCATCAGCGCGCCGTCGCGCAGATGGAGGTGCCAATCGTCGGGGCGGATGAGGGTAAGTTGCTGCAAGGTTAAATTCCGGCTGGGTGAATTGGCCTGGCTATAATGGCGATATTGTAATTCAAAGGCAGGCGTACTGCTTTTCTAACTGTTTATCGAAAAATTTTTGCAGGGGTTTCAGGGTCCATGTTCAAAACCATCCGTATCATCATACTGCTGCTGATCCTCGCCGGCGTTGCGCTCGGCGCCTGGCGCGCCAAGTCGCGTTCGGTCGAATGGAAGCACATGCTGCCGGTCAATATCTATCTGATCAACGGCGACGGCAGCACGATTGCGGCGGATTATCTGCGCAGTCTGACCGTGAAGGATTTCAAGCCCGTCGAGGCCTTCATGCGCGATGAGGCGGCACGTTATGGCCGTTCCGCCAACGCTTCCGTCGATGTCCGGCTGGGCGGCAGAATCGATGCCCAGCCTCCCGCGCCGCCGCGCAACGGAAGTGCGCTGGATGCGATCATCTGGAGCCTGCAAATGCGCTGGTGGACTCAGCGCAACACCGACACGGTCGGCCCCGGCCCGCAGGTCAAAATATTTCTGCTTTATTATGATCCGGCGCAAAGCAAACGGCTGGCTCATTCCACCGGCCTGCAAAAAGGCCTGATCGGGCGGGTCAATCTCTTTGCCAGTCACGATATGGCAAACCAGAACAACGTGGTCATCGCCCATGAATTCCTGCATACGCTGGGCGCCACCGACAAGTACGATCCCGCCACGAACCAGCCGCTTTATCCGGACGGCTACGCCAATCCCGATTCCTCGCCGCTGCTGCCGCAACGCTACGCCGAAATCATGGCAGGGCGCACGCCGCTGTCGCGGTTTGAAGCGGAGACTCCGCCGAGCCTGGACGACGCGCTGATCGGCAGCAAGACCGCGCAGGAAATCAACTGGATGTGAGTCCCGGTGCGTGCATCTGCATGCACCTGCCCAGTAGCGAAAGACAAAGTTCCTGATAATTTAAAGCGAATATATAATGCCGGGGACGACATGTCGTGCTACTCGGGATACTGCTTTGACCAAAGAGAAAATGCACAGCCGCGAACTGGGTCTGGTGCTCACGCAACAAATATTGGGTGTAGAAGATTTGCATTACGGGCTGTGGGATGCCGATCTCGAATTGAAGCTCGGCAACCTGGATACGGCGCAGCAGCGTTACACGGATTTCCTGATTGGAGCCCTGCCGCCGCCGCAACCCGGCCCGGTGCGCGTACTGGACATCGGCTGCGGCACCGGCCACGTGCTCGGCCAGATGCTTGAGCGCGGCTATCTGGCCGACGGCCTCGTTCCTTCCGCAAGCCTGGCAAAACTGGTGCGCAAGCATCAGGAGCAGCACCCCGGCAAACAAAGCCGCCTGTTCGAATGCCGCTTTGAAGACTTCCCCGTCGACGAGAATGCACATCAATATGATGTGGCCCTGTTCAGCGAGAGCTTCCAGTACATCTCGATGGATGCATCGTTCGCGCTGTTGCAGAAAATCCTCAAGCCCGGCGGGCATCTGGTGATTTGCGATTTTTTCAAAACTGCGCACCACGGCGATGGCGGCCCCGGCGATGGCAGCTTCGGCGGCGGGCACCCGATGGCGGAGTTTTACCGGAAGATCAAGACGACGCCGTTTGAACTGATCCGCGACGAGGATATCACCGCGCGCGTCAGCCCCAACCTGCAACTGGTCAATGACCTGCTGCTCAACACCATCAGGCCGGTGGGACTGACGCTCGACAAATACCTGGGCGACAACTACCCGAAATTGACCTGGATCGCGAAGAAGCTGTTACGCAAAAAACTCGACAAGGCGAACTACAAATATTTCGCCGGCAATCGCAGCAAGGAAACCTTCGAGCGTTACAAAACCTATCATCTGATGGTGTGCCGGTTGAAGGGCTGAATGCTGGCTGACCCAAACTTTGGAATAGCGCCGTAGGGCGGGTCACACCCGCCGGTTTGCGGGTCACACCCGCCATGTGTGCACGTCATCTGACGGGTTTTACGGCGGGTGTGACCCGCCCTACATCTCTACAAATATTTTGCCGTCAATCGCAGCAAGGAAACCTTCGAGCGTTACAAGACCTATCATCTGATGGTGTGCCGGTTAAAGGACTGAATGCTGGCTGATCCAAACTTTGGAATAACACCGTAGGGCGGGTCACACCCGCCGGTTTGCGGGTCACACCCGCCATGTGTGCATGTCATTTAACGGGTTTTCGGCGGGTGTGACCCGCCCTACATCTCCTTGTGGGAGCGCCGTAGATGCGGTGAGGCACGAACCGCATCGATCGCGAACGATGCGGTTATCACCGCATCCTTCTACCAGGGTATGTACAAAGCAAGAAGCCCGGATGAAGCGCAGCGGAATCCGGGAGTGTCCTGGATCAGGACATGCTGGAGTAGATAACCAACCCCCACACCACCAGCACATTCACGATGCTCAGAAACACCGCGGCGCTGGCGATGTCCTTGGCGCGCTTGGCGACCGGGTGGTGATCCAGCGAGACGTAATCAACCGCCGCTTCGAGTGCGGAGTTGAGCAGTTCGACGATCAGCACCAGCAGGATGCTGGCGATCATCATGACTTTGCCGAGCGGCGCAACCGGCAGCAGCAGCGCGGCGGGAATCGCAATCGCCGCGAGAACAACTTCCTGGCGAAACGCATCCTCGTGTTGCCACGCGGCGCGCAAGCCCTGCAGCGCGATGCCCGCGGCGCGCCAGCCGTGCGTTAAACCGGGGCGGTGCTTGTGGGGGTTTTCCATGTCAGGTCCAGTTCGCGGGCTGCTTTCACATCATCGAGGCGCCGCACCGGCATCGTGTGCGGTGCGCCCTTCACCAGTTCCGGCGTGGCATGCGCCTCGTCGCGGATTTCCTTCAGCGCGGCGACGAAGCCATCCAGCGTCTCCTTCGATTCGGTTTCGGTCGGCTCGATCAGCAGGCATTCCGGCACCAGCATCGGGAAGTAGGTGGTGGGGGGATGATAGCCCTTGTCCAGCAGGCGCTTGGCCACGTCCATCGCGGAGATGCCGGTGGCATCCTTGAGCGGCTTCATCGAGATGATGAACTCGTGGCTGGCGCGGCGTTGTGGGAAGGCGACGGTGAAACCCGCCTTGTACAGTTCCGCCATCAGGTAGTTGGCGTTGAGCGTGGCGAACTCGGCGACGCGGTGCATGCCTTCCGCGCCCAGCATGCGCGCATACACATAGGCGCGCAGCAGGATGCCGATGTTGCCGCTGAAGGCGGACAGGTGGCCGATGGATTGCGGCAGGTCTTTTTCTGTTAAGTAACGAAATACTTCGTTGTTGATACCCTCACCCCCAGCCGGCTTCGCCCCCCTCGCTGCGCTCTCCCCGCCTGCGGGCGAGGGGAGTTTTGCGACTACCGGCAGCGGCAGGAACGGCAGCAGGCGTTGCGCCACACCCACCGCGCCCGCGCCCGGCCCGCCGCCGCCGTGCGGCGTCGAGAAGGTCTTGTGCAGGTTCATGTGGATCACGTCGAAGCCCATGTCGCCGGGCTTGACCTTGCCGAGGATCGCATTCAGGTTCGCGCCGTCGTAATACAGCAGGCCGCCCGCGTCGTGGATGACCTTCTGGATGTCGGTGATGCGCTTCTCGAACACGCCCAGCGTGGACGGGTTGGTCAGCATCAACCCGGCGGTCTGCGGGCCGGTGGCGGCGCGCAGCGCGTCCAGGTCGACGTCTCCGTTCGCGCCGGTCGGAATCTCCTTCACGGTGTAGCCGCACATCACCGCGGTCGCCGGGTTGGTGCCGTGCGCCGCATCCGGCACGATGATCTCGCTGCGCGCCGTGTCGCCGCGCATATCGTGATAGGCGCGGATCATCGCGATGCCGGCAAATTCGCCCTGCGCTCCGGCCATCGGCATCAGGCTCACGCCGGCCATGCCGGTCACGTCTTTTAATATTTCCTGCAAGTCGTACAGACAGGCCAGCACGCCCTGCCCGGTGGATTCGGGCGCGAGCGGATGGCGCGCCAGAAAGTTCGGCAACATCGCCAGCGTGTTGCAGGCGCGCGGGTTGTATTTCATCGTGCAGGAGCCGAGCGGGTAGAAGTGCGTGTCGATCGAAAAATTCTTCTGCGACAGCCGGGTGTAGTGGCGCACCACGTCCATTTCCGAAGCTTCCGGCAGCAGCGGCCGGTCCTGGCGCAGCAGCGCGGCCGGGATGCCTGTCCTGAGCCCGGTCGAAGGGCCGCCGGCTGCTGCGGCGTGATGCGGGGCTTGTGCCGCGTTGCGGCGGCCGGGATGGGAGCGTTCAAAAATCAGCATGGATGTAACTCTTTCATATCAATATCAACCCCCTCAATCCCCCTTGTCAGGGGGAAGTGGCGCCCCTCCCCTGACAAGGGGAGGCCGGGAGGGGTTGGGTTATTGCAGCGCGGCCAGCGCCGCATCGTAGTTGGGTTCGTTCTTGATCTCGCTGACCAGTTCGGTATAGCGCACCACATTCTTGCTATCCAGCACGATCACGGCGCGTGCCATCAGTCCGGCCAGCGGGCCGTCGGCGATCTTCACGCCGTAGTTGCGCATGAACTCGCGGCCGCGCATTGCGGAAAGGTTGGTCACATTGTCCAGCCCTTCGCTGGCGCAAAAACGCGCCATCGCGAACGGCAAATCGGCGGAGACGGTTATCACCACGGTATTGGCCAGGCCGCCGGCAATCTGGTTGAAGCGGCGCTCGGAAGCTGCGCAGGTCGCCGTGTCCAGGCTGGGAACGATGTTCAGCACCTTGCGCTTGTCGCCGAAACTTTCCAGCGTGACATCCTTTAAATCCTTGCCCACCAGCGAGAAGGCCGGCGCGGTCTGTCCGACTTTCGGAAAGTCGCCGTACAGTTGCACCGGTGTTCCGCCGAGTGTCGTGCCTAGTTTCTTGTCGTCATTTTTCATCTTGTTCTCCCAGTCGAATGCCTCTTAACCCTGAAGGACGTGGCGTAACGCCGCCACATAGCGTTGCAAATCTTCTTCGGTTTTGGTTTCAGTGGCGCAAACCAGAATCGCATTCCCCAGTTGCGGGTAGTACGGCTGCAGATCGATGCCGCCCGATACGCCCTGCTCGGCCATGCCGGCCAATACCGCAGCAGATGATTTGGGCAGACGCAGCACGACCTCGTGAAAATGCGGCGCACTGAACAAGCGTTTCACGCCGGGCACGCCGCAGGCCAGCGCCGCCAGCGATTGCGTGTTGCCATGCGATGCTGCGGCGGCACGGCGCAACCCGTCCGCGCCGAGCAGTGCCATGTGGATGGTCGCCGCCGTCACCATCAATCCCTGGTTGCTGCAAATATTTGATGTTGCCTTGGCGCGGCGGATGTGTTGCTCGCGCGCCTGCAGCGTCAGCGTGAAGCCCTGTTTGCCGTCCAGATCGACGGTGCGGCCGATGATGCGTCCCGGCATCTGGCGCACCAGCGCCTGCTTGCAGCACATGAAACCGAAATACGGGCCGCCGCTGGACAGCGGCGCGCCGAGCGGCTGTCCGTCGCCGACCGCGATGTCCGCCCCCCTGATATTGGATTCGCGCAGCGATTCGTTTGCCCCCTCTCCCGCTAGCGGGAGAGGGTTGGGGAGAGGGCTGCCCCAATTGCCCGGCGCTTTCAGCAAGGCCAGTGTCAGCGGATTCACCAGTGCGATGGCCAGCATATTTTGCGCATGCGCCCAATCGGTCAGCGCGTCGACATCTTCCAGCGCGCCAAAAAAATTCGGCTGCGGAATGACCATTGCGGCGATATCGGCTCCTGCATATTGTTCCAGTGCCTTGAAGTCTATCGTGCCGGTCGCAATGTCGAACGGAATTTCCACCAGTTCGATGTTCTGCAGCCTGACGATGCTGCGCGCCACGCTGCGGTACAGCGGGCTGACGGTGGCGGGCAACAGTACGTGCCGCGACGTCTTGTGCGCGCGCACCGCCATCAGAATCGCCTCAGCCAAACCGGACGCGCCGTCGTACAGGCTGGCGTTGGACGCATCCATGCCGGTCAGCGAAGCGATCATCGTCTGGTATTCGTACAGCGTTTGCAGCGTGCCCTGGCTGGCCTCGGCCTGATACGGCGTGTAGGCGGTGTAATACTCGCCACGCGTGGCGATCTCCCAGACCGCGGCGGGGATGTGGTGCTCGTAGGCGCCCGCGCCGATGAAGTTGAGCGGCTGGCTATCCTGTGCGGCACGCTCGCGCATCAGGCGCGACACCTGCATCTCGTTCAGCCCGTCGCCGACGGCAGTGAGCTTGCCGCTTTTCAGCGCGGCGGGAATTTCATCGAACAGCGCGTCAATATTTTTCGCGCCGATGCTGGCGAGCATGGCCTTGATGTCCTGCTCGGTGTGGGGAATGAAGGGCATGTCGATCCTCAGGATTGAGGATCGAGGATCTAGGATCGAAAAGCGGTTTTCCCTCGCTCCTCGATCCTCAATCCTCGGTCCTGATTTAGTGGGCTTCGCTGTCGACAACGGCCTGGTACGCCGCCGCATCCATCAGCGCGGCCACATCCGCCGCGCTGGCCGGCTTCATTTTGAACATCCATGCGGCATACGGATCGGCATTGATTTTTTCCGGGGCGCTGTCGAGTTCGCTGTTCACCGCCGTCACTTCACCGGCAACCGGCGCGTACACGTCGGCTGCGGCTTTTACCGATTCCACTACCGCGCATTCTTCCTTGGCCTTGAGCTTGCGGCCGACCGCCGGGTTTTCGACAAATACCATGTCGCCCAGCAGCTCCTGCGCGTGCTGGGTGATGCCGATGCTGATGGTGCCGTCGGCTTCGCTCCTGATCCATTCGTGGGAGGCGGTGTATTTCAGGTTTGCTGGGTTGCTCATTTGAATCTCCTTATGGTAATTCGATTACAGCCTGTAGCTCGTAGCGGGTAGCTGGAAGCTAATGCTGTGCGCGCTTTGCGCGCGGCCTCAGAAGCTACAGGCTACCCGCTGCGAGCTACAGGCTCACACTGCTTTGCCCTTGCGCGCGAACGGATACTTCACCACTTTCGCCGCCAGCATTTTATCGCGGATCGCCACTTGCACCGTATCGCCAATTTGCACGTCTTTCGGCACGCGCGCCAGTGCGATGGATTTCTCCAAGGTGGGCGAGAAGCTGCCGCTGGTGATTTCGCCTTCGCCGTGCGCGGTGTGCACCTTCTGGTGGCCGCGCAGCACGCCGCGATCCAGCAGCACCAGCCCGACCAGTTTGCGCACCGTCGGACTGGCGAGCAGCGCGGCCTTGCCGATGAAATCGCGTTCGCTCTTCAGGTCCACCGTCCACGCCAGGCCGGATTCCAGCGGGCCAACGCTCTCGTCCATGTCCTGTCCGTACAGGTTCATGCCGGCTTCGAGGCGCAGCGTGTCGCGCGCGCCGAGACCGATGGGTTTCACACCCGCCTTGTTCAGTGCGTACCAGAATTCCTCGACTTTCTCCTTGGGCAGCATCACCTCGAAACCGTCTTCGCCGGTATAGCCGGTGCGCGCCACGAAGTATTCGCCGCAATCCGCAGCCTGGAAGTTCTGCAGGCCTTCGGTAGCTGCCCTGGTTTGCGGCAGCACCTGCCACACCTTGGCGCGCGCATTCGGGCCCTGCACGGCAACCATCGCCAGGTCGTCGCGCGAGGTGATGGTGATGGGCGTATTCCCCCTATCCAACTTTCCCCCGCTTGCGGGAGAAAGGGCAACCGCCGCATCTCCCGACGGGAGATGCCTTGTGAATTCTGCGGCCTGCTGCTTCATCCACGCGATGTCCTTGTCCGCGGTACCCGCATTCACGACGATGCGGAACCACTGCTCGCTCATGAAGTAGATGATGAGGTCGTCGATCACGCCGCCGTCCGGACGCAGCATGGCGGAATAGAGTGCCTTGCCGGGCAGCGTCAGCTTGCCGGCATTGTTCGCCAGCAGGTAGCGCAGAAAAGCGCGTATGCCCTCGCCCTTCGCATCCACCACGCGCATGTGGCACACGTCGAACATGCCGCAATCATTGCGTACCTGATGATGTTCGTCGATCTGCGAACCGTAGTTCACCGGCATATCCCAACCGCCGAAATCGACCATTTTTGCGCCCATCGCGCGGTGTGCTGCGTTGAGCGGAGTCTGTTTTAACGTCATGTTGGCTTTCCAAAAATGAAAAAAGGCGCAGCAGAAATCTGCTGCGCCCCATCTGTCCTCGGTACCTGAGAGATTGCAACTCGCGTTGCCTGCCCCTTCGGTGGTTGGATAATCCAACGCTCTCCAGATTTGCCTGTGCCAATAGTCCTTGTGCCTGAGCGGTTGCGGGTGTTGCGCCTTCGGCGGTGTCACAGCCCGTGATGAAACTGGCTGACACGCTCTCCCATTGGTCTTTAAACGGCGGGGGGAATTATGCCGGAAATGACCCGGGCTTTCAAATTGCATTGCGCATCCGGCAAACCGTTCAGCAATTCAGGTGCCCGGGTAGAAGACCGCAAGGCGGTAACCGACCGGCCTGAGATCGCCGATATTGAGGTGCAGCCTGAGGTTGAGTTCGTGGTTGGGCAGCATGCCGGCTGCTTCGTTTTCCTGCGGCGGCAAATACTCCGCCGGACGGAATAGGCGGCGCGCCAGCGGTTTATCCTGGCTGTCGTTGAGTGTGAGTTCCAGACTGGGGAAGGTTTGTGAGTAGGGGGCGCGGTTGCGCAGCAGCGCATTCAGGTTGATCTGGTTTTCATGTTTGGGATCGGCCTCGAGCTCTGATGATTCTATTGTTATCAGTCCGGTTTTTTGCGGCAGCGGCACGGTGCATTTCAGTATCCGGCAGTAGCCGACAAGTGCGGGTTTCAAGCCGGGTATGCGGGCGGCGAGTTCCACGCGGAAAAAATAGGCGGATTGCGCTACCAGCAACATGGTCAATGACAAGGCGGCAATTGCCCACGGCCATGAGCGGTATTTTGGTTGGTACTCGCCGATGCCCTCGTCTTCGACGATAGCGACCTGCTCTGCCAGCGTCATGGGTTGCAGTACGGGCAGGCCGAAGGAGGTGGTCGAGACCTGAGCATCCAGTATCGGCAGTTCTGCATCCATCATCGGCAACTCGAGTTGCGGGCTGGGCTGGTCCGGAACAAAGCCGGGGCGTGCGTCGAAGGTTTGCAGGCAATGCCCGCAACGCACCATGCCGAGATGTGTCTCCAATTGCTCTTCGGCAATTTTGAAGCGTGTTTTGCAAAATGGGCAATGCGTTGTTCCGGGCATCTATCGTCTGCGTCCTGACAGGCACGCCCAGCCGTCCTCGAAAATCGGGGCGTTCAGGTCGAACCATTGTTGGTAGATATTCATCATGTCTGGCGCCTGTTCCTCGAGTATGCCGGACAATACGATTTGCCCGCCGGGACGCGTCGCATTGGCCAGCAACGGTGCGAGCATACGCAGCGGGTTGGTCAGAATGTTCGCCACGACCAGGTCATAGGTTGCCGGTGGCGCATTGTCGGGCAGATAAAACTGCACGTTCCCGACCCGGTTTGCGGCGGCATTGTCGCGGCTGGAAATCACCGCCTGCGAGTCTACATCAATGCCGACGGCGTGTGCAGCCCCCAGCTTCAGCGCGGCGATGGCGAGGATGCCGGAACCGCAGCCGTAATCCAGCACGCTTTCGCCGCCCTGCAGGTTGTTATCGAGCCAGCGCAGGCAAAGGCGCGTGGTGGGATGGCTGCCGGTGCCGAATGCGAGGCCGGGGTCGAGCACGATGTTGATCGCTTCCGGGTCGCTGGGGGTGTGCCAGGTCGGCACGATCCACAGCCGCGCCGAAATCCGGATCGGCTCGAATTGCGATTGCGTGAGGCGCACCCAGTCGTTGTCGGCAAGCGTTTCGATGCGGTGTTCGGGGATTTGTTCGAGGCCGATGCTGCCGGCGGCCTGGCGCAGGATGGCCGGTACGTCCCGGTCAGCGTCGAACAGCGCGCTGACGCGGTTGTGCTGCCACACGCCGGGCGGCGGCTCACCCGGTTCGCCAAAGATCGCCTGCTCGTCCGGCGTGCCGGCATCGGCATCCAGCAGGTCCACCGACAGAGCGCCGAGTTCCAGCAGCGCGTCGCTCAGCGCTTCGGCGTGTTGGGCGTCGGTGTCAACGACGAGGGTCAGCCACGGCATTACTTGTCCTTGGTGCGTTCGGCGAGCCGCTCTTCCAGGTAATGAATGTTGGTGCCGCCGCGCATGAAAGCTGCGTCCTGCAGCAATTCGCGATGCAGCGCGAGGTTGGTCTCGATGCCCTCGACCGCCATTTCGGACAATGCGGTGCGCATCCGCGCCATGGCCTGCTCGCGAGTATCGCCGTAGGCAATGATCTTGCCGATCATCGAGTCGTAATGGGGCGGCACAAAATAGTTTGCGTACACGTGCGAATCCACGCGTATGCCCGGGCCGCCGGGCGGATGCCAGGTGGTGATACGCCCGGGTGATGGAATAAATTTGTACGGATGCTCGGCGTTGATGCGGCATTCGATGGCATGCCCCCTGAATTGAATGTCGCGCTGCTTGAAGGCCAGCTTCTCATTGGCGGCAATGCGAATCTGCTGCTGCACGATGTCGATGCCGGTAATCATTTCGGTGACCGGGTGTTCCACCTGGACGCGGGTATTCATTTCGATGAAGTAAAACTCGTCGTTCTCGAACAGGAATTCGAACGTGCCCGCGCCGCGATAACCGATCTTGCGGCAGGCTTCGGCGCAGCGTTCGCCGATCTTGTTGCGCAGGCGCGAATTGAGCAATGGAGCGGGCGCTTCCTCGATGATCTTTTGGTGGCGGCGCTGCATTGAGCAGTCGCGCTCGCCCAGATAAACCGCGTTGCCATGCTGGTCGGACAGCACCTGAAATTCGATGTGGCGCGGGTTTTCCAGGAATTTTTCCATGTACACCATGGGATTATTGAAAGCAGCCTGTGCTTCGGTCTTCGTCATCGTGACCGCGTTCAGCAAGGCAGCTTCGGTATGCACCACGCGCATCCCGCGCCCTCCCCCGCCACCGGAGGCCTTGATGATGACCGGGTAGCCGATGGTGCGCGCGATCTTGATGATCTCGGCGGGATTGTCGGGCAACGCGCCTTCCACACCGGGCACACAGGGCACGCCGGCTTTCTTCATCGCAATCTTGGCGCTGACCTTGTCGCCCATCAGGCGGATGGTTTCGGCGCGCGGGCCGATGAACACGAAGCCGGATTTTTCGCAGCGCTCGGAAAAATCCGCGTTTTCGGACAGGAAGCCGTAGCCGGGGTGGATAGCCTGCGCATCGGTCACTTCCGCCGCACTGATGATGGCAGGAATGCTCAGGTAACTCTGGCTGGACGGTGCCGGGCCGATGCACACCGACTCATCGGCCAGCTTTACGTATTTGGCATCGGCATCCGCCTCGGAATGGACGACGACGGTTTTAATGCCCATTTCGCGGCAGGCGCGCTGAATACGCAATGCAATTTCACCGCGATTCGCGATCAGGATTTTTTCAAACATAAGTGTTGACTCCGAACTTGGGTGCGGCGCGTATTTTGCGCTATTGCAGGATTAACCGATCACAAACAACGGTTGCCCGAACTCCACCGGTTGTCCATTCTCGACAAGGATAGCCTTGATAACGCCGCTTTGATCCGCATCGATTTCATTGAGCAGCTTCATTGCCTCGATGATGCACAGAGTGTCTCCGCTGTTCACGGATTGGCCGACGTCCACAAATGCCTTGGATCCCGGCGAAGCCGAGCGGTAGAACGTGCCGACCATCGGCGATTTCACCACATGGCCTTCAGCTACCGCTGGTTTGGCGGGTTCCGCAGCCGGTGCGGCGGTGGCGATGGGTTGTTGCGGCGCAGGCGCATAGGCCTGCATCACGGATGCGGCGGTGCGTGTGATGCGGACGCGTTCTTCGCCCTCGCTGATTTCCAGTTCGGCAATGCCGGAACTTTCTACCAACTCAATAAGTGTCTTAAGTTTGCGTAAATCCATGATGACCTCCTAGGGAACCTCTAAAAATCCACATTTCATCCCAACTGCTGCGTTGCGGAAAAAATTTCTTGCTTACATATCCAACATATGCGGCGCGGCGAAATTTTTTCCGCGCCTTGCATTTGGGCGAACTCTGAATTTTTAGAGTCTCCCTTAAGCTTGTTTTTTATAGTTTAGTGCGAATTGCACGGCAAATTCATAACCCGCCGCGCCCAGGCCACTGATTACGCCAATGGCAATATCTGAAAAGAACGATTCCTTGCGGAACGCCTCGCGGGCGAACACATTGGAAAGATGCACCTCGATAAACGGGAGGCAAACTGCCGCCAGCGCATCGCGCAATGACACGCTGGTGTGGGTGAACGCAGCGGGATTGATAACGATGAACTGCGTGCCATCGGCTCTTGCCTGTTGAATGCGCTCGACCAGCACCGCTTCCGCATTGCTCTGTAAACAGGATAATTTTGCGCCCTGCATTTCGGTTAATTTCGTCAAACTCGCGTTAATTTCGTCTAACGTGACACGGCCATAAACATCCGGCTCGCGGCTGCCGAGCAGATTCAGATTGGGTCCATGCAGCACCAGGATGTTTTTCATGTGCGCAGTTTGCCGTAAATTAGGGTGATTTGTCCAGAATTTTAGCGAAGATAAACAAATAGTGTTAAAGCCCAACCTGTTGCAGCGTTTTTAAAAACTGGACTGCATCCTGATAACCGACCACGCGAAAATCGCCCAGTTCTTTCCCTTGTGTATCAAAGAATAAAATCCCGGGCGGGCCGTACAAGCCAAAGCGTTTGAGCAGGGCCTGGTCGGCTTCGCTGTTGGCGGTGACATCGGCCTGCAGCAACAAGGCCGGTTTGAGTCTGGCCTGAACGGCGGCATCGGCAAAGGTGAAGCGCTCCATTTCCTTGCAGGAGACGCACCAGTCGGCGTAAAAATCCAGCAATACAGTCTGGCCGCGCGCCTGGGCGATGCGCTGATCGAGTTCCGCAATGTCCTTGACGCGGGAAAAATGCGCAGTGGCAGGCGCTTGCGTTTCGGCACGCCCAATATTGCCCAGCGGACGCAGGATGTCGGGCGCACCGGACAGTGCGCCGACCAGATAAGCCACTCCCAGCAGCAGGGTGAACAGGCCGATACCTTTGACCAGCTTCTGCCAGCCGCTGGCGTTGTGCACCAGGCTATCCAGCGCATGCAAATAGATTCCCGAGAAGATCAGCAGCGCGGCCCACAGCAGCATTTGCACGCCGATGGGCAGCAGCGGCTGGATAATCCAGATCGCCAGGGCCAGCAGCAGCACGCCAAAGATGCTCTTCACCGCTTCCATCCACGCACCCGCCTTGGGCAGCAATACCCCTGCCGAGGCGCCAATCAGCAGCAGCGGCGCGCCCATCCCCATGGCCAGCGTAAACAGTGCGACCCCTCCCAGCACTGCATCATGCGTCTGCCCGATATACAGCAGCGCCCCGGCCAGCGGCGCGGCCACGCACGGCCCCACGATAATGGCTGACAGCGCGCCCATCACGAACACGCCGGACAAATGTCCGCCGTGCAGGCGGTTGCTGGTATCGGTAAGCTTGCTTTGCAATGCAGAAGGCAACTGCAACTCGTAAAAACCGAACATCGACAGCGATAGCAGCACGAACACAACAGAGAAACTGCCCAGCACCCAGGGTGTTTGCAGCGCATTGGAAAGCAGGTGGCCGGAAAATCCCGCAGCCACCCCGACTGCGGCATAAGTGATCGCCATGCCCAGCACATAAGCCAGCGACAGCATGAAAGCGTGCATGTGGGTGATCTTGTGGCCGCGCCCGACGATAATGCCGGACAGAATCGGGATCATCGGGAACACGCACGGGGTCAATGCCAGCAATAATCCCGCACCGAAGAAGAAGGGAATGATCAGCCAGAAATTCCCGCCCTTGAAGAGTTGCGCGATTTGCGAGCCTTCCGATAACGGAGCCTGGGCCGGTGGCGGTGGCGCTTCAGTCATCACGGGCGGCGCAAGCAGGCCGGTTTTTGCGTCGGGCAGACTGACGCGCAGCGTCGGGGTGATGGGCGGATAGCACAAGCCCTGCTCGCTGCAACCCATATATTTCGCGTTCAACGTAATGATTTCGGCGTTAGTGGCGCCACGCTCCAGCGTGATCTCTGCCTGAAATGAGTTATGAAAGACCTCGGTAGCGCCGAAGTTGGGGTCGTTTTTTATTTCCCCCCTGGGTAATTTTACCGACGCGACCTTGATTGCAGTGTCATTTGTTGTGAAACTGATTTTGTCGCGATATAAATAGTATCCCGGGGTGATCGTGAAATTTGCCTGCAGGGTGTGCGCATCGCGCACGCTCACATCCAGGGCGAACGCCTGGTCCGGCGGCAGAAAGACCGGCTGTTTGGCACCGCCCAGGCGATCCAGAAAGCCTTCCGCATTTGAAGCGGGAGTGATAATACAGAGCAACAGCAGCAAGACAGAACGCATGGTTATTCCTTGTTTATTTCAGTTTCATTGCACACCCAGCCCAGATAAGCGGGCAAACCGGCATCTACAGAGACCGCGATGATTTCGGGAAGTTCGTAAGGGTGTCCTTCGCGTATCAATTTTTCGAGGCGCGGATAAGCAGCCTTTGTGGTCTTGATCAGCAGCGGCACTTCAGTAGCGGTTTCGATGCTGCCCTGCCAGCGGTATGTCGAGGCACACGGGGCAAGCTGGTTCACGCAGGCGGCGGCACGCGCTTCGATAATCTGCTGCGCAAGTTTAGCCGCAGATTGCGCATCCGGCATATTGGTTACGACTAATAATATGCCGTTCATTAGGGTGCCCGGCCACCGGTTTCTCGTCTGGCGAAGCGCAATCCCAGTTGCAGTAATTCGTCCCACACATCGCCCCGGCGCAGGCCCTTTATGGTCTTGTCCAGCCGCGCGGCCTGCTGCAGCGCGCGCTCGATGTGCGGAAACTTCAGTCGGCGCGCCGCATGTTCGATCATTCCCTGCCTGTCCCTGCGCACCCGCATGTCGCGCAGCGCATCGCCCAGGTTGCCGCCGCGCTGCACCGCCTGCAGCACCTTGCCCAGCGTGCGGATATCTTCGCTGATTGCCCACAGCACCAGCACGGTGGCGGTTCCCTCGGCGCGCAGCCCGTCGAGTATGCGCGAGAAACGCGCCGCATTGCCGCTCAGCATGGCTTCGGAGAGCTTGAAAATATCGTAGCGCGCCACATCCATTACCGCATCCTTGACCTGCTCGAAAGACAGTTGTCCGGGCGGGAACAGCAGCGCGAGCTTCTGGATTTCCTGAAACGCCGCGAGCAGGTTGCCTTCGCAACGGTCGGCGAGAAATTCAAGCGTAGCCTCGTCGGCGGCCTGTTCCTGCCGCTTCATGCGGCCGGATATCCAGCGCGGCAGCGCGCTGCGCGGAATATCGTCGGTGGGAATCATCACCCCATGCTGCTGCAACGCAATGAACCACTGGCTCTTCTGGGCGGACCAGTCCATCTTGGGCAGGGAAATCAGCGTCAGTATGTCCGGGCTCAGATTGGCAACGTAGTCCTGCAACGCCTGCCCGCCTTCCGCGCCGGGCTTGCCGGACGGGATGCGCAGGTCAATGACCTTGCGCTCGGCAAACAGCGAAAGGCTTTGCGCGCTGTTGCGCAATTCACCCCATTTGAAATGCTGTTCGGCGATGAGGGTCTCGCGCTCGGAATACCCGGCAGTTCGGGCCGCCGCACGGATGCTGTCTGCCGCCTCGAGCGCCAGCAGCAGTGCATCGCCGTACACTACATAGAGCGGCTTGAGGCCGGAGGCAAGGTGGCGCGGCAGTTCTTCGCTGGTGACTATCTTCATGTCGCTCAATGATTCATTTCGGCTGCGCTCCGGCGCGGCTGAGGCGGCGCACGATCTGCTGAACCATGTCCGAACGCATGCTTTGGTTAAGCAGGTTTTCCTCGGCCTCCTTGGCAAGAATCCGGGAGTCATCATATGAATAGTCGCGGCGCAACGCGATTTCCTCGGCGGGTATCCATTCCTGTTGCTTGAGGTCATAAGCGCGCAGGGAAACGCGGTGGCTCAACCGGAATTCGTTCACGCGCCCGTCGCCGCCCAGCGTGAGGATCTGCTTCTCGTAAATCTCGCTGACAATGTTAAGCACCACATCAGCCTGCTCGGCAGTGCTCACCAGTTTCACCTTGCTGGCTTCCAGGCTGCGGCGCAATTCGCCGATGAAGGGCGTATTGGGGTTGGCAGCATCCAGATATAACGTATCGAAAGGCATGCCCGCCTGTCCGCGCAGCTGAAAGCCGCAGGCGGCCAGCAGCAATGAAATTGACAATACAAGAAGACGCACATTTTCTCCCAAAGCAGGTGGTGATGTCCGTAGGGGGAGGGATTCAAACCTTCCCGTTAAACACTCATCGGGCGGGTTTAAAAACCGCCCCTGCGACCCACCCCTACACAACGATATTGATCAGGCGGCCCGGCACGATCACGATTTTTTTCGGCACCGCACCCGCCAGTTGTTTTTCGACTGCCGGGTGAGCAAGCGCCAACTGTTCCAGCGTCGCTTTTTCGGCGGTTTTGGCAACCGTCAGGTTGCCGCGCAATTTGCCGTTCACCTGGATCACGATTTCGATTTCATCCTGCACCAGTGCGCCTGGGTCGGCCTTGGGAAAAGGCTGATCCAGCGCATCGCTGCCGGGGCGCAGTTCGGACCACAAAGTTTGGCAGAGGTGCGGCACGATGGGGTTCAGCATCAGCGCGATGGCTTCCAGCACTTCCTGCACTATGCTGCGCGCGACGGGTGTCTGCTCGTCGAACTTTGCCAGCGCGTTGAGCAGTTCCATATTCGCCGCAATGGCCGTGTTGAAGGTTTTGCGCCGCCCCATGTCGTCGTCTACCTTGGCGATGGTCTGATGCAGCTGCAGGCGCAGGGCTTTCGCCGCCGCACTCAATTCGCCGTTCCGGTAGGCCGTTACGACGCCCAGTTCGACATGGTCATGGGCGGCCTTCCATACGCGCTTGAGAAAGCGGAACGCGCCTTCCACGCCGGCGTCCGACCATTCCAGCGACTGCTCCGGCGGCGCGGCGAACATCATGAACAGCCGCGCCGTATCGGCGCCGTATTCGTCGATGATGGCCTGAGGATCGACGCCGTTGTTCTTGGACTTGGCCATTTTTTCGGTGCCGCCGATGATCACCGGCTGGCCGTCGGCGCGCAGCGTTGCGCTGACCGGACGCCCGCGCGCATCGGTTGCCAGTTCCACTTCTGCCGGATTGATCCACTGTTTCCTGCCTGCGGTATCGTCGCGATAGAAAGTCGGCGCGACCACCATGCCCTGTGTCAGGAGGTTTTTAAAAGGCTCGTCGCCTTGCACCAGCCCCTCGTCGCGCATCAGCTTGTGGAAGAAGCGCGCATACAGCAGATGCAGGATCGCGTGCTCGATGCCGCCGATATATTGATCCACCGGCAGCCAGTGTTGCGCGCGGGCCTTGTCCACCATGCCGGTGGAGCAATCCGGGCTGGAGTAGCGCGCGTAATACCAGGACGATTCCACGAAGGTATCCATCGTGTCGGTCTCGCGCCGCGCCTTGCCGCCGCACCTGGGGCAGTTGCATTCATAGAATTCCGGCATCTTCGCCAGCGGCGATCCGGCGCCGTCCGGCACCACGTTCTCCGGCAGCACCACCGGCAACTGGTCGTCCGGCACCGGCACATCTCCGCAACTCGGGCAGTGGATGATCGGGATCGGGCAGCCCCAGTAGCGCTGGCGCGAAATGCCCCAGTCGCGCAGGCGGAACTGCACCTTCTTCTCGCCCAGGCCTTTTGCTTTCAGGTCGGCGGCGATGGCGTCCACGGCCTGTTCGTAGTTCAGGCCGTCGTATTTGCCTGAGTTCACGCAGACACCCTGCTCCTTGTCGGAGTACCATTCCTGCCAGGCTTCGGTGGTGAATACGTCCCTCACCCCCAGCCCCTCTCCCGCCTGCGGGCGAGGGGAGATCGCTTGTTTGATCGGCAGGCCGTAGGTCCTGGCGAAATGAAAATCCCGCTCGTCATGCGCCGGCACCGCCATCACTGCGCCTTCGCCATAGCCCATCAGCACGTAGTTGCCGACCCACACCGGGATTTGCTCGCCGGTGAGCGGGTGGGTGACGGTGATGCCCGTGGGCATGCCCTTCTTTTCCATCGTTGCGATGTCCGCCTCGGCCACGCTGCCTTGCTTGCATTCCTCGATGAAGGCGGCAAGCTTCTTGTTGCTTTGTGCCGCATGCGCGGCCAGCGGATGCTCGGCGGCGACGGCAACGAAGGTGACGCCCATGATGGTGTCGGCGCGGGTGGTGTACACCTTAAGAACAGGATTGAGGAGCGGGGATTGAGGATCGGATGCGGCGCTGCTCAATACTCGACCCTCGATCCTAAATCCTATTTCACAGCCGTAGCTCTTGCCGATCCAGTTGGCCTGCATGGTCTTGACCTGCTCCGGCCAGCCATCCAGTGTGTCCAGCCCTTGCAGCAACTCGTCGGCATATTGGGTGATGCGGAAGAAATACATCGGGATATCCCGCTTCTCCACCAGCGCGCCGGAACGCCAGCCGCGCCCGTCGATGACCTGCTCGTTGGCGAGCACGGTGTGGTCCACCGGATCCCAGTTCACCGAGGCGGTCTTGTTGTAGATGATGCCTTTCTTGAACAGCCGGGTAAAAAGCCATTGCTCCCAGCGGTAATAGTCCGGTTTGCAGGTGGTGACCTCGCGCGACCAGTCTATGCCCAGCCCCAGCGACTTCAACTGCTGCTTCATGTAGGCGATATTGGAATAGGTCCATGCAGCGGGCGGCACGTTGTTCGCCATCGCGGCGTTCTCGGCAGGCAGGCCGAACGCGTCCCAGCCCATCGGCTGCATCACGTTGTAGCCCTTCATGCGGTGGTAACGGCTCAATACATCGCCGATGGTGTAGTTGCGCACATGCCCCATATGCAGCTTGCCGGACGGGTAGGGAAACATCGACAGGCAGTAATATTTTGGCCTGTCGGACTGCGGCTTGTCAGATTGTTCGGTGGCATGAAACGCCTGGCGATCCTCCCAGTGTTGTTGCGCCTGTTTCTCGATGGCGGCCGGATGATAGTTGGATTGCATATTTCTGCTGTACACGGTTCGAATTTTTGAGTGCGGCATTATAGCGGCATCGCCTTTTCCGCGCTCAAAGCCAATTTCAGTTTTACTAAACTTCACGCAAGTGAACGCATGATGCCAAAACCAGAATCAAGCTGGCGCAAAACGGTTATTTATAAAGGGTTCGGACAGAATCGCCAGGAAATTTGTCCATGTCGCCCGGCACGCGCGGTGGCCGCGCGGTGGTCTTTGTTATAGAATTACATCCTAATTAACCCCTATTCTTATTATTCAGGAGATATCGCCATGTCGTGCAAGCACCCCGTTATCGCTGTCACCGGTTCTTCAGGTGCGGGCACCACCACGGTTAAACTGGCCTTTGAAAACATCTTCCGCCGTGAAGGAATCAAGGCTGCGGTCGTCGAGGGCGACAGCCTGCACAGCCTGGACCGCATGGCGTTTCGCGCCGCCGCTGCAGAGGCGGCCAAAGCCGGCAACAATTCCTTCAGCCACTTCGGCCCCGGCTCCAACCACTTCGACAAGATCGAGGAAATGTTCAAGAAGTATGGCGAAACCGGCACTTGCAAGCGCCGCTACTACGTGCATAGCGATGAAGAAGCCGAGAAACACAATAGCCATTTCAAGCTGACCGACCTGAAGCCGGGCACATTCACCCCATGGGAAGACATCGAGGCAAAAACCGACCTGTTGTTCTACGAAGGGCTGCACGGCCTGGTTATTGACGGCAAGGTCGATGCCGGGAAATATGTGGATCTGGGTATCGGCGTAGTACCGGTGGTCAATCTCGAATGGATACAAAAAATACACCGCGATGCAGCCGAGCGCGGCTATACGGCGGAAGCGACAGTCGACACCATCATGCGCCGCATGCCCGACTACATCAAATACGTCACCCCGCAATTTTCGCGCACCCACATCAACTTCCAGCGCGTGGCCACGGTGGACACTTCCAACCCGTTTATTGCGCGCGACATCCCGACACTGGACGAAAGTTTTGTGGTGATCCGCTTCAGCAAACCCAAGGGCGTGGACTTCCCGTACATGCTGACGATGATTCCCGACTCCTTCATGTCGCGCGCCAACACGCTGGTGGTGCCCGGCGGGAAGATGAGCTATGCGATGGAAATCATCCTTACGCCGATCATTCACAACATGATCGCGTGCAGGAAAACATAGATTTTTGCAGCTGCAACTGCGGGGAACCTGTTCTAACCGGTTCCCCGTTTTTTTTTGCCGGTCGCAGCATCACCCGAAAATTGAAATTGGAATAAGATAGCTGCTCGTAACGGCACCACATGCACAGGGGCAAATCCATGCGCGTAACCGTACTCGGCTGCAACGGCAGCATCACCGGCAACCTGCGCACCACCTGCTACCGGGTGGACGATGACCTGCTGATCGATGCCGGCACCGGCGCGGGCGACCTCAGCCTGCAACAGGCCATCGCCATCAACGCCGTATTCCTCACCCATGCCCACCTCGACCATTGCTGCATGCTGCCGATGCTGGCCGATGCAGCGGGCAATTTCCGCGATGCGCCGCTCACCGTCTATGCCCTGCCCCAGACCATTTCCGCCATCCGGCGCAACATCCTCAACGGCGAAATCTGGCCGGACTATTCTGTGCTGCCCTCGCCCGAGCGCCCCTGCATCCGCTTCAAGCCGATCGCGCCGGGCGAGACCGTGGAGCTGAATGGCCGGAAAATCACCGCGCTGCCCGCGCGGCATGCCGTGCCCTGCGCCGGCTACCAGCTCGACAGTGGCGCAGCCAGCCTCGTGTACAGCGGCGACACCACCTACTGCGAAGATTTCTGGCAGGCGCTGAACCGCATCGCCAACCTGAAATACCTGCTGGTCGAAAACACCTTCCTCAACGCCAACGCCGCAATCGCGGCGCGCTCCGGCCACATGACCGCCAGCCTGCTGGCGCAGGGAATGCGCTCGCTGCAACGCCCGGTCGAACTGTTCATCGTGCACCTGGAAGCGGGGCGCGAGAGCGACACATTTCGCGAAATACTGGGCGCCATACCGGAATTCAAGCCGGCGCTGTTGCAGCGCGGGCATGAATTCGAGATTTAAAGGGAATTCGCACGGTGGGTCTGCGGACTGGAATGCTGTGTAGGGAAATCATCCGTCGTGCTTACGGGATCTGCAACAACCAAAACCTTGCCGAGGACTCATGAAGATACATCGCATCGCCTCAACCGGAACAGCACCCGACTTTGACGCAGCTCTCAAGCGCGCCTCGGCGGTCGCCGACGGGCAGCTCGGCGAAAACATGCTGCTGTCCTGGTATGACCGCGAACGCGATCTGGAATCGCCTGCGCATGCCAGCGAATGCCATGTAGGCTGCCCCACCAGGGGGTATTGGGATTACGCACTGAACCGGGGCGGGGCGCTGGCGGTGGATTTCGACGATGGCCGTTTTGTGTTTTGTTTTCGGCCATTGGGTGACTTCGCTCCGCCGCAATAACCGCTCCAATCCGCGAATATTGTGCAATGAGTAGCCCCGTTTCTCCGGGAAACTTTTTATTTCTTGTTAAGCCGCATCAATCGTCTTGAGCGGATCGGCACGTCATGCTGCCATCCTGTGGGATAATTCGCCGATGAATTCCTCCCTGCTTTCCGGCCTCAATCCCGAACAACGACTCGCCGTCACGCTTCCGCACCAGTCCGCGCTGATTCTCGCCGGGGCGGGCAGCGGCAAGACGCGCGTGCTGACGACGCGCATCGCGTATCTGATTAACACCGGCGCGGTGAGTCCGCACGGCGTCCTCGCGGTGACGTTCACCAACAAGGCGTCGAAGGAGATGGTGACGCGGCTGTCGGCGATGCTGCCCCCTTCGACAGCGCTCAGGACAGGGATTAACACGCGCGGCATGTGGATCGGCACGTTTCACGGGCTATGCAACCGCATGTTGCGCGCGCATCACCGCGAGGCGAATTTGCCGCAGGCCTTCCAGATTCTCGATTCCGGCGACCAGTTGTCCGCGATCAAGCGGCTGATGAAGGCTATGAATGTCGATGACGAGAAATATCCGCCGCGCGAGGTGCAGAACTTCATCAGCTCCAGCAAGGAGCAGGGGCTGCGCGCAAACGAAGTGGAGGCCTACGATCCGTACACGCGGCGCAAGGTGGAGATTTTCGCCGAGTACGATGCGCAATGCCAGCGCGAGGGCGTGGTGGATTTTTCCGAGTTGCTGCTGCGCTGCTACGAATTGCTGTCGCGCAATGCGCAATTGCGCGAGCATTACCAGGAGCGCTTCAGGCATATTCTGGTGGACGAGTTTCAGGACACCAACCCGCTGCAATACCGCTGGCTGAAACTGCTGGCGGGCAAGAACAACTCGCTGTTCGCGGTGGGCGACGACGACCAGTCGATCTACGCGTTCCGCGGCGCGAACGTCGGCAACATGCAGGAGCTGCTGCGCGACTTCCACATCGAAAATGTCATCAAGCTGGAACAGAACTACCGCTCGCACGCCAACATCCTCGACGCTGCCAACGCGCTGATCAAGCATAACCGCAGCCGCCTCGGCAAAAACCTGTGGACGGCGGAGAACGGCGGGGAGCAACTGCGCGTGTACGAGGCGGCAACGGATGTGGACGAGGCAGGGTTTATCGTCGACGAGATCAAGCAGTTAAAGTCCGAGGGGATCAATCTCAGGGAGATCGCGCTGCTGTACCGCTCCAACGCGCAGTCGCGGGTACTGGAGCATGCGCTGGTGTCCGCAGGATTGTCGTATCGCGTGTACGGGGGACTGCGCTTTTTCGAGCGGCAGGAGATCAAGCATGCGCTGGCCTACCTGCGCCTGATGGAAAACACCGGCGACGACAACGCGCTGCTGCGCATCATCAACTTTCCGACGCGCGGCATCGGCGCGCGCAGCATCGAGCAGTTGCAGGAAGCGGCAAAGATGAATAGCGGCGGCTACGACACGTTACTGGCGCAGCCAGCCGGTGTCGGGAGTAGCCGCCCAGCCGCCCCTCCCGCACCAGAGGACTCCGCCCCACCGTCTCGGGGCGGCACGCTGTTCGACGCGGCTGCAAGGATGGGCAGCAAGATCACGGCGTTCGTCGCGCTGATCGAGTCGCTGCGCAGTGCGACCCGCGAACTACCTTTGCCTGAAATCATCGACCATGTGCTGGAGCACAGCGGCCTGGTTGCGCATTACCAGAACGAGACCGGTGTCAAAAAGCGCGAAGCCGAAGAGCGGCTGGAAAACCTGAACGAACTCGTCAACGCCGCGACGCTGTTCGTGCATGAGAACGAGGACGACAGCCTGACCTCTTTTCTGACCCACGCCTCGCTGGAGGCGGGCGAGCATCAGGCGGGCGACCAGGACGACGCGCTGCACCTGATGACGGTGCATGCCGCGAAGGGGCTGGAGTTTCACACGGTGTTCATCACCGGCCTGGAAGAGGGTTTGTTTCCGCACCAGAACAGCCAGAACGTGGACGGCGGTCTGGATGAGGAGCGCCGGCTGATGTACGTGGCGATCACCCGCGCGCGGCGCAGGCTGTACCTGAGCTTCGCGCAAAGCCGCATGTTGCACGGTCAGGTGAGTTACGGCATGGCGTCGAGTTTTTTGCGCGAGTTGCCGGAGGGGTTGCTGCATTGGCTGACGCCGAGGTTCGCGGCGCGGAAGACATTTGATTCATTTGTTCCTTCGCCGACCCTCTCCCGCGCTGACGCGCACCCCTCTCCCGCCAGCGGGGAGAGCGCAGCGAGGGGGGCGAAGCCGGCTGGGGGTGAGGGGTCATGGCGCATCGGCCAGCGCGTGTTCCACCAGAAGTTCGGTGAGGGGGTGATTACCGGTGTGGAGGGCGGCGGCGCGGATGCGCGCGTGCAGGTCAATTTCAGGCACGCGGGCAGCAAATGGCTGGCGCTGGAATATGCGAAGCTGACCGCAGTGTAGATGGGGTGGCGCTGCGTTTTGAAGATTGCTCATGCGGATCGCCGCACTGCGGCATCAGTCGAGCGGGTCTAGCCAGGTTGGGTAGTCTGAATCTCTCCAGCAAAGGGGAAGATGTTGCGGTAGCTGACGTAGAGCGAGGTCAGGCCGAGCGGCAGCAACACGATCAGGCCGATGCCGTAAGGCAGCAGGCTGAGCACCAGCGCGATCACTTGCATGATGAGGCTGTATACGGTGTACGGGATGATGTTGCGCAAGGATCCCGACAGGCTGGCACGCAGCGCGGAGAAAGGCGCCATGTTGCTGAAAAAAACCAGCATCGGCGCATATTGCAGCGCCAGCATCAGCACGAATGCCAGCGCAAAACCGACCATCAGGCTGAGCGCCACGCCCGACCCGGCTACCCACATGGCATCGACCAGCATCTGCGGATCGTTGGCGGACGCAACGCTGTCCAGCAGGGTGGTGAGCGCGTCGCCGCCGATGTAGATCATCGCTATCGAAATGATCATCATCCCCAGCAGGGTGTAGCCACTCAGCGCGGCCAGTCGCAACAGATGCTTCTGGAAGCCAATGAACAGGTGCGACAACTCGATTTCCTCTTCTTCTTCAAGCGCACGACAGATGCGCATATAGCCTGCCATGAATACCGGCATCAGCAGCACGACGAGCAGCGGGCCAAGCTGCGGGACATTGAGCGCGACAAACATGACCAAGCCGAAAATCAGCGCAAGCGTGAAGGACATCAGCGGGTTGCGCATAATGAGCTGGTACCCCTGCTTGATCCAGAGCCAGCCATATGCGGCGTTCAGTTTGCGTATCTCCATGTTGCCCTCCCTATAGCCAGACGGCCTGCGCCGATGCAATGTGATTTTTCAGTATCCGCTCGAAGTGGCGCGGGTCGTGCGCATGGATCAATTCGCCGTCGCGCGGCAGGTACATGTCGAACAAGCGTGACAGCCAGAAGCGTAACGCGGCGACACGCAACATCAGCGGCCATGCCTCGCGTTCGCTGTCCAGCAGCGGGCGCGCCGCATTATAGGCACGCAAAAAAGCCTGGGTGAGGGTTGCATCCAGCGTGCCGCCGGCATCCATGCACCAGTCATTCACGGTAATCGCCACGTCATACAGCAGCGCATCGCTGCACGCGAAATAAAAATCGATCAGCCCGCCGACGCGGTTTTCTTCCAGCAGCACGTTATCGCGGAACAGGTCTGCGTGTATCACCCCTTGCGGCACGTGTGTCCAGATCTGCTTTGCGTGCAGCGCGACTTCGCTGTCCAGCATGGCGGCTTGCTGCGCATCGAGAAATGGCCGAACCTGCGGAGCAGTGGCGGCACGCCATGCGTAGCCGCGCGGATTGGGCATCACCTGCGAGAAACTTTGCCCGGCGATATGCATCTGCCCGAGCATCGCGCCGATCACGGCACACTGCGTATTGTTCGGTTTGGTAATGGATTTGCCGCTCAGGCGGCTGACGATGCAGGCGGGCTTGCCTTTGAGCGTGCTCAGGAATTGATTGGAGCGATTCGCCACCGGGTTGGGGCAGGGAATGCCGTGGCGCGCCAGGTGCGCCATCAAATTCAGGTAGAAGGGCAACTCGTCAGCGCTGAGTTTCTCGAATAGCGTGAGCACGAACCGGCCATTGCTGGTGGTGACGAAGTAATTGGTGTTCTCGATGCCGGACGCGATGCCCTGCAATTCCAGCAATTGACCCAGCGAGTAATCGCCCAGCCAGGCGGTGAGTTCCGTCTCGGTAACCGTGGTAAAAACCGCCATGTTCTAGAATTTGCGGATAACCCAGCGCGGCACGCGCAGGCCGGAATCGAGGCTTTCCTGCCGGGAGAATTTGCCGTCGCCCATGTCGTCCACCAGATAGTAAGGCTTCCCGTGCTTCGGCGTGACCTTGATCATATATAGCTTGCCGCCGACGCGGTATTCTTCAACGGTCTGCTCGGTTTGCCTGATGATGCTCACCTCCGGCTCATCGCCGGCATATTCATCGGGCCCGGCGGAAAATGCGGGCGGCGGCAACGGTTCGAGATTGTCGGGAACCGGCTTTGCTGCAAAGGCGGTGATGCTGAAACCGCCCAGCAGCAATAAAGACAGGAAGCGCATCGGAGTGGTTGCCATGAATTTGGAATGGGGAATTGGTATGGGCGCATTCTAGCCGATGTGCGGCGGGATTGCGCGGCCAGCACGGCGAAGCGTGCGCGCAGCCTCCGTCTAACCTTGCAGCCTGGCGAAGTTGCGGGCTGCTAGCCGGTGCTCCAGCCACGGGGGCGTTTCATGCCGGCAATCTTGCAGGCTTGTTTCACGTAACCGTAGGGAAAAAGTTCAAACAGCGCGTTGCGCGAATCGGGTCCCATACGTTCTGCAAGATGCTTGATCACGTGGCGCGCATCGGGTGCGATCTGGTGTTCGGCGTAATAGGTGCGCATGTAGCGGATCGCATCCCAATGGTCTTCCGTGAGCTGGATGCTTTCCTTTTGAGCGAATTCCCTGGCAAGCTCCTCGTTCCAGTCCTGCGGATCAATCAGGTAGCCCTCTTCATCAATGTCATGCATTAAAAAACCCTCCAGAAAGTTCATGCATCAAAAATGGAAAACGCCAGCACGATGTGCTGTTACAGATAAAGCTGCCGCTCGCGTTCCGCTTCCGAGGGCTCGAAACCGCGTGTTTCGTAATGCTTGAATATCGCGCTGACCACTTCCTGCGGTTCATCGATAAGCTGAATCAAGTTCATGTCTTCCGGGCTAATGACTTTTTCCTCCAGCAGTGCGGCGCGAAACCACTCGACCAGGCCGCCCCAGAACTGGCTGCCGACCAGAATGATCGGCATCTTGCGGGTCTTGCCGGTCTGCACCAGTGTCAAGGCTTCCATCAGTTCGTCCAGCGTGCCAAAACCGCCGGGCATCACCACATACGCGCTGGCGAATTTCACGAACATCACCTTGCGCGCGAAGAAATGCTGAAAGGTCTGGCTGATGTTCTGGTAGGTATTGCTGTGCTGCTCGTTCGGCAACTGGATATTCAGGCCGACGCTGGGCGATTTGCCATAGTACGCGCCCTTGTTGGCGGCCTCCATGATACCGGGCCCTCCGCCGGAAATGACCGAGAATCCGGCATCGGAAAGCAGCCGGGCAATTTCCTCGGTAAGCTTGTAATAGGGTTGCCCGGGCCCGGTGCGCGCGCTGCCGAAGATGCTCACGGCGGGATGAATGCGGTTAAGCCGTTCGGTGGCCGAAACAAATTCTGACATAATGCCGAACACGCGCCACGCCTCTTTGGAATTCCATGCCTCGGGCATTACAGGGGTAGGCAATTTGGGTGGTGTGTTCATGCAATTTCCTCTGGTCAAAATGAAAACGAACGAAGTGAGTCTTGGTAAAACGTTGCTGTTAGTTGACGGATCGTCGTTCCTGTACCGCGCGTTCCATGCGATGCCGGATCTGCGCAACCGCGAAGGCTTACCGACCGGCGCGATCTACGGCGTGCTCAACATGCTGCGCAAGTTGCGCCACGATTTCCCGGCAGATTATATCCTGTGCGTATTTGACGCAAAAGGCAAAACTTTCCGCGACGACTGGTATCCCGAATACAAGGCGCACCGCCCGGCTATGCCGGACGATCTGGCGCGGCAGATCGAACCGCTGCATCAGGCCATCGCTGCGTCCGGCTGGAACCTGCTGATGCTGGAAGGCGTGGAAGCGGACGATGTGATCGGCACGCTCGCCCGGCAGGCAACACAGGATGGCGTTCGCTGCATCGTCGCGACCGGAGACAAAGACCTCGCTCAACTGGTGAATGAGCATGTGACGCTGATCAACACGATGAACAACGAAACGCTGGACGTGCCGGGCGTGAACGCCAAATTCGGCGTGCCGCCGGAGCGCATTCTCGATTATTTGACGCTGACTGGCGATGCGGTGGACAACGTGCCAGGCGTCGAAAAGGTCGGCCCCAAGACTGCGGTGAAGTGGCTCGCCCAGTACGGCACGCTCGATAACCTGATGCAGCATGCCAATGAAATCGGCGGTGTGGTCGGCGAAAACCTGCGCCGCGCGCTGGACTGGCTGCCGCAGGCGCGCCGCCTGCTTACCGTGAAATGCGACGTGGAATTGCCGCAGCCGTATAGCGAACTGGCTCCGCCCCCGCCGGATACTGAACAACTGCGCAGCCTGTATGAACACTTCGAGTTCAAGACCTGGCTGCGCGAAATCGGTGCTCCTTCCCCCTCACAGGGGGAAGGTTGGGATGGGGGTAATGTCCGCAAAGTTTCTACCCCCTCCCTAACCCTCCCCCTGCAAGGGGGAGGGAATGGCGTAGCACATCAGGATATGTTCGGCACTGAACCCACCCGCACCGACAACGTGCACTACGAAACGATCCTCACCGAAGCCCGGCTCGACGCCTGGCTGGAAAAACTGCTTGCCGCCGAACTGGTGTGTGTGGATACCGAGACCACCGGGCTCGACGTGATGAACGCGCAACTGGTCGGCATCTCGTTTGCGATCACTCCGCACCACGCCGCCTACCTGCCGCTGGCACACCGCTACCCCGGCGCGCCGGACCAGCTTAACCGCGCTGTCGCATTGCAAAAACTCCAGCCGTGGCTGGAGAGCGAAAGACACAAAAAGCTCGGGCAGAATCTCAAGTACGACCTGCACATCTTCACCAATCACGGCATCGCGCTGGCCGGCATCCACGACGACACGCTGCTGCAATCCTACGTGCTGGAGAGCCACAAGCCGCACGACATGGACAACCTCGCGCTGCGCCATCTCAACGTGAAGACCATCAGCTACGCCGAGGTGGTCGGCAAGGGCGCGAAGCAGATTTGCTTCGACCAGGTCGATCTTGACACCGCCACGCGCTATGCCGCCGAGGATGCCGACATCACGCTGCAACTGCACCAGGCGCTTGCGCCGCAGATAGAGGCGCAGCAGGGTTTGCAGCATGTGTATCGCGACATCGAATTGCCGAGCATGCATGTGCTCTACACGATGGAACGCAACGGCGTGCTGCTCGACTGCGAGCTGCTGAAGATCCAGAGCCGCGAGCTGGGCGAGAAGCTGATCGCGCTGGAGGCACGTGCGCATGAAGCCGCCGGGCAGCCGTTCAACCTGAATTCGCCCAAGCAACTCAGGGAAATCCTGTTCGATAAACTGGGTTTGCCGGTAAAGAAGAAGACGCCCGGCGGCGACCCGTCCACCGACGAAGAAGTGTTGCAGGAGCTTGCGCTCGACTATCCGCTGCCGAAAATCCTGCTCGACTACCGCGGCATGGCGAAACTCAAATCCACCTACACCGACAAACTGCCGCAGATGGTGGATCGGAAAACCGGGCGCGTGCACACCAGTTACTCGCAGGCGGTGGCAGTGACCGGGCGGCTCGCCTCCAGCGACCCCAACCTGCAGAACATTCCGGTGCGCACCGCAGAGGGCCGCCGCATCCGCGAGGCATTCATCGCGCCGCAGGGTTCGCGCATCGTGTCGGCGGACTATTCGCAGATCGAGTTGCGCATCATGGCGCACCTGTCCGGCGATGCCGGGCTGCTGCAGGCCTTCGCCAACAACGAGGACATCCACCGCGCCACCGCCGCCGAAATATTCATGGTCGCGCCCGCCGAGGTCGACAGCGAGCAGCGCCGCTACGCCAAGGTGATCAACTTCGGCCTGATTTACGGCATGTCCTCGTTCGGCCTCGCCAAGCAGCTCGGCATCGAACGCGGCGCGGCGCAGGCCTACATCGACCGCTACTTCGCACGCTACCCCGGCGTCGCCGACTACATGCAGCGCACCCGTGAGCAGGCGAAACAGCAGGGCTACGTCGAGACCGTGTTCGGCCGCAGGCTATGGCTGCCGGAAATCAACGCCAGCAACGGCATGAAGCGCCAGGGCGCCGAACGCGCCGCGATCAACGCGCCGATGCAGGGCACCGCCGCCGACCTGATCAAACTCGCGATGATCAAAGTGCAGCACTGGCTGGAAACCGAAAAGCTGCACAGCCGTTTGATCATGCAGGTGCACGACGAACTGGTGCTGGAAGTGCCGGAGGCGGAACTGCATCTGGTCAAGGACATGCTGCCCAGGCTGATGTGCGGCGTCGCCGAACTCAACGTGCCGCTGCTGGTGGAACTGGGCGAGGGGAAGAATTGGGATGAGGCGCATTGAATTTTGTAGGATGGGTGGAGCGTAGCGATACCCATCGCCAATGTTGAGTAAATGATGGGATCGCTACGCTCCACCCATCCTACGCGGGCTGAAAATGCAGCAGTGAAGAGGCTGGATTTCATTATAGAGCAAGGTAGGGTGCATTCAATGCACCAATAATTCTGGTGCGTGAAACGCACCCTACATGCTGTTTTTTCATCGTCATTAGGAGGTGCAGCATGATTCAGAGAGCCGCTGTCTTCATCCTGCTTTTAACCGCCAGCCTGTTCACCAGCGCCCGCGACCTGCCGCTGGACAAGATCAAACTGCCGCCCGGCTTCAAAATCACCCTCTATGCCGACAACGTGCCTGGCGCGCG
Organism: Gallionellales bacterium RIFCSPLOWO2_02_FULL_57_47; assembly: GCA_001801175.1. GTDB lineage: Bacteria > Pseudomonadota > Gammaproteobacteria > Burkholderiales > Gallionellaceae > Gallionella. Next base: position 60,033 of record MGWZ01000022.1, on the reverse strand, counting down.
CTCGATGGCGCTGAGCCCGGACGGCACGCTGTTCGTCGGCACGCGCGGCTCCAAAGTTTATGCGCTGCCCAATCGCAGCCTTGGCAAGCGTGCTGATGAAGTGATCGTCCTTACCGACGACCTCGACACGCCGAACGGCGTGGCGTTTCGCGACGGCGCGCTGTATGTGGCGGAGGTGAACCGCATCCTGCGCTTCGACGGCATAGCGTCGCGGCTGCGCAATCCGCCCAAACCGGTGGTGGTGAACGACCGCTTCCCCGGCGATAACCACCACGGCTGGAAATTCATCCGCTTCGGCCCGGACGGCCTGCTGTATGTGCCGGTGGGCGCGCCGTGCAACATCTGCGAGCCCGACCCGGCGCGCTACGCCGCGATCTTTCGCATGAAGCCGGACGGTTCTGCACTCGAACAATATGCGCGCGGCGTGCGCAACACGGTAGGCTTCGACTGGAATCCCGACACCAATGAACTGTGGTTCACCGACAACGGGCGCGACTGGCTGGGCAACAACGCGCCGCCGGACGAGCTGAACCACGCGCCGCGCCCCGGTATGCATTTCGGCTATCCGTATTGCCACGGGAAGGCGCTTTCCGACGACGAATTCGGCGGCAAGCGCACCTGCGGCGAATTCACTCCTGCCGCGATGGAACTCGGCCCGCATGTCGCGTCGCTGGGGATGCGCTTCTACACCGGCGGGATGTTTCCGGAGAGTTACCGCAGGCAGATATTCATCGCCGAACACGGCTCGTGGAACCGTATCCCGCCGATCGGCTACCGCATCACGCTGGTGCGGCTGAAGGACGGCAAGGCGGCAAGCTATGAAACGTTTGCGGAAGGCTGGCTGGGAACGCTGACTGCGTGGGGGCGTCCGGTGGACGTGCAGGTGATGCCGGACGGCGCGCTGCTGGTGTCGGACGACAAGGCGGGCGTGATCTACCGGATCGGCTACGGCGAATGATCAGGAATGCATGCCTGATGCTTGTGTGATTTTTAGCACAGACAGCAGGGTAGAATGTTTCTATGTTGCGTCTCCGATAATTTACGCAAGGAATTCATAATGAAGTCAAACAGGCTTGCCCAAATCGCCCTGCTGCTCTGGATAGTCACCGTTGCGGTATTTGGCTGGTTCTTCATACGCGGCAACACCACTGCGGGGACCGATAACAGAACCGCAGTGGTGCTGGAAGCCGGCGAGCGTGAACTGATATTGTCCGAAATGCGCGGACTGCTGGCTTCAACGCAGGGGATACTGGAGGGCGCCAATCAGGGCGATCTGCAGCGCATCGGCAAAGCCGCACGCAGCGCGGGCATGGCTTCGGCGGCTGACGTCAATCCGGTACTGATGGCTAAACTGCCGATGGAATTCAAACAGCTGGGTTTGAGCGTACACCATGAGATGGACGAAATAGCCAAGGCAGCGGAAGACGGAAAACCTGCACCGGAGCTGCTGAAAATGGCATCCAACACGTTGACGAAGTGCGTTGCCTGCCACGCGGC
>MGWZ01000022.1:0-58526 GCA_001801175.1 Gallionellales bacterium RIFCSPLOWO2_02_FULL_57_47 | reverse complement strand
AAATTTGGCGATTGAAAAACGGTGGGTGTGACCCGCCCTACCGCTAATAATAGCTAACCCTTGGTCTTCGCAGGTTTTTTAGCTGAGACTTTCTTAACAGCAGGTTTAGTTTTAACGGCGAGTTTAGCCGCCTTCTCGGCAGCAACCTTTCCGGTAACTGGCTTCGCAGCGGTCTTTGTCTTCGCAGGTGTTTTGGCCGGTACGGCCTTTTCCTTGGGCGTTGCGGTTTTTGCCTTGGTCGTCTTCACCGCCTTGGTTTTAGTGGTCTTGGCGGACGGTTTCCTGGCAGCCGGTTTCCTGGCCTTTCCGCCGCCCTTCGCCGCCTTGGCGGCGATCAGTTCCAGCGCTTCTTCCATCGTGAGCTCATCCGGCGAAATATCCTTGGGCAGCGTGGCGTTGATCTTGCCGTGGCGGACATAGGGACCGTAGCGGCCGCTGCAAATTTCCACGCTGGTTTTGTCGTCCGGGTGGTCGCCCAACACGCGCAGCACGGTGTTGCCGTCGCGGGCTTGCGCCAGCAGTTCCATTGCGCGGTCCAGTTTGATTTCGAAGATGCTGTCCGTGCGCGGAATGGACTTGAACTTGCCGTCGTGCCCGATGTAGGGACCGAAGCGCCCGATGTTGACGATGACTTTCTTGCCGGTTTCCGGATGCGCGCCGAGTTCGCGAGGCAGCGCCAGCAACTTCAGCGCACTCGCCAGATCGGCCTGTTCGAGCGGCATTTCTTTCGGCCACGAGACGCGTTTCGGTTTTGCTTTCTCCTCTTTCACGACTTCGCCCAGTTGCACGTAGTGGCCGTACGGGCCGCGCAGCAACAGCACGGGCAGCTGGGCCTCGGGATGCATGCCCAGTTCCACTCTTGCCAAAGCATCATCCTGCGACTCGCCGCTGAGGCTGCGTTTGTATTTGCACTCCGGATAGTTGGTGCAACTGATAAAGCTGCCGTAACGGCTGAGTTTCTTGGCGAGCGGCTTGCCGCACTCCGGGCAGGCTTCGTCGATCAGCTCGACCGGCCGGTCGATGCTGGCTTTTTCCTTGATGAGTTTGGAAAAACCTTTCCAGAATTCTTCCAGCACGCCGATCCAGTCGCGCTTGCCTTCGGATACTTCATCCAGCTCGTCCTCGAGGTGGGCGGTGAAGCCGTAATCCACATAGCGGGTGAAATGATCGGTGAGGAAACGCGTGACTACGCGCCCGACGTCGGTGGGCACAAAGCGTTTCTTGTCCAGAATGGCGTATTCACGCGCTTGCAGCGTGGAGATGATGGTGGCGTAAGTGGACGGCCTGCCGATGCCGTGCTCTTCCAGCGCCTTGACCAGGCTGGCTTCCGAATAGCGCGGCGGCGGCTGGGTGAAGTGCTGTTCGCCGTACAGCTTGTCGACGGGCAGCACATCGCCCTCGGCCAGCGGCGGCAGCTTGCCGCCCTCTTCTTCGGTCGCGTCGTCCACGTCTTCCATGTACACGCCGATGAAGCCGGGGAATACCAGCACCTGGCCGTTGGCGCGGAACAGCGTGGTGTCGCCGCCCAGGCGGATATCCACGCTCACGGTATCGAAACGCGCCGGCGCCATCTGGCACGCCAGCGTGCGCTTCCAGATCATTTCGTAGAGCCGCGCCTGATCGGCAGTGAGATGATCGCGCAGGCTGTCCGGGGTTCGCAGAATCGAGGTCGGGCGGATCGCTTCGTGCGACTCCTGCGCGTTCTTGGTCTTGCTCTTGTAGGTTGGCTGGGTAGACGGCAGATAATCCGGCGAAAAATTATCCTTGATGTAGTCGCGGATCTCCTGCACCGCCTCTTTTGCCAGGGACACCGAGTCGGTACGCATGTAGGAGATCAGCCCGACGGTCTGTCCGCCTCCCTGGCCGCCGATGTCCACGCCTTCATACAGCGATTGCGCGGTGCGCATCGTGCGGTCGGCAGTCATGCCCAGTTTTCGCACCGCTTCCTGTTGCAGCGTGGAGGTGGTGAACGGCGCGGCGGCATAACGCTGCTTGGCTTTCTTCTCGACGCGCACCACCTTGGGTGGCAGCTTGGCATCGTTGAGTTTGGCATGAATCGCGTCGTATTCGGCCTGGCTGGCGATGCTGAGCTGTTCGAGTTTCTTGCCCTGGTACTGGAACAGTTTGGCGGTGAACGGCAGGTGATCCTTGTTGGTATCCAGATGGACGGACCAGTATTCCTGGCTCTTGAACGCCTCGATCTCCAGTTCGCGCTCGACGATCATCCGCAGCGCGGGACTTTGCACGCGCCCTGCCGACAAACCGGTGCGTATCTTGCGCCACAGCAATGGCGACAGATTGAAGCCGACCAGATAGTCCAGCGCGCGCCGAGCCTGTTGTGCATTCACCAGCGGCATTGATATTTCCCGGGGGTGAGCGACCGCTTCGCGCACCGCCGACTGGGTGATTTCATAGAACACCACGCGCTGCATATTCTTGTTCTTCAGGCCGCGCTTGGCCTTGAGCAACTCGGATATGTGCCAGGCAATTGCTTCTCCTTCGCGGTCCGGGTCGGGCGCCAGCAGGATGTTGTCGGCTGCGGATGCTGCTTTTGCAATCGCATCCAGATGCTTGCTGTTGCGCGCGATGGTTTCGTATTGCATCGCAAAGTCGTTTTCGGGATCGACCGCGCCCGTCTTGGGTATCAGGTCGCGCACGTGTCCGTATGAGGCAAGCACTTCATAGTCCTTGCCCAGATATTTTTTAAGCGTTTTGGCTTTTGCCGGAGATTCTACGATCAGAAGGTTGGTTGCCATGCGTGCGGTTTGAGGCTCAGTGTAATTGCGCGGAATGCAGCGGGGTAAGTAATTCTTCGATCAGCAACGGATCGAGGTCCTGATGGCGGTTCCACAGCACCATCAGCATGATCAGCTTGAGCTTGTCCAGCGCGAGATTTTCCTGCTGCAGGGCGACGGCGCGGTCTATGATCATTTCGCGCTCAACGGCTGAAATCAGGTGTTGCTGTTCGGCGAACAACAGGAATTGACGCGCTTCACAGCTGACCCGTTGCTGCTCCAGTTCGGCGAAATGACGCTGCCCGGCGTGCTCAAGGCCGGCTGGATAGCTTTCGGGATTTTGCTGCTGCAAAGCGGACAACCAGGTCAGCGCTTCGCTGATCTCTTCGCCTTCGAAACCGGCGGCGGAAAGTTTTCGCGACAGCTTGTCCGGTTCAGGATAACTGCCCGCATCGAAGTAACTTTCAAACAGGTACATAAGAATTTCAAACATGATTTGTGCGGTACTTAATGGATACGTTGATATAAACCGCCGGGTATCGTACTGACGTGCCCGCTCAGTTCGAGCGTCAACAGCATGGCGGATAGCTCGGCTATCGTCAAGCCGCTGCGAACTCTGAGCGTTTCCACATCCACCGGATCGAAGCCGAGATGCTCCAGCAGCGCGTAGTCTGTGCCTTGTATATCAATGCCTTGTGTCACTGAATTCAGGGATGGCGTGATAAGCAAACCGCCCAACTCCTCAAGGATATCCTGCGCGGATTCAACCAGTTTCGCGCCCTGCTTGAGCAGCGCGTGGCAGCCTTTGCTTTGCGGCGCATGGATCGAGCCGGGAACGGCAAACACGTCCCTGCCTTGCTCAAGTGCCAGGCGTGCGGTAATCAGCGAGCCGCTTTGCAGCGAGGCCTCCACCACCAGGCAGCCCAGGCTCATACCGCTGATGATGCGGTTGCGGCGCGGAAAATTTGCGGGCAGCGGGGGCGTGCCCAGCGGGAATTCCGAGATCAATGCGCCTTGCTGCGCGAGCGCGTGCGCCAGATCACGATTGGCGGCCGGATAGACCTTGTCCAGCCCGGTGCCTATCACGGCAATACTGCTGCCCTGGCCGCGCAAAGCGCCGCGATGCGCGGCGGCATCGATACCATGCGCCATGCCGCTGATGATGCATAACCCGGCAGCGCTGAATGATTTGGCAAACGCCTCGGCGTTGACTATGCCCTGCGGAGTGGCATTGCGGCTTCCAACCATGGCCAGCGCGGAGTGGTTGAGCAGGTCAAGCCTCCCCTTCACATACAACAGCAGCGGCGGGTCGGGAATGTTCAGCAGGGCCTGCGGGTAGTCGCTATCGGCGAGGGTGACGATGTGGTTGTTGCTGTCTTCCAGCCAGGCCAAAGTCGGCGCAATAGCCTCGTTGGCGTATCCTTTGCCGATTTCGGCGGCAACCTCGGGTTTGACGACAGATTTGAGCGAGCTGGTGGATGCGGCAATAACCGCTTCTGGGGAGCCAAATTCCTTTAACAGTTGACGCGCTCCTTCGCCGCCCAGGCCTCGAGTCAGGCTTAGTGCCAGCCAAGCTTCAAGCGACACATCAACTTTCATTATTTACGGTGTTTGCGCGCGGTCCAGCAACTGTACCGGCAGTTTTGTCTGCATCACCAGCGCGTACGCTACCTTGTTGAATACGCGGAACACGAACACCAGGCCATAGCGCTCATCCGGCAACGTATAAGCCTTATCCCAGTTATAAAAGTGTTTGCCCTTTACCTTGACAACTTCCCCTTTGTGATACAGAGCCAGCACATGGCCAACCTCCAGCCCATCGCGTGCGCCCTTGTTTAAAACAATCGCGGCATTTTGCCCAGCCTGTGATACCCCGCCATATACCGAAATCACACGGGCTGAAATGCTGGTTTCAGGCGCGCGCGGCAGGTAAGGGCCGGTCGCATCGCTGGAAGACGCAAACAGCAGGTCACCTTTATAAATTTCCTGTAAGGAATAAGTGATCCCAACGGTGCTGACCTCCGCAAATTCCTTCACTTCGGCGTTGCCGAGATAAACTGCCTCAATACCCAGCACCTCGTCAGTTTCCGGGTCGATAAATTTCTTGCCAGGACGGTAAATTTGCCATTTGTCGCCTTTGTCCGAGGTCAGGCCTGTGGCAAAGCCGATGTCAAACGCGCCAAGCACCACCCGGCCTTCGCGCGCACCGATCATTGCCGGTGCATCCTGCAGCGCGTCTTCTTCAATTACCAGCGGCTGGCTTAAAAATGGCCCGATGATTTTGGCAGGAATGCTCGGGATAGCATCGTGAGTACTCGGTTCATCGTGTACTTTGGGGGAAAGACTGATGATACGGCCCCTCTCGCCTGAGTCGCTGATGCCACGCTCAACACCGGTAACACTGGTGACGCCTGCAACTCCCGGCTTTCCCGTGTCGCCCTCACCGATGCGCAATGTGCCGCTGGTGCGGTCAAGATTGATCGTATCGCCAGGGTATATCCAGTGCGGGTCTTTAATGGTGTCCTTGTTCAGTCCCCAGATATGCGGCCATTTCCACGGGTCGCTGAAGAATTTGCCGGAGATGTCCCACAGCGTGTCGCCCTTGACAACGATGTATCGATCCGGTGCGTCCCGACGAATTTCCGGGCGAATTTGAAGCTGATCGGCACAAGCGAGGGTGGGTAACAGAAGGCAAATCAGCGATATAATCTTGCGCATGGAAAACTCCGGCGGAATCAGTAATAGAGGCAAGCAATGTTGCTGCGTTGCGTTAAATTCTGCATCCAGTCATCTAAATTAGCAAGCATTTATGGGAATCTTTACAATCTACTGTGGTGCAATAGCGGCATGGCAATCCTGAAAATTTTGCATTATCCCGATGAGCGGCTGCACAAGATCGCCGGGAAGGTTGAGCGGGTCGATGATGCCACTCGCAGGCTGGCGCAAGACATGGCTGAGACCATGTATGCCGCACCCGGAGTCGGCCTGGCGGCGACACAGGTGGATGTGCATATACAGATCGTCGTGGTGGATGCTTCCGAGGCGCATAACCAGCTGCAGGTGTTCATCAATCCGGAAATCATCGCCAGCAGCGGCGTAGAGGAAAGCGAGGAAGGCTGCCTGTCGGTACCGGGTATTTATGAGAAGGTGCGCCGCGCGGAAAAAGTAACAGTGCGCGCCCTCAACGAAAAAGGCGAACCCTTCACGCTGGAGGCAGAGGGCTTTCTGGCGGTCTGCATCCAGCACGAAATAGATCACTTGCGCGGCAAGGTGTTCGTCGAGTACTTGTCGCAACTCAAGCAAACCAGGATTCGCGCCAAGCTTAAGAAACGCCAGCGCGAGACCCTGTAAAAAACCTCCGCACAACTACTGATGAAACAACTGATGAAACCACTAGCCATTCCGCTAAGCCACCAAAAAACGTTGCCTAAGCGGCTGGTTATAGCCATCCGATTAAGTTGTCAAACTACGCCAACTAAGTCGTTGGTTATGCGCTTGCTGATGCAGCGTTAAAAAATGGCTCAAAATCCTCATGTACTAAATGTACACCGCATCTGCGACACGTTACTGGCGAAGCCAGCCGATTGCGGGAGCAGATGCAGGCCGCTCTTCCCGCGCCAAAGTGTTCCACATCACCGTGGCAGAGCGGCTGGTTCCTCGCCAATTTTTGCCTTGCCTCTGCTGCGCTCGCGACGTTGTGCAGAGGTTTTTACCGGACCAACTTTTTTATGAAAATCATCTTTGCCGGCACACCACATTTCGCGGCCAGCGCGTTGGCTGCACTGCTCAGGGAACATCAGGTAGTCGCGGTGCTGACCCAGCCGGACCGCCCTGCAGGACGGGGCATGCAGCTGGCCGCCAGCCCGGTGAAGCAGCTTGCGCTGCAACACGGTTTGCCGGTATTTCAGCCCGCCACATTGAAAACCGAAGAGGCGCAGCGCCCGATTGCCGCGCTGGGTGCCGACGTGATGGTGGTGGCCGCTTATGGGCTGATTTTGCCGAATGCCGTGCTGCAACTGCCGCGCTACGGATGCCTGAATATTCATGCTTCGTTGCTGCCGCGCTGGCGCGGGGCTGCGCCGATACCGCGCGCGATCCTGGCGGGCGACAGCGAAACCGGCATTACCATCATGCAGATGGACGAAGGGCTGGATACCGGCGACATGCTGTTGAGCCGGGCTTGCCCGATTGCGCAAAACGACACGGCGGCAACTCTGCATGACAAGCTGGCCGTGATCGGCGCGGACTGCATTATCGAAGCACTGCGCCTGTTGCAGGAATCGGCGCTGGCAGGGATGTCGCCAGCAGGCGGCAACCCGCAAAACCGCCTGACACCGGTCAGACAGGACGATGCGGCTGCGACTTACGCCGCCAAGCTGCTCAAGAGTGAGGCGCAGATCGACTGGCGGCAGGATGCGCGGCAGATCGAACGCGCGGTACGCGCCTTCAATCCCTTTCCGGTGTGCCATGCAGATTTTAACGGTGTGGCGATAAAAATCTGGCAGACTGCGCTGCGGGAAGGCGCGCACGGCGAGCCGGGCAGGGTTCTTGCGGTGGACAAGCACGGCATCACGGTGGCTTGCGGCAACGATGCGTTGCATCTGGAAGTGTTGCAGCGCCCCGGCGGCAAGGCGCTGCCGGCTGCGCAGTTTTTGCAGGCCGTGCCGGTCAAGGTCGGCGATAATTTTTCCGTGAGTTAATCCCATATAATCAGCTGTACCAAGGCATTCTGCAGGAGCGCAATTCATTGCGCGATGGCTCGGCTGCGCGTCATGCCGGCGCAGGCCGGTATCCAGATGCTTAACAAATTCCCGCTTCAGTCTGACAACATCATGGCTTTGTCCGCTTCGCGGAGTGTTTTTAATTGCTGGATACCGGCCTGCGCCGGAATGACGGCCTAATGGATTTTTGGGGTTAAATGCACAACATACAACTCGCCGCAGCACAAATCGTTCAGCAGGTACTGGCGGACGGGCGCAACCTCAATCAGGTGCTGGATGAATCGCTGCGCAGAAAAGCGGTATGGACTCCTGCGCAACGCGCGGCACTGCAGGATCTGAGCTACGGCACGTTGCGTTTTTACGGTCAATTGCGCGCGCTGTTAGAGCTGTTGCTGCACAAACCGCTGTCGGACCAGCGTATCTACTACGTGTTACTGGTGGCGCTGTACCAACTGCAGTACAGCAAAGCCGCGCAGCATGCGGTGGTCGATTTCGCGGTGCGTGCCGCACAAATGCTGAACCCGAAAGTGAGCGGCCTGGTGAACGCGATTCTGCGCAATTTCCTGCGCGGACGGGACGCATTGCTGGAACAAGCCGCACAGCGCGCGGAAGGAAAGTACAGTTATCCGCAGTGGTGGATCGATGAGCTGCAGGCGCAGTATGGCGAGTGCAGCGCGGCGATACTGACGGCGGGCAATCTGCATCCGCCGATGACGTTGCGCGTCAATCAGCGGCGCGGTACCACAGCGGATTATCTGGCACTGCTTGAGCAGCAGGATATTCACGCGCGGTTGATCGAGCCGAACGGTCATGGCAATTATGCCGCCCCAGACAATGAAGCCTGCCGTGCCCATTTCCCTCTCCCCAACCCTCTGGATAAAACAACTAGCCATTCGACTAGGCTGCAAACAACCGCAGCCAAGTCGCTGGTTATCCCGCAAGCGGGCGAGGGGGCAAACGAATCGCTTAGCGAGTTTTATATTAACGCGCTGCAACTGGACAAGCCGGTGCCGGTGGACAAGTTGCCGGGTTTTTTTGCCGGGCTGGTCTCGGTGCAGGATGCCGGCGCGCAATATGCCGCGCATCTGCTGGACGTTCACGACGGGATGCGCGTGCTGGATGCCTGTGCCGCTCCGGGAGGAAAGGCCGCGCACATTCTGGAAAGCGCCGCTGTGCAGATGGTCGCAGTGGACAAGGACGAAAACCGTTTGCGGCGCGTCGCGGAAAATTTGCAGCGCCTGGCGCTGTCCGCGCAACTTGTGGTCGGCAACGCTGCCGAGCCGGAGAAGTGGTGGGATGGCAAGCCGTTTCAGCGTATTCTCGCCGACGTGCCCTGCTCGGCTTCCGGCGTGGTACGACGCCACCCCGACATCAAGTGGCTGCGCCGCCGCGCGGATATTGCCGGATTCGCCGCGCAACAGCTCGACATCCTGCGCGCGTTGTGGCGGCTGCTGGCGCAAGATGGTAAATTGCTCTACGCAACCTGCTCGGTTTTCCGGCAGGAAAATGAGCAGGTGATCGCGGCGTTTCTGGCTCAACAGCCGGATGCGCGGCGTTTGCCGGTGGCCTTGCCGGAAAGTAGCAATGGACAGATATTACCCAATGATCAGCACGACGGATTCTTTTATGCATTGCTGCACAAACAGAGGACTGAAGACAGATGACTGAGGACAGAAAGTCTCCTGACATGTCCCGGCGCACTGACTATGTAGTTGGACCTGGCATTGGCCTGTACAGATTCGGCATCATTGCTGTCATCTGTCTTCTGTCCTCTGTCTTCTGTCCCCTGGCGACAGCCGATGGCATTTCCGTCAACAAGGCGGAAATGCGCCTGAACGAGGATGGCTATCAGCTCTCCGCCAGCTACGATATCAATCTGACCTCCGCGGCGGAACATGCTTTGTCCCACGGTGTGCCATTGTATTTTGTCGGCGAATTTTCGCTGACGCGCTCACGCTGGTATTGGCTCGATGAAAAGATTTTTCAAGGCGAACAAACCGTCAAGCTTTCCTACAATGTCTTGACGCGCCAGTACCGCCTTTCACGCGGCACGCTGTTTCAGAATTTTGCCAGTTTCGAAGATGCGATAAACATACTGGCCAGGCAAAGTTCAGCAACCATTCCAGCAGAACTGATGAAAGAGGAGAGCAACTATATTGTCGCGGCGCGGTTGCGCCTGAATGTCGCGCAATTGCCCCTGCCGTTGCAGGTGAACGCGCTGACCGGCAAGGATTGGTCGCTTGATTCCGATTGGTATCGCTGGATGATCCGGCCTGCGGAAATTATCCTGCGCGGCGACGGCAAAGCGGAGTGATGGTGCGTTGAAATACCTTATTTTTATCGGTGCCATTGTTGGCGTCACGTTGCTTTATTTGCTGTCCAGCAGCAGCGCAAACACCGAGGTGTTTTCCATCAGCTATTATTTGCTGCTCGGGTTAACCGGCTTGTTTGCGCTGAGCCTGACGGGATTGGTCGGTTTTCAACTCGTACGCTTGCGCAACAAGATCAGGAACAAGGTTTTTGGCGCCAAGCTTACGTTGCGTCTGGTGGTTTTTTTCACCTTGATAGCCGTTCTGCCCGGATTGCTGGTGTATGTGGTATCGGTAAATTTCCTGAGCAGGAGCATAGAGTCGTGGTTTGACGTGCGCGTCGAAAATGCCCTGGAAGGCGGACTCAACCTGGGCAGAAGCGGTCTGGAAAACAGCCTGAAGGAACTGACCAAAAAGACCCAGTTCATCGCGCTATTGTTGTCAGAAAAGCATCCGGAACAATATCAGCGTGCATTGGATCAGTTAATAGATGAAAAGGTGGCGCAGGAGGCGGCATTGTTTACCGCCAGAGGAAATGTGGTGGCTTTTTCCTCCAGTGGCATTGCCCTGGTTCCGGAAATGCCCGACAGCGCTTTGCTGCGGTCAACCCTGGAAAAGGGCGAATATGAGGTGATCGACACCCTGCCGAAAAAAGGTTTGACGCTACGCTCGCTGGTAAGGGTAAATACCAGCACACCAGCCGTTGGGCAGTATGTGCTGCAATTCACCCAGCCCGTGCCGAAACAAATCGAGGCGGATGCCGAAACCGTGCAGGCGGTGTATAACGATTATCAGGAGCTGACGCTATCGCGCCTCGGATTGAAGCGGCTGTATGCAATCACCCTGACTCTGTCGTTATTGGTGGTGCTATTGACTGCGGTATCGGCGGCCTTTTTTATCAGCGAGCGGCTGGGTTCCTCACTGGAAGCGCTCGCGGAAGGCACACGAGCGGTGGCACAAGGCGATTTTACCAGCCAGTATCCGATACAAAGCAGCGATGAACTGGGTGCGCTGACCGGCTTGTTCAACCAGATGACCAGGCAGCTGTTTGATGCAAAGCAAGCCAGCGAACAGCAGCAGCGCGAAGTGGGAAGTGCCAAGGCTCACCTGGAGAGCGTGCTGACGCACTTGTCTTCCGGTGTTCTGGCGCTGGATGAGGAGTTTCGCTTGCGTTCCGTGAACACCAGCGCGGCACAAATCCTCGCCGCACCGTTGCAGGAAATGCAGCGCATGTCGCTGAGTCAACTGGCTGAAAAACATGTCCTGCTGAGATCATTCTGCAACACCATCATTGAGGCTTTCAGCGATGCCACCAACTGCGAATGGCAACGGCAGATAGAGCGCTTAAGCAGGAATGGCAACCAGATTTTGCTGATGCGCGGTACTCGTTTACCTCAGGGCGGAGATGCAGGCTATGTGGTCGTGTTCGATGACATCAGTCACCTGCTGAGCGCAGAGCGGCAGGCGGCATGGGGCGAGGTGGCGCGCCGTCTCGCGCATGAAATCAAAAACCCGCTTACGCCGATACAACTTTCAGCAGAACGCTTGCAGCACAAACTCGGTGGCAAGCTTGATGAAGTTGACGCGCAACTTTTAAAGCGCGCCACGCAAACCATCGTCAGCCAGGTCGCCGCGATGAAAAACATGGTGGGCGATTTCGCCAATTATGCACGCGGCCCGGCGCTGAAACTATCGCGCCTGGATTTGCATCAATTGATCAGGGAAGTGCTGGGGTTGTATGAGGCGAATGCTATTCCTATCACGCTGAAGCTGGAAGCGTTGCGCAGCGATGTCAACGGTGATGCGACCCGCTTGCGCCAGGTCATCCACAACCTGCTGCAGAATGCACAGGATGCGCTGCAGGCTGTTACGCAGCCGCAAATTACGCTGAGTACCGAAATGCAGGGCAGGGAAATTCACCTGCATGTCGAAGATAATGGCGCGGGCTTTCCCGGGAACGTGCTGGCTCGCGCTTTCGAGCCTTACATGACGACCAAACCCAGGGGAACCGGACTGGGCCTGGCCATCGTAAAGAAACTGGTCGAGGAGCATGGCGGCCGCATCAGCATTGAAAACAGCATGAACGGCGGAGCGCGCATCAATATCAGCCTGCCGCTGATTGAGGAGTTGTGATGACAAGCAAACAAATATTGGTGGTGGATGATGAAATCGGCATCCGTGAACTGTTGTCGGAAATTCTGTTTGATGAGGGCTATCAGGTACATCTGGCTGAAAATGCCGGGCAGGCGCGCGTTTTCCGCAATGAATTCGAACCGGATCTGGTATTGCTCGATATCTGGATGCCGGACACCGATGGCGTGACTTTGCTCAAGGAGTGGGTCGATCAGGATTTGCTGACGATGCCTGTCGTGATGATGTCCGGTCACGGCACGATCGAGACTGCGGTTGAGGCGACACGCATCGGCGCGGTGGATTTTCTGGAGAAACCCATTGCGCTGCAAAAGCTGTTAAGCGCCATTGCCAGGGCGATCAAAGGCGGGATGCCCAATCCGCAGATGCAAACAGCCGAAGCGCAAAACCGGAAAATAATCCAGAACATCGACGGGCTGACGCAGCAATTTTCCTTGCCGCTGGATTTGCCGTTGCGCGAAGCGCGCGAGCATTTCGACGCGCTTTATTTAGACTATCATTTGCGCAAAGAGTCAGGCAATGTGATGCGTGTAGCCGAAAAGATCGGCCTGGAGCGCACCCATCTTTACCGCAAACTCAAACAACTGGGCATCAAATTCGCCAGAAAGGGAGGCGAAAACGAATCACAGTAGGAAGCTTTATCGGGGCGCTGTATAATTACCGGCCCGAACGGGTTCACATTACCAACCCACCGATTATTCTGGAGACCACAGAAAATGGCTGCGACACGTAACATCACCCCCCCCAGGTTCAATGACATTACCGGCGCAATTCGCATGCTGGCAGTTGATGCCGTGCAGAAAGCGAACTCCGGCCATCCCGGCGCCCCGATGGGCATGGCGGAGATCGCCGACGTGCTGTGGAACCGCCATCTGCGCCATAACCCGGCCAACCCCAAGTGGCCCGATCGCGACCGTTTCATCCTTTCCAACGGCCACGGCTCGATACTGATTTATTCGTTGCTGCATCTGTCCGGCTACGATTTGCCGATGGATGAACTGAAACGGTTCCGCCAGATGCACTCAAAGACTCCCGGGCACCCCGAGTACGGCTATACGCCCGGCGTGGAAACGACCGGAGGCCCGCTCGGCCAGGGCATCACCAACGCGGTAGGCATGGCGATGGCGGAAAAATTGCTGGCTGCGGAATTCAACAAGCCCGGCCACGAGATCGTCAATCATCACACCTATGTTTTCATGGGCGACGGTTGCATGATGGAAGGTCTATCCCACGAAGCCTGCGCGCTGGCCGGCACATGGGGTCTGGGCAAGCTGATCGCTTTCTGGGACGACAACAATATCTCGATCGACGGGCACATCGACGGTTGGTACACCGATGACACACCCAGGCGTTTCGAAGCTTACGGCTGGCATGTTGTTGAAGTGCAGGGCCATGACCCGGAAGCGATCAATGCCGCGATCAACGCAGGCAAGGCTATTGCCGACAAGCCGACGCTGATCTGCTGCAAGACGATCATCGGTGCGGGCTCTCCCAACAAGGCCGACACCCATGACGTGCATGGTGCCGCATTGGGCGATGCCGAAGTGGCCGCGACACGCGAGCATATCGGCTGGAAATATCCGCCGTTCGAGATCCCCAAGCATGTATATGAAGCGTGGGATGCGCGCACCAAGGGCGAAGGCCTGGAAAAGTTGTGGAACAACAAATTCGCCGAATACAAGGCAGCGTATCCGAAAGAGGCAGCCGAATTCACGCGGCGCATCAAAGGTGAACTGCCTGCCAACTGGGCAGCACATGCTGCCGAAGCGATCGCCAAGACCAACGAGAAGGCCGAAACCATCGCCACCCGCAAGGCTTCGCAGAACGCCATCAATGCGCTGGCTCCGGCACTGCCTGAATTCCTCGGCGGTTCCGCCGACCTGACCGGCTCCAACCTGACCAACTGGACAGGCTGCAAACATCTGCGCGGCAAGGGCACCGGCAATTACATCAGCTACGGCGTGCGCGAATTCGGCATGTCGCACATCATGAACGGCATGGCCTTGCACGGTGGTTTCCTGCCGTTCGGAGGTACATTCCTGATGTTCTCAGAGTATGCGCGCAATGCGATCCGTATGTCAGCGCTGATGAAACAGCGCGTGATCTACGTGTTCACTCACGATTCTATTGGATTAGGTGAGGACGGCCCGACTCACCAGCCGGTCGAGCAAACCGCAACGCTGCGCCTTATCCCCAACATGCAGGTATGGCGCCCATGCGATACGGTGGAATCGGCCGTGGCCTGGGTGGCAGCCGTGGAACGCAGCGGCGGACCGAGCAGCCTGATTTTCAGCCGCCAGAACCTGGCATTCCAGAAACGCGATGCGGCGCAAATCGCCAACATCCGCAAGGGAGCTTATGTGCTCTCCGAAGCGGCAGGCGGCAAGCCCAGGGTGGTGATCATCGCGACCGGTTCGGAAGTGTCGCTGGCGCTGGAAGCCCAGAAGACACTGGCAGGCGAAGGCATCGCTGCACGAGTCGTGTCCATGCCTTCCACCAATGTGTTCGACAGCCAGGATCAGGCATACAAGGACAGCGTATTGCCCAAGGGCGTGAAGCGCGTCGCAGTCGAAGCGGGCGTGACCGGCGGATGGTACAAATATGTGGGTGTGGATGGCGCGGTGGTCGGCATGGATTGCTTCGGCGAATCCGCGCCGGCACCCGAATTGTTCAAGCACTTCGGATTTACCGCAGAGAATGTGGTCAAGACCGTAAAAAGCGTAATTTAAGTGCAGGGCGGGTTAACCAATGACTTGGTTGGCGTAGTTTGCCAACTTAGTCAGATGGCTATGCAGGGCTAACCCGCCGCCTCACTGGTCGAAATGGCGGGTGTAACCCGCCCTACGCCCCTCAATTTTTTTAACTTGGGAGAGAGAAATGTCAATTCGTGTTGGTATCAACGGCTTCGGCCGTATCGGGCGCATGGTATTCCGCGCAGCAATCAAGGATTTCCCTGAAATTGAAGTCGTTGCCATCAACGACCTGCTGGAGCCCGACTACCTGGCCTACATGCTTAAATACGATTCCGTGCATGGCCGTTTCAATGGCGACGTCGCGGTTGACGGCAATACGCTGGTCGTTAAAGGCAAGAAGATACGCCTGACCGCGATCAAGGATCCTGCCGAATTGAAGTGGAACGAAGCGGGCGTGGATATCGTGATCGAATGTACCGGATTTTTCCTGACCAAGGAAACTTGCCAGAAGCACCTCGACGCCGGCGCGAAAAAGGTTGTCCAGTCCGCGCCAAGCAAGGACGACACACCGATGTTCGTCTACGGCGTGAACCACGGGAAATATGCCGGCGAAAAAATCGTTTCCGCTGCATCCTGCACGACCAATGCACTCGCTCCAGTCGCAAAAGTGCTGAATGACAGTTTTGGTATCAAGCGCGGCCTGATGACGACCGTGCACGCCGCTACTGCCACGCAAAAGACCGTCGACGGCCCATCCAACAAGGATTGGCGCGGCGGGCGCGGTATCCTGGAAAACATTATTCCGTCTTCGACCGGCGCGGCCAAAGCCGTGGGCAAGGTGATCCCCGAGCTTAACAAGAAGCTTACCGGCATGGCTTTCCGCGTGCCGACATCAGACGTGTCGGTAGTGGACCTGACGGTGGAACTGAACAAGGAAGCAACCTACGATGATATCTGCAAGGCGATGAAAGTTGCCTCTGAAGGTTCGATGAAGGGTGTGCTCGGCTATACCGACGAAAAGGTGGTTTCCACCGATTTTCGCGGCTACTCTTGCCCCTCCGTGTTCGATGCCGAAGCGGGCATCGCCCTGGACTCTACCTTCGTCAAGGTTGTTGCCTGGTACGACAACGAGTACGGCTATACCTGCAACATGATGCGCCTGGTAACTCACGTCGCCAAGTAAAGAAGCTGGTAGCTGGTAGCTGGTAGCCGGTGGCTTGTAGCTTTAGATGCCGCGCGAAGCGCGCACCTTACTGCTACTCGCTACAGGCTACCAGCTACCAGCTCCATTCAGGAGAGAAAATATGTCCGTTATCAAAATGACCGATCTGGATCTCAAGGGCAAGCGCGTCCTGATCCGTTCCGACCTCAATGTGCCTGTCAAGGATGGCAAGGTGACATCCGATGCGCGCATCACCGCTTCAATGGCGACGATAAATTTCGCACTGAATGCCGGAGCGCGCGTGATGGTGACTTCCCATCTGGGCCGCCCCGAAGAAGGCGTTTATTCCGAAGATAATTCGCTCAAGCCGGTTGCCCACGTTATCGCCAACAAACTTGGCAAACCCGTGCGCCTGGTCAGTGATTGGGTGGACGGAGGGTTCAATGTTGCCGAAGGCGAGCTGGTGCTGCTGGAAAACTGCCGCTTCAACAAAGGCGAGAAAAAGAGCCTGGAAGAAACCTCCAGAAAATATGCCGCGCTGTGCGACGTGTTTGTGATGGACGCATTCGGTACGGCACACCGCGCGGAAGCCTCGACGCACGGCGTGGCGAAGTTTGCGCCGGTCGCGGCGGCCGGCATTTTGCTGACCGAAGAGTTGGAGGCATTGACCAAAGCCCTGCTCAACCCTGCACGGCCGATGGTCGCCATCGTCGGTGGCTCCAAGGTTTCCACCAAACTGACCGTGCTGGAAAGCCTGTCGGAAAAAGTGGATCAAATGGTAGTCGGCGGCGGCATCGCCAACACCTTCCTCAAGGCCACCGGCCATCCGGTCGGCAAATCGCTGTGCGAAGACGATCTGGTTCCAACCGCACAGGCTTTACTTGAGAAAATGTCCGCGCGCGGCGCAAGCATTCCCATTGCCAGGGATGTTGTGGTCGGCAAGGAATCTCCTTTTGTGGCGGGCAATGAAAACACTCCGGCTATCCTGAAAGACGCCAGGGATGTAGCCGACGACGAAATGATATTCGACATCGGCCCGCAGTCCGCACAGGAACTGGCCGACATCATCATGAAGGCCGGCACAGTCGTCTGGAACGGGCCGGTCGGAGTGTTCGAGTTCGATCAATTCGGCGCGGGGACCAAAGCAATCGCGATGGCGATTGCCGAGACCCAGGCCTTCACGCTGGCGGGCGGCGGCGACACCATCGCTGCAATCCAGAAGTACGGCATCTATGACAAAGTGTCATACATCTCCACAGCCGGCGGGGCGTTTCTGGAATTTCTCGAAGGTAAAAAATTGCCTGCCGTGGAAATTCTGGAACAACGAGCTGGTCAATAGCTGGTAGCCGGTAGCCAAACCAGCTTTGCTACAAGCTACAAGCTACAAGCTCAATAGATAAGGAACACATGCTGCGTAGAACCAAAATAGTTGCAACACTGGGTCCTGCCTCCAGCGATCAAAGGGTGCTGGAACAGATGATTCGTGCCGGTGTAGATCTGGTGCGCATGAATTTCTCGCACGGCTCCGCGCAGGACCATGTGAAACGCGCCGAAACTGTGCGCGCTGCGGCCAAGGCATGCGGCCGCACGGTGGGCATTCTGGCCGACCTGCAAGGCCCGAAAATTCGCGTGCGGAAATTCGAGAATGACAAGATCGTATTGAACAGCGGCGACACCTTCATTCTTGATGCGGCGCTGGACGGGCTGGGCAATCAGCTTCGCGTCGGCCTGGATTACAAGGAGTTGCCCAACGATGTCAGCGTGGGCACGGTATTGTTGCTCAACGATGGCATGCTGGAATTTCATGTCACCGGGGTAAAAGGCTCGCAAATCATCTGCAAAGTGGTGCGTGGCGGCGTGTTGTCCAACAACAAGGGCATCAACCGCAAAGGCGGCGGTCTGACGGCACCCGCACTGACCGACAAGGACAAGGAAGACATCAAGACTGCCGCGCTGATCAAGGCTGACTATCTGGCGGTATCTTTTCCGCGCAGTGGCGACGATATGCGCCTGGCACGCGAGCTGATGAACGCGGCGGGTGGCAGGAGCCTGCTGATGGCAAAGATCGAGCGTGCCGAGGCAATTCCGGCATTGAGCGACATCATCGATGCGTCGGATGCCATCATGGTGGCGCGCGGCGATTTGAGCGTGGAAGTCGGCGATGCCACCGTGCCCGGATTGCAGAAACGCATGATTAAAATGGCGCGCGCGAAAAATCGCCTGGTGATTACCGCGACCCAAATGATGGAATCGATGATCACCAACCCGATCCCAACCCGCGCAGAAGTATCCGATGTTGCCAATGCCGTGCTGGATGGCACCGATGCGGTCATGTTATCGGCGGAAACCGCGGTGGGCGACTATCCGGTGGAAACCATCGAGGCAATGGCGCGCATTTGCCTGAGCGCGGAACGCGAGGATGAAGAGCGGGCGATTGATTTTCGCGACACTGCGCACAAGTTCACCCGAATTGATCAGTCCATTGCGATGTCCGCGCTGTTTGCCGCCTCGCATTTCAGGGTGAAAGCCATCGTGGCGTTAACCCAGTCCGGTTCGACGCCGTTGTGGATGTCGCGCGTCAGTGTCGGCGTGCCGATATTCGCGCTGACACCGTTGCCGGAAACCCTGAGCAAGGTGACTTTGTTCAGCGGCGTGCATCCCATAGAGTTCCATTCCAAATCAAGAGGCCAGTCGGAAGAATGGCAGCAAATTGAGGCAACGCTCCTGGAACTGGGGCTGGTTGAGGGAAGCGACATGGTGGTGATGACGATAGGCGAGGCGACAGGCAAAGCCGGGCACACCAACACGATGAAGATCATGCGCGTCGGCGATCATCACAGGAGTTGAGAATCAGTTGTTAGTTTTTAGTCGTTAGCCGTTAGTTGGCGTTGTTCGCTGCGCGGGTTTTGTTATAACTAACGTCTAGCGACTAACTTCTAATTCCTTAAGGAAACGCAGATTAAATCGTCATTGCGAAAAGCCTTTAGCTGCGAGCGTAGCGCGGCAGGTAGCGACGTGGCAATCCAGAAGTTCGTTTGATATCAAACAACTGGATTGCCACGCTTCGCTCGCAATGACGGATTGAGTGAATAAATCTGCGTTTCCTTAACAAATAATTTTTAATTTAGCTAGGAGGAAAAGAAAATGGCACTCGTATCTCTGCGTCAACTACTCGACCATGCTGCGGAAAACGGCTACGGCTTGCCCGCGTTCAACGTAAACAACATGGAACAAGTCAAGGCGATCATGGAAGCGGCGGATGAAACCAACAGCCCGGTGATCATGCAAGGCTCCGCCGGAGCGCGCAAATATGCCGGTGAGGCGTTTTTGCGCCACCTGATCGAAGCCGCCGTGGAAGCCTATCCTCATATTCCGGTCGTGATGCACCAGGATCACGGCGCATCACCGGCGGTATGCATCAACGCCATCCGCAGCGGCTTCTCCAGCGTGATGATGGACGGCTCGCTGAAAGAAGATGCGAAAACGCCCTCCTCGTTCGAATACAACGTGGACGTCACCCGTCG
Organism: Gallionellales bacterium RIFCSPLOWO2_02_FULL_57_47; assembly: GCA_001801175.1. Taxonomy (GTDB): domain Bacteria; phylum Pseudomonadota; class Gammaproteobacteria; order Burkholderiales; family Gallionellaceae; genus Gallionella. The sequence goes on along the minus strand of MGWZ01000022.1, from coordinate 39,231 downwards.
CGTGGTGGAGATGTCGCACGCGGTGGGCGTCTCCGTCGAAGGCGAGCTGGGCTGCCTGGGCTCGCTGGAAAGCGGCATGGGTGAAAAGGAAGACGGCCACGGCGCGGAAGGCGTGCTGAGCCACGACCAGTTGCTGACTGACCCTGAAGAAGCCGCGCAGTTCGTCAAGGCCACCGGCGTGGACGCATTGGCGATCGCGATCGGCACCTCGCACGGCGCCTACAAATTCACCCGCCCGCCGACCGGCGATACGCTGGCAATCAGCCGCATCAAGGAAATTCACGCGCGCATTCCCAATACGCATCTGGTGATGCATGGTTCCTCTTCGGTGCCGCAGGAATGGCTGAAGATCATCAACGAATTCGGCGGCCAAATGGGGCAAACTTACGGCGTGCCGGTGGAAGAGATCGTCGAGGGCATCAGGCATGGCGTGCGCAAGGTCAACATCGACACCGATCTGCGCATGGCCTCTACCGGCGCGACCCGCCGCTACCTCGCGCAGAATCCCAAGGACTTCGACCCGCGCAAGTTCCTCGCCGCCACGACCAAGGCGATGAAGGAAATCTGCAAGGCGCGCTACGAAGCTTTCGGCTCCGCCGGCCAGGCAGGCAAGATCAAGCCAATTTCGCTGGACGCAATGGCGAACCGCTATGCCAAGGGTGAATTGAAGGCGATCGTAAAATAAAACAGAACGTAACGGCGGTAACGGTAAATTAAAAGCGGCTTGCGCAGACTGCGTAAACTTTACAGTCTGATCTGCATCAATGCCTTGCCAATTAACATTGGCAAGGCATTTTAATTGGCAATGGTTTAGAAACGGATTGCAGGCTGCAATCATGCATCCTGGTAAATGAGCGATTACTCATACTGAAAATCGACGGTGCGCGATCCGGGTTGAGTTTTTCAGTACTGGCGTAAACTTCAAAAGGGTAGCCAATATCCCGGATGCATCCCTCAGGCACCAGGCTGCTCGGAGGTATTCACTTGGCGCGTCTGAATCCAAATACAAAACGCCCCACCAAAGTGAGGCGCTTTGTATTCCGGCATCCGCTGTGTATTTACACAGTTTGTGCAGGCCATATTTTGCCTTTTGTCTGGACAGAACCTCTCAGCACATCTTTCCCGCGCGTTACGCGGGAAAGATGAATGCAGCGAAATCAATCGTTTTCAATATACCAAAAAGATCTAAATCTTCTTCCGGTTGGATTAATGGTAATCTTGCTACCCTGTAATGCCGATGAATTAGCCGCGCTCGTATCAATGCAGCCGATGCAGAACGGATACTTGGTACCCTCTACATCCACCACTCCCCCTACCGGTGACGGCGGCATTCCGCCCCCGATATATACGGAATTACGCGAACCACCTTCGGCTCCGGCTATCACTCCATTTACAATGTTACCTACAAGCCCGACTCCAGGCCCTGGTCCCTCACCGCTTCCGTTTGTTGTTGCCGCTGCCAATGCTTCTGCCAGTGTTGTTGATGAAGGGATTGGATTGGCGGTCAGATAGTCCACTGCATATCCATACGCAAGCCCCAGATTCGCCGTGCAGGAGGTGCCGCTGCTAGCGGTGGGGGCATTGGTGCCGAAATACGTGACACCGGCAATGGTAAGCGCCTCGTTGACCGTCTGCTCGCATTTGCCAAAGTTGAACCGCCATCCCTTGGTCGAGCTCGGCAGCACTGACAAGGTATTGTAGATCGTGGTCTCGCCCGACACGGTTGCAATCGTGGTGGTGCCGGACGTGACATCGACCAGCGAGCTGGGCGTCAACGTCGGGATGGGGTAGCCAGTCGGCTTATCCATCAGCATATAGAACTGGTTGGTGACATAGTTACCCTGTATCGCCGAATAGTTGCCGCAGCCATAATTTTTCGCCAGAGGATGCTCACGATCGCCCGAACCGAGCAGCACCGCGTTGAATCCCGACGATGGAACAACCGACGGGCCATTAAGGAACTTGCGCGCGTGGTACTCTTCACTCAGGCTGGCGATGATGATATCGGACGCTGAACCATTAGCGCTCCATGAAGGAAACGATGTCCCATCAGTGGAGCTGACATTGATGCGATAGACATTGCCGCCAGTGTCCGATGCGTAAACGTAAGTCACGTACCCGCTGGTGTTTTTCAGCAGCGCAACGTCGCCCGGAACGCTGTAATGGGTCGGGTAGGTGCGAATAATATTGCCGCTATGCGCATCCACGAACCAGATATTCGCGCCTTTACGGGTGGCGGGGCTGACGACGGCGCAGCGGGTCTGGCTGTCGGTGTCCTCGCATTGGTCATAACCGCCGCCGAAGATCAACACAGGTTTCGGATTTGAGCTTTCATCCACATATCCGTCGAGATAGGCAATAGTAGGGCTGGACCAGGTTTGTCCGATATTGTCCCAGCCGGTTGAGCACATTGCGTCGTCGGTTGTGTTGCTGGTGAAACAACCCTTGCGCCATTTCATGTCGGGGCTGGTGGGATCGCTTACATCAAATGCGTATATTGCACGACCGCCCCGGCGCATACTCGGGTAAATCCAGACCGTCCCGGATCTCTGATAGACCCCGGTGGATCCATCGAAGAAATAATCCTTTGGCAGGGGTGCAGGTGTAATCTCCTCCGCGACATTGGGGAAGTTGATCAGAGAAGAAGTGATTCCATCTTTGTCGCTATCGTTGCCGTTGTCGCGCAGCCGATATAATTTGCTATAGCCCTCGGGTGCGATAAAGCCCCAAAGTTCGTGGCCCTCGGAGTCGCCTTGCCCACCATCCACCGCATGGTACACGCCATCGTCGGCGCCATAAAAAGCGATCGTTCCGGTAGTTCCCCCATAATCGACTACGGCGGGTTGCGAGTGCACCACACCACCATGTACCGAGGGGCGCATTTCTTCGGTGATTGGAGAATTTGCAGGCGTGGCAGTAGCTGAAGTAAGGTTGACATTCTCGTTGTCAACATCCTTCCCCCTGGTCCACCAGATCAGGTCAGTGCTCAATGCTGCGGCGACGCTGGCATTGTCAGTATCGAAGTTGGCAAGAGAGGCGCAAGAGGTTGCGGTAGAGCCATCGCAAGTCAACAGTTTGCGGCACTGTGCATTTGAGGGCGTTTGTCCGACGCCGCAAACATTATAATTCGTCGAGCTGGTAACCAAAACCGGCGTGGTGCCTGATGAATAGACTCCTCTTAAACGCTGCGCAGCGCCGCCTTTTTCCACCACTTCGCCGTCGGGCGCATCAGAATAAATAGAGGTCGAACCTGCGACAGGGAATGCGGAAGTCTGCGCCGTGCAATCGCCCAGGGCCTGCGCCGTGCTGAAGTTCCAATATTGGCCGGTATCCGTAGTCCAAAAACTAGCGGCGCAAGGTGTAACGAAACCCGTGGTGGTGCTGATCGCTTCATCTCCGTTTTTGTCGGACAGGCGCAACTCGCCATTGAATAGCTTGAATTTGTATTGCTTCAGGTTGCCGGGCCAGCGCGGCGACGCAGCACCTTCCGGGCGGAACATCCCCATGAATACCTGATTGAGGTAAGTCCCCTGAGTGTTCACGCTTACCGGCAGACTGGAAGAAGCAAACACGCTGTTGACCGACTGGATTTCCGAAAAAATCCTGCTTAGCGCGTTGATGATTGAGGCTTCATCGCTGGCCTTGAAATACTTGCCGCCCCCCGCCTGAGCCGCACTGATCAGCAGCGAGGTCTGATCCATATCCTGCTGTTCCTTGAACACATCTATCGTGAATGTGTTGATGTTCTGCTGGCCTGGTGCAGAACTGGTATCGGTCCTGTGGAGAAATCCCGCCCATTCGTCAAAATATTTGATTTTGTTGTCAGCCGGTGCAGAGAACGTCCCGTTTGGCGTGGCGGCAAGCGTGGTGTAGGTGCCGGTAATGGTTTGGCTATATGCGGGCTCGCTGCCCATCTGCGTTTGGGTGATACCGTTCATCGTGAAGCTTTTTCCGGGCAATAATTTAAATGTTGCACTGAGATCCCATACCTTCGAGCCGCCCACATTCGGAGAGCAATTGGCAGAATTAGCGCATGAAAACCCGGAATATAGAGTGTTGTAAGCTGAATTGGCTTGAGCCCAGACGACACAAGACGACGCATTTGATGCTGCAATACACCCGGTTGATCCGATGAAAGTCGGCGAATTGGTTTCAGTGTAGGTGCAGTCAGTCTCGGCGGTGCAGGAATACCAGGTGTAGTTGGGGTAAAGCGCCGGAAGCGCCGCCTGGCATGACGCTGCGGTGGCATAGACACCACAAACAGTGGGGCTGGCAGCACCTGCTGGCAATGCTTCACTTGTAGTTACTGTCGAGCCGCCGATACAGGTCGTGGCGGGAGCGCAGGTGTAGCTGCTATAGCCGGGGTACAAGGCCGGGAAGCCGGTGGCGCCGAGATCGGTGGCTTTTGCCTGACAGGCGGCCGTTGACTCCGTCATACTGTCGCCCGGGTAGGTGCCGCACGCAGGCGTGGCAAGCGTAAAGGTTTGAGTCGTGGTGGAACTGGCCAAATTCGCCAAAGGCAATTGCGTGACATCGCCGCCCACCCCATAGCCGGGCAACCCGCTGGAGGGGCCAAGCAGGGTAGAGGGCGAATCCTGCGCAGGGAAGCCGTTGCCGATGAAAATGACATAATTCTTGGCGCAACTGTTTGCCGAAGTCAGGGGAGAGTTGTAATTGGTCTTGTCCGTGTCGGTGTAGGCGTCAGAATCAAACTTGGCGAGAGCGTCAGCATCGAAATCGCCGGCATAACGCAATGTGCCGAACTGTGAAGAATTTTCGACAGACGAGCCATATACAGATGAGGCGGCGACATCGTCCTGCGCATGATCGGGCCAAGTATAGCCGCCGAAATATTTGAATACCTCCAGCATCACCGCGCTGTAGTCTGTTTTGGCGGAGGCCACCTTTTCCGAGCCGTTGAAATTCTTGAGGATGCAATTCGGTGTGCCACTCACGCTGTTCGTGGCATCGGTACAGCCCGACGGGTTGCCGATCAATTCAGCCAGTGCCAATTTGTTGGCATCGTTCATTGGACGAACATGGAAGCGAACATAGCCGCCATTTTTGTTGGAGCCTGTCCCCTCGGTAAACATCATCAGGCCAACATTGGTTTTTTCAGTTAAGGTGCCAATAATTTCGCGCAGTGCCCTCAGTTCGGATTCGCCCTGTTTGATGCCGCCCTCCCAGTGCTGGTTAGCGGCAGCCCAGTTGGCGCTGTTGTCAATGACGATCAGAACGTTCGGGTTCAGGTTGGGGTTGGGCGTTGTATCCGGTGGCCTGGAGTAGATATCAATGTCTTCCGCGTACCCCAGCGGGGCTGACAACACGACGGCAAGGCACAAAATAAACTGTAAAATATTTTTGATCGTATTCATGACAACCTCCGAACAAATGTTAACATCCCGACGCAACCACGGCATTCAAGCCGGCAATCGTTTTGACGCCCTGATGCAAGACAATGCTGGCTCCGGTATTTACATCGCTGACCACCGCCCTGATGTCCCACGAGGTCCAAAAGCAGACCGCAATGCCGCCCTGGGCAGCGCACACGGATGGAACGCCCGGATCATTCAGGTCAACCTGTTGCGCTGAAAGGCAGCTGGGCGCGGGGGCGAAGGTCACGGTGTAATCAAAAGCGCCATCTCCATTGACATCTACACACCAACCACTTGGGTCGTTTGGACAGACAAACGGAGACCCAATTGGTGGCACGGGCGGGGTATTCCTGAAATTGCCGTCGCTGATCACACTTTCAATTGCCTTCTGCGCCGCCGCTTTGGCTTCTTCGCGAAACTGGGCATTTCCCACCACCTGTATGCTGGATGTCGTGCTTTTCATCGCCGACAGCGCAATCAGCGTCAGCAGCACCAGCATGATGAGCGCCACCAGCAAAGTGCTGCCGCGCTGTCGCCTGATTCCAGTCCTGAGCCCTTCGGCCATGCTCGGGACAGGCCCTGTAGAAGTGGGTGTCATGGTTACTCTCTCCGGCCAGCCGGGTTAATCAGGCGAATAAATTTGGTGTAGGCATGGCGCTTGTATTCGTCATCAAAAGGCCCGAACGTTCCAGCTGAGCCAAGAGTGTAGGTTTTTGTGTCTTTATAACCCTTGGTGGGTTCGGTATTCCGCGCCAATATATTCATTTTCACTGCGACGACGTTGGGCCAATCCGCAGCAGCAGGCGCGGGAAAGTAGCTGTCAGGCGCGCCATCAGTATTGGTATCCAGCCCATAGTCAATCTGCATATATTCGATCCCCTCGACCAATGGTGTGGTCACAAAATTGTTGGATATTGGGTCGAGTTCATACCGTTTCAGGGTGGGGATGCTATCGGCCGGATTGGTATTGTTGTTGGGCGAAACAAAATAAACCTGCACCATAAAATTACGCAGATCCGCATAAGGGGTGGGGCTGTCTTTGCTGCATCCTGTTGTCCGCAGGGTGAAGTCAGCGGGGGTCGTGCTGACGATATAAGGCACCGCATCATGTTGGCAACGTGAAACCTGAAGGTAATGCGTGCCGGTTACAGCGAGGTCCCGTATGATAGGTATAGCAGTGCTGGCGCGTCGTATCACCAGTATGTCGCTGCCTGGCTTCAGGCTGAGATTGTTGCCGGCAGTGTAGGTAAAGCCGCAGGGGGAGGTGGGCAGGCTGGCGATCTCGCTCGCCTGCGCAAGCGCATTATAGCCCTGGACAGCCAGTTGCAGCGCGGCTGAAATACCGGCAACAGTGGTAGTGCAGGGGCTAGGCAGCGGGTCGGGTACGGATGGAGCACCGGAAGAGAGGTCATAGTCTCCGTAAAATCCAGCCAAACTAAGGTTGTCGGAAAGCACTTCCAGCGCGTAGCGCCCGTTATCGATCATGCGATTGGATTTGTCCAGCTCGGCGCGCGTTTTGCTCTGGTTGACGAACAGCGTGGACAGGGCGGCAAGAATGAGCAATCCTATCGTGATGGAAATCATCAGCTCGACCAGGGACAGGCCGCGCTGCAGCGAGACCTTACCCCCGCTTGCGCTCGGGACACGTGTATGTTTGATGGTCGGGGATTTCATATCAGGGTAGTAAGTCCGCTATGCTAATCGGCAATGCAACCACGCGGCGCAGCGCGTCACTGCTGCCATAATTGCCAACGCCTGCCCCGCAATTTATAGCGGGGGCGGCGGTGCTGTTAAATCCCTGCCATGCCACCGCAACCAGGTACTCCCCGGGAACTCCGCAGGCCGGAGCTACGATTTGAGAAACGCAGCCGCGCGCGCCTATCATGGCGCCTACCTTGTTTGTTCCCTGGGTTTCAGCCGCACCCAGCAGGGCGTTGTGCCATTCGTTCATGTCTGCTACTGCGGTTGTGGCAGCTGCGGTGGCATCAGCGCTAGGCAGGGGAACGGCATGACAGGCGTCATAAATGGTTTTGAGAGCGGTGGCGCATGTGGCTACCGCCGGGATTGGCAATGTGGAACTGGTGCCCAAGTACGATGTTCCGGTGGCGGGGTCGGTGATGTTATAACAGGTGGCCGCATTGCGGTTGGCTTCGATCCGATCCGCCATGTCTCTCAGCAGAATCAGCGCTTGCGAGCGCTGGTAGGATTCCATTTGCGCGGTGAGCGCACGGGCTTGCAGCCCGGCCAAACCCAACAGTCCGACCAACAGGATCACGATGGTCACCAGCACCTCAATCAAACTAAAGCCCATGTTCCGATATGGGCTAAAAGCCTGTCCTGAGCCCTCCTGAGGTATCGAAGGGCGAAGTGCGGTATTTTTCCGGTAAGGAGTCATCAGCATGCCCCGCTGACCGGCTTGTAAATGCGCGGCATGCCGCTCAGTTCGATCTTGACGCAGCGCGCGTAGGGAGTCGTCTCTCCATAGGCATCGATCTTGAATACCGGGGCGGCAGTTTCCTTTGTCCTGCCGGTGCCCCGATAGGTGACCCACGGCGAAATTTCGGGGGTTAAGACTATGCCCTTCAATTGTGACTGTGTCTGTATCGTTGTGTCATCGGCCGTACTGGCCGTGCCATTAGTCGCCGCAACAACCCAGCCTGTCTCGTTATGTGCCGTCGGAAATGCGACCGGGTAGTCCACGGGAGTGACCGTGACCTCGCTGTTTCTCTTGATCGCCTCGCTTCTGGCCAGAATCAGGCTGGCGTAGAGATCAAAAGTCGCATTTTTCACCTGTTGGCTTTGGGTCAGAGACTTAAAGCCGGGTATCGCAATCGTTGCCAGTATGCCGGCGATCGCCACAACCACGAGCAACTCGGTCAGCGTAAAGCCGGAAACAGATAAAGGCGGGGATTTCATGTTGATATGCTACCAATTGGTGGCTGCGCCATGAGTCTTGGCGCCGGTGTCATCCAGCGTCAGCGCACCGTCGTCGGCTTGAGGTTTGCCGGCTATCGGTGTTGCCGTGATCTTGAAAGAAGGGGGGCTGGTGGCCGGGGTACACGCGGCGTCGAGGCAAATCGTAATGGTGTAGTTCCTTGAAACGTCTGCCGGAGCCGTCATTGCCAGGTTGGGTGTCGGGTCAGTCAGCGCCCAATTGGCCGTATAGGAACGAGCATCCAGCAAATACTGTTTTTCACGATTTGCAATATCCATCATAAAGGCCTGGGCGGCAGCCCGATTGCCTCGAACTATGTATTGCGTATATTGCGGAATGGCGACTGCGGCAAGAATCCCGATAATCGCTACCGCTATCATCAATTCTATGAGAGTAAAGCCTTTTGCGTCTTTCATTGCGCGCCCCTTCATTTGTGTTGATACAGATAATATGGCGTTGAATCAAATATTTCTATCTCAAACTGACCGGAGGAACAGCAGGCCGGATAAACGGCATAGTACGGCGGGCAAACGCAGCACGGGCGTGTACAGCCGATATTTCCCATTTTGTTCTAAAACAACAATGATCATCCAGGGTGCGTTCCACGCACCATCATCGTTGGTGCGTGGAGCTCGCCCTGCAACTGCTAAAGCAAAGACCCCGTTGCCGGGGTCTTTTGTCCAGCGTGTAAATGATCACTGGGTGGTCGTGACGGAAGTGGGCCCGCTTCCGGTCGACAGTGACAGTGTTGGCAACGGCGTCAGCGCCCCGCCAACACCGATGCTGTAAACCGAGATGTTATCGGAGAAGAGATTCGCCACATAGACGAACTGGCCGGACGGGTCGACGTTGATAGAGATCGGTACCGACCCGGCGGCGATGGTCAGGTTATCGCCCGGTGTTGCGGCATCGGCATCTATCGCGGAGAGCGCTCCGGTGGCGGGATCGATGCCAAAAGCCGAGACACCTCCACCGGAATTTGCCACGTATGCATACAGTCCGGTGTAAGGATCGACGGCGATGGAACGTGGTGCGCTTCCGGCCACGTAGTTGCTGCCGCTGCAAGTGGTTAAAACGCCATTGGCACAGACAATTTGTGTGAGAGCTCCGGCTCCACCAATGCTGTAGGCCGAGATATCGCCACCGCCATTCGCTGCATACGCGTACTTGCCGGTGGGGTCGATCACAATGGAATGCGTGTTGCTTCCGGCAGCAAACGGGCTGTCAGCCACGGGCGTCAGCGCCCCGGTAATCTGGTCAATCGTGTAGGCAGAAACATTGTAGCTGGCGTAATTCGCCACATAAGCAAACTTGCCAAGCGGATCGATGGTGATGGCATAGGGTTCTACTCCGGTCGCGATGCTCGCCTGATTGCCGTCGGTTGCGCCATCGGCATCGATTGCGGTGAGTGCTCCGCTGGTGATATTGATGCTGTAAGCCGAAATGCTGTTGCCGCCAGCAAGGTTCAGCTCGTTCGCCACGTAGGCAAACTTGCCCGAGGGATGGACAGCGATAGACATGGGGGCATAGCCGGTCGCGATGCTCGGCTGAAAGTCAGCGGTTGCACCATCGGCATCGATCACAGTGAGGACGCCACTATCCGGATTTATGCCGTAGACCGTGACGGAATTGGCGTCTTTGTTCGTCACATAGGCGAACTGTCCGGTGGGGTCGACAAAAACAGCTGAAGGCACAGCGCCCGATGCTGTCGTGGGGGTTGGGGTTGCAGCGGTCAGATTCCCGCTGACTCCATCAATATTGAAAGCCGAAACCGTATCGGCTGCACTGTTGGTCACAAAGGCGAATTTAGGGACGACCGTGCTGAGCACGCAGGTGATCGACACGGTGACATCAGCCCCGTTGACAGTTCCGCTAACAGGCGTGATGGAACTGCAGTCCTGGGATGGCGCCTTGGCGCGAATGCGCTGGGTGACGGAATAGGCAGCGCCATCCAAAACCGGTGTACTGAAGGTAAAGCTTGTAAGGCCGGTAGTGATGGCAGGAATGAACAGATCGTCGCCCAGATTGTTCTGCAGGATCGGGCCTATACCATTAGCCGCACCGGTTATGGTGACGCCGATGGTGTAGGTCTTGTAAACAGTCAAGGTGACGCCGGGATTGTTTGCTACGCTCGATCCGTTCAATCCACCTGTAGGCGAGGTTGCAAAAATAGTGCTGCCCCCTGCTGCGACTCCCGTCGCTACGCCCGTGTTGAGACCTATGGTTGCAACGCCGGTGCTGCCGGATGTCCAGTTGACGGCAGTGGTGACATCGGCAGTAGTCGCGTCCGAGTAGGTGGCGGTAGCCGTCAGATTGATGGTTGAGCCGACTGCAATACTGGGCGTAGCGGGCGTAACAGCGATGGCTGTAATGACTGCGGGCGTGACTGTCAAAACAGCAGTGTTGGAGGTTACGCCGCTCAGCGATGCCGTGATGTTACTGCTGCCCTCGCTTACACCTGTTGCGGTAGAGCCACTAAAGGTGGCTGCGGCAGTGCTGGAGTTCCAGACGACCGAGCCGGATATATCTCCGGTGCCATCCGTATAGGTGCCGGTGGCGGTGAATGGGGTGGTGGTGCCTTTTGCAATCGAAATTGAGGTTGGCGTAACAGCGATGCTGGTCAGCGTGGCCGCAGTAACCGTGATATTGGCAGCAGGCGATGTGATGCCGCTCAGGGAGGCAGTGATGGTGGTGGTTCCGACCGCTACGCCTGACACCACACCTGTGTTGGGACCCACGCTCGCTGTGGAAGGTGCAGCGGATGTCCAAGTGACTGAAGTGGTGATGTCGGCGGTGGGGCCGCTCGAATAGGTGCCGGTGGCGCTCAGACTGGCGGTGAGGCCCTTGGCCATAGTGGCTGAAGCGGGCGTGATGGCGATTGCGGTCAATGTTGGCGCGACCACGTTCAGCGTGGCCGTGTTGGAGGTTACGCCATCAAGCGAAGCAGTGATGTTACTGCTGCCCACGCTTAAACCCGTTGCGGTGGAGCCACTAAAGGTGGCTGCGGCAGTGTTGCTGGAGTTCCAGGTGACCGAGCCGGATATGTTGCCAGTGCTGAGATCCGCATAAGTACCGGTGGCGGTGAAGGCAGTGGTGGTGCCCGTGTCTATGGAAACTGAAGACGGGGTAACCGTAATGCCGGTCAGCGGTGAGGCGGTAACCGTGATGCTGGCCATATTCGACGTGATGCCGCTCAGGGTGGCTGTGACGGTGGTGGCTCCGGCCGCAACGCCTGTCACCACACCTGTGTTGGGACCCACGCTCGCTGTGGAAGGGGCAGCGGATGTCCAAGTGACTGAAGTGGTGATGTCGGCGGTGGAGTTATTGGAGTAGGTGCCGGTGGCGGTCAGATTGGCTGTCGATGCTACGACAATGGTGGCTGAGGCCGGGGTGATGGCGATGGATGTCAGGGTCGGTGCAGTCGCGTCCCCCCCTCCGCCGCCGCCACACGCGCTCAGGAATGCCAGTGCAAGAAATACCGCGCCATGAATCAATTTTGAGGGGTTTATACGCATTCTGGTAGCCTCGTTCCTTTGGTGATCGTGAATTGAAATACAATGATAATCGCAGTATATCGCTTTGTTTTTACCGCGCAAATTTCAGCGTATGAACGGTCTGACTCATCGCATGAACGGTCAAAGGGGTGCGCGGCGGCGTCCTTTTCAGACTGTGAAAAGCAAGGATGCCGCTTCCGGCAGGGGGAGCGCGTTAAATAACCGTGGAGAGCGCGGCTGAAAACCTGTAAAATTATTAAATTGAAAATCAATATGCGGGGAAGAAATATGGGCAAGAGTCTGGTTCAATTCATCATCGAGGAACAGCGCGCAATTCCTGGCGCGACGGGGGATTTTACCGGTCTGATCAGCGACATCGTGATTGCCTGCAAGCAGATCGCGCATGATGTCAACAAGGGTGCGCTGATCGGCGTGCTGGGCAGCGCTGGCAGCGAAAACGTGCAGGGCGAGACGCAAAAAAAGCTGGACATCATCACCAACGAAATCTTCATCAAATCGACTGAGTGGTCTGGACACCTTGCCGCGATGGCTTCCGAGGAAATGGATGATGTTTATCCCATCCCGGCGAAATACCCGAAGGGCAAGTACCTGCTGGTATTCGACCCGCTCGACGGCTCTTCCAACATCGACGTGAATATTTCCGTCGGCACGATTTTTTCGATCCTGCGCGCGCCCAAGGGCATTGAAAACCCGACTGCTGCGGACTTCCTGCAACCCGGCACCACGCAGGCTTGCGCCGGTTACGCGCTGTACGGACCTTCGACGATGCTGGTGATTACCAGCGGGCACGGCGTCAACGGCTTTACGCTGGACGGCGATATCGGCGAATTCATGCTGACCCATCCGAACATGAAAATTGCCGAGGACACCCGCGAGTTTGCGATCAACGCTTCCAACGAGCGTCACTGGGAAAAACCGGTACAGCGTTATGTGGAAGAATGCGTAGCCGGCACCAACGGTCCGCGCGGTACCAATTTCAACATGCGCTGGGTCGCCTCGATGGTGGCCGAGGTGCACCGTATCCTGACGCGCGGCGGGGTGTTCATGTATCCCAAGGACACCAAGGATCCCGCCAAGGCCGGCAAGCTGCGCCTGCTGTATGAGGCAAACCCGATGTCTTTCATCGTCGAGCAGGCAGGCGGCATGTCTTCCACCGGCTACGAGCGGATCATGGACATCAGGCCTTCGGGACTGCACCAGCGCGTGCCGGTGATACTCGGTTCGAAGAACGAGGTCGAGCGCATCGTCCGTTACCACAAGGAAGCCTAGCCGTGGGCAAGCCGCCGGTTGCCATCGTGCCACGGGTTTCAATCGTAATGGGCAGCGCCAATGACTGGGACATCATGCAGCAGGCCGCGCGGCAATTGCAGGATTTCGGGGTGACTTATGATGCGCGGGTGATTTCCGCGCACCGCTCGCCCGATCTGCTGTTCGATTACATCAGGGATGTCAGCGCGCAGGGCGTGCAGTGCTTTATCGCCGGAGCAGGCGGCGCGGCGCATCTGGCGGGCGTGATTGCCGGCAAGACCACGCTGCCGGTGCTGGGCGTGCCGATTCCGTCCAAGTACCTGAAAGGGATGGACTCGCTGTTATCCATCGTGCAGATGCCCAAGGGCATCCCGGTGGCGACCTTTGCGATCGGCGAAGCGGGCGCGGCAAACGCCGGACTGTTTGCCGTTGCGATGCTGGCCTTGCACGATGCGCAACTGGCGCAGAAACTGGCTGAGTACCGCAAGCAGCAGGCGGCGCAGATTGCGGCAACCACGTTGCCTGTTTTATCCTAGAAAACTCAGTTCAAGCCGCAGTTTGATTGGAACGCGGGCTTCCAGCCCGCAGGCGGACAGGATGTCCGCGCTCCCAGTGTCCATTCTTGGACTCACCCAAAAGGTGAGTCGCATCAATAGAGATAAAGTCAATCACCACAAGGGTTTCAACTGAAATAGGAGCTTTCAACTGAGGTTTTAAGGTTTATTGTAGCGGCACGACCGTGCCCTAACCGTCCAAGGAAATCCAATGTCCGTATTACATGAATCCAGCCTGACCAGCCTGCCGCTGTTGCACCGCGGCAAGGTACGCGATCTCTATGAAGTAGATGCGCAACATTTGTTGATCGTGCAGACCGACAGGTTGTCGGCCTTCGACGTGATATTGCCCGACCCGATTCCGGGCAAGGGCGAAGTGCTGACCCGTGTGTCGAATTTCTGGTTCGACAAACTGCGGCATGTCATCCCGAATCACCTGACCGGCATCGCGCCCGAATCGGTGGTCAAGGGTGAGCAGGAACAGGCCCAGGTGCAGGGCCGCGCTTTCGTCACCCGAAAACTCAGGCCGTTGCCGATCGAGGCGATCGTGCGCGGCTATCTGGCCGGGTCCGGCTGGAAGGATTACCAGAAAACCGGGGCTGTTTGCGGCATCGCCTTGCCGGCAGGGCTGCGCGAGGCGGAAAAACTGCCACAACCGCTGTTTACGCCGTCCACCAAGGCCGCTGCAGGTGCTCACGACGAGAATATTTCTTTTGCCCAAGCCGTCGAATTGCTCGGCGAAGCGCGCGCCAGGGAAGTGCGCGATGCGACGCTGGCGCTCTATACCGAAGCGGCAAATTATGCGGCAGGCAGGGGCATCATCATCGCCGACACCAAATTCGAATTCGGCGTGGACGAGGCGGGCAAGCTTTATCTGATCGACGAAGCGCTCACGCCGGACTCTTCGCGTTTCTGGCCGGCCGACCAATACCGCGTCGGCAGCAACCCGCCCAGTTTCGACAAGCAGTTCGTGCGCGACTGGCTGGAGTCATCCGGCTGGAACAAGCAACCGCCCGCGCCGCGCGTCCCCCAGGATGTGCTGCAAAAAACTGCCGACAAATATCGCGAAGCCGCGCAACGCCTGACCGGCGCATGAGTTCGGCATGAGTTCGCCCGGGCAGCTGATCGAGGGCTTTGCACGCTTCCGCAAGAAGCATTTCGCCAGGGACGATGCGCTGTTCCGTGTACTGGTCGAACAGGGACAGACGCCCAGAATCCTGGTAGTCGCCTGTTGCGATGCGCGCGTCGACCCGGCTCTGGTGCTGGATTGCGCGCCGGGCGACTTGTTCGTCATTCGCAATGTGGCCAATCTCGTTCCTCCCGCCGAAAACCAGGGACACTATCACGGCACCAGCGCCGCGCTGGAGTTCGGCGTGTGCAAGCTGAATGTCGGGCACATCATCGTGCTGGGGCATGCTCATTGCGGCGGCATCCATGCCTTGCTGGAAGGCAAAATGCAGAAAGAAGACGCGTTCATTTCGGAATGGATGGGGATAGCCGCGGCCGCAAGTGAACGGTCAAGCCGGGAATTTGCGGATGCCGGCAGCGCCGCCCGCCATCGCGCCTGCGAACAGCAGGCGATACTGGTTTCGCTGGATAACCTGATGACTTTTCCCTGGATACGCGAGCGTGTCGAACAGGGCACGCTTGCTTTGCATGGCTGGTATTTCGATATTGAGCGCGGCGAGCTGCTGGGCTACAACACTGCTGCCCGCCAGTTTGAAGTGCTGTAATTACTCAGCAGTCAGAAATTAAAGCTGCAAAAAATTGATATTCATGTGTAGGAGCCCGATTTATCGGGCGATTTCAAGATTGGCTATCGCCCGATAAATCGGGCTCCTGCAACGACGTTTTGGCTTAAGCAATGATTTCGACTATTTGTACATGTGTCGCCTAACTAACTGACTGCTGTGTAAGGGTGCCTCAAAAACCGTAACGAGCGGCTTGAGTGCAAGGCGCACTGAGCTTTGCATGGCCATTCGACTAAACTGGCAATAGACGCCAGCCAAGTCGCTGGTCAACGGAGCAACGAGAAAACGAGCAAAGCGAGTTTCGGCGCAGACTAACCTTCAGGTTATGTCGTAGCCACATATCGAGCAGATAGGCGAGGAAGCGAGTACCGCGCAACGCCGCGAGCGGGAGGGTGCATCGCAGCCGGGTACCCACCGGCCTACTCCTTGCAGGTGAATCAAGCCGCGCAGCAGGTTTTTGAGGCGCCCTTACTTGCCGGTCAATTCCTTGTAGCGTGCCTTGTCGGCATCGTAGCGCGCTTCCATCGCTGCCTTTTCCGCCTGGGGTTTTTCCAGATCTTTTTGTAGGGTGTCCAACCGTGCCTGCGCTTCCTGCAAGTCTTCTTGCAGGGATACCGGGATTTTTCTGTTCGCGTTGGTGTAGGCATCAGCTTCTTTTTGCAGGCCCTGCAAATTGTCGCTGGCTCTTTTAATATTGGCATTGATGCCGTTGATGCGCAACTCTATTTGCTGCAGATTGCGTTTTCGCGCCAGATCGATTTCTCCCGAGCTGCTATAGGTGTCGACTAGCGCCTTGTCGCGGCGTTTCCTTTCGAGTATGGCTTGTTCTTCACTGAGTTTCCTGGCTTCTTCCTGTTCCCTGCTTGTGCGCTCGGCGCGAAGTTCTTCGGGAGTAAGCACATCCTGTTTCTTTATTACGCGTCCGGCCTTGTTCAATTCGGCACGATCTTTGCCGGCATATTCCGGCGGGATGGTTTCGCCGTAGTGGGTTGTGCCATTTTCATCCACCCATTTGTACAGTTTTGCCGCAGCGGGCAAGCTGACGGAAATACCCAGGATGAATGAAATACCAAGGATAAGCGCAGCAGGAAATTTGTTCTCAGTCATTTTTCACTCCGTATTTGTCCCGGTACAATTGTGTGGCATGCAGATTCTGCGCCAGTTCATCCTCATCCTGCAAATAACCGAGCAGGTCGTTCAGGGTGGCGATAGACACCACCGGAATATTATAGTTTTGCTGTACTTCCTGCACAGCGGAAAGTTCGCCCTGGCCGCGCTCCATGCGGTCCAGCGCGATAACCACGCCGCACGGCTCGGCACCGGCTGAACGAATCAGCTCGATGGATTCCCGTACCGAAGTTCCGGCGGAGATCACGTCATCGATGATCAACACCCTGCCCTGCAAAGCAGCGCCCACCGTCGTGCCTCCTTCACCATGGTCTTTGGCCTCCTTGCGGTTGTAGCAATAGGGTACGTTGCGCCCCTGTTCTGCCAGCGCGATGGCGGTTCCGGCAACTAACGGGATGCCTTTGTAGGCAGGTCCGAACAGCATGTCGAAGGGCACTCCCGAGGCAAGAATGGCCTGGGCGTAAAACTGCGCCAGGCTTCTTAATGAAGCGCCGTCATTGAACAAGCCCGCGTTAAAAAAGTACGGGGACAGACGTCCTGCCTTGGTTTGAAATTCGCCAAAACACAATACTTTTTGCTGCACCGCAAAGCGGATGAAATCCTGCCTGAAATTGAACATGGTAATCGACGTAAATTGAGGCAATGACAATCATTATAATGGCTCGCCTTCCATCTCTGAAAACTTTCATGCGCATCATCACGATCAACTTGAACGGGATCCGCTCCGCCGCCGGCAAGGGATTTTTTGAATGGCTCGCGCGGCAGGACGCCGACATTGTCTGTTTGCAGGAACTCAAGGCGCAGGCGGCGGACATGACAGTGCAAATGCTCGCTCCGCCCGGCTATCATGGTTACTTCCATTACGCGGAAAAGAAGGGCTATAGCGGCGTGGGCATTTATTGCCGCGAACAACCGCAACAGGTCACCGCCGGTTTGGGCATTGCCGAGTTCGATGCCGAGGGGCGTTATATACGCGCGGATTTTGCCGGTTTCAGCGTGGTGTCGCTGTATCTGCCTTCCGGCTCCAGCGGCGAGCAGCGGCAGGCAGTGAAGTTCAAGTTCATGGCGGCATTTCTGCCGCACCTCCGCAACATGCTGGCATCATCTCCAGTGTCGGAAGGAGGTGCGATGCGGCTGCTCCCGCAATCGGCCGGCTTCGCCGGTAACGTGTCACAGCCGCACCTCCGCAACATGCTGGCATCATCTCCAGTGTCTGAAGGAGGTGCGACGCGGCTGCTCCCGCAATCGGCCGGCTTCGCCGGTAACGTGTCACAGCCGCTTTTGCGCGAACTGCGCGCCAGCGGGCGCGAGGTGGTGATATGCGGCGACTGGAATATCGCACACAAGGAAATCGACCTGAAAAACTGGCGCGGCAACCAGAAAAATTCCGGCTTCCTGCCCGAGGAACGCGCCTGGTTAAGCGGGTTATTCGATGAGACTGGATTTGTCGATGTGTTCCGCCATGTGCATCCGGAACTGGAAGCCTACACCTGGTGGTCCAATCGCGGCCAGGCCTGGGCCCATAATGTCGGCTGGCGCATCGATTATCAGGTCGCCACGCCTGGGATTGCGGTGCGCGCGCAGGCGGCCAGTATTTACACGGCGCAACGCTTTTCCGATCACGCGCCGCTGATCGTGGACTATGGTTAAGGCGATTAACCCTGCTCCCAGGGCAATCCTGCCGCCCGCCAACCGCCCAGGGTATTGCGGTGATTTTCGCTGTTCTTGTCGCCTTCAAAGCCTTCCAGCACATTGTAGCAATCGCTATAGCCGGCCTTGGTGGCGGCTGCGGCTGCGTGGTGTGAGCGTGCCCCGCTGCGGCACAAAAAGATGACCAGAGCCTCCTTCTCAACTTGTTGTTCCAGTTGAGTGAGAAAATGCGGGTTGGGTCTCATGCCCGGATACGTCGCCCATTCGATATTCACGCTATTTTCTACGTGGCCGACCCAGTCCAGTTCGGCACGGCTGCGCACATCCACCAGCTTGGCCCCGGGTGCGGATTGCAGAATTTCGTAAGCTTCTTCTGGTAACAGCGCGCCCTCATATTGCAGGTTCATCTCTTTGGCGCGCTGCTGGGCGGCTTGCAGAATGGCAGTAATTTTCCCCATGTTGATGTTTTCTTTCATATAGCGATGTTTAACGAATCTGGCGCAGATGTTATGCTGCACGGTACTTACGGATAGTAGCGCAATCGCCATGAAAAATCACACCCATCCGCATCAAGCCCGCGAAGCTGTCGGGATTTTCGAGCCTAAGTATCCGGAGCGTTTTGCCGCCGCGCAAAAAAGCACCTGGGTAAGCATCGCGATCAATTTGCTGCTGACCTTCTTTCAGGTGGTGGGTGGATTCTTCGCGCACTCGCAGGCTTTGATGGCGGACGGATTGCATTCATTGTCGGATTTGCTGTCGGATATATTGGTGCTGTTTGCAAACCGCCACGGCAACCGCCACGCCGATGCCAATCATCCTTATGGGCATGCGCGTGTTGAAACCGCCGCAACGCTTATCCTGGGCGCATTCCTGGCAATTCTTGGTGTGGTGCTGCTGGTAGCTGCCGCGATGCGCCTGCAACACCCCGAAGCGTTGCGCGCGGTAAATCCGCTGGCTCTTGCCATTGCGGTTATCGCACTGGTTGCCAAGGAAGGAATGTTCCGCTACATGCTGGCGGTTGCCAGGCGGGTGCGCTCGCAGATGCTGGTGGCCAATGCGTGGCATGCGCGTTCCGACGCCGCATCTTCACTGGTGGTTATCATCGGTGTGATCGGCAATCTGCTCGGCTATACCTTCTTCGACCTGCTTGCCGCTGCGGTAGTGGGAGTGATGATTGCGCATATGGGCGGCAAACTGGCGCTGGAGGCGATGGCGGAACTCATCGATACCGGACTGGACGTGGAAGAAGTCGAAGCAATCCGGCAAACCCTGCTCAATACCCACGGCGTGCTCGGACTGCATGAGTTGCGCACGCGCAAGATGGCAGACAATGCGCTGGTTGACGCGCACATCGTGGTCAATCCCAGGATCAGCGTGTCGGAAGGACATTACATCGCCGAATTGGCGCGTCACGCAGTGCTCAAAAACCATCACGTCCTGGATGTGATGGTGCATATCGACCCTGAAGACGACCTGCAAGCCAAGCCCAACGCACATTTGCCGAGCCGCCCCGGATTGCTGGCGCATCTGGCCGAACGATTGGAAGATTTCAAGCTCAGGGATAATCGCGTGGTGTTTCATTATCTGGACGGCAAGGTTGAAGCGGAGATATATCTGCCCGCCAACCTGCATCCTGCCGAACAGACAGATGCATTACAGGCGCGTTGCGATGAACTGGTGCAAGATGACGAATTGTTTCGCAGCATTCGCGTTCATCGCGATCACGCACAAAATTAGTGCGTAAACAACCTGTCATGCACATTATTGGTGCAAATATTTTGTGTGCCGTATGAAGAGCTTATGGCACAATGCCGGAATGCGTGCGTGAAGAAATGGCACGCTTCATGCGTATAAAATTCCGGATGCCGGGTTACCGGCCTTTTATTTATTTTTCGTGATTCCTGGGGGAGAAAGTTATGTCGATGTCGGCAAATGATGTGTTGAAGATGATTAAAGACCGCGACATCAAGTTCGTGGATTTTCGTTTCACCGATACGCGAGGCAAAGAGCAGCATGTAAGCGTGCCCGCCAAGTACGTGGATATGGACAAATTTGAAGACGGCCACGCGTTCGATGGCTCATCCATCGCCGGCTGGAAGGGCATCCAGGCCTCGGACATGCTGTTGATGCCCGATCCCGCGACCGCCTACCTCGACCCGTTCATGGACGAAAACACCCTGGTGATTACCTGCGACGTGGTGGAACCCGCCGACGGCAAGGGCTATGACCGCGACCCTCGCTCCATCGCAAAACGCGCCGAGGCCTACCTGAAATCCAGCGGCATCGGCGACACTGCCTATTTTGGCCCGGAACCGGAATTTTTCATTTTTGATTCGGTGAACTGGCAAATTGACATGTCCGGTTGCTTCTGCAAAATCAATTCTGAAGAGGCTGCCTGGTCTTCAGGCGAAAAATTTGAAAGCGGCAACATCGGCCATCGCCCCGTGGTCAAAGGCGGTTACTTTCCGGTTCCGCCAGTCGACAGCCTGAACGATATACGCGCCGCAATGTGTCTTGCGCTGGAGGACATCGGCATCGAGGTCGAAGTGCATCACCATGAAGTCGCTACTGCAGGCCAATGCGAGATCGGAACAAAATTCGATACGCTGGTGCGCCGCGCCGACCAGACCCAGGCCTTGAAATATGTCGTACACAACGTCGCGCACCAGTACGGCAAGACGGCGACCTTCATGCCCAAGCCTATCGTCGGCGACAACGGTTCCGGCATGCATGTGCATCAATCCATCTGGAAGGGCGGCAAGAACCTGTTCGCCGGCAACGGCTATGCTGGTTTATCTGAAACTGCGTTGTACTACATCGGCGGCATCATCAAGCACGCCAAGGCACTGAACGCGATTACCAATCCCGGCACCAACTCTTACAAACGCCTGGTGCCGCATTACGAAGCCCCGACCAAACTGGCTTATTCGGCCAAAAATCGTTCCGCTTCGATTCGCATTCCGCACGTGGCCAGCGACAAGGGGCGCCGTATCGAAACCCGTTTTCCTGATCCGACCGCCAACCCGTACCTGTGCTTCGCTGCCCTGATGATGGCCGGCCTGGACGGCATCCAGAACAAGATCCACCCCGGCGATCCGGCTGACAAGAACCTGTATGACCTGCCACCGGAAGAAGATGCAAAGATTCCAACCGTGTGCTCCTCGCTGGATGAAGCTTTGGCGCATCTGGACAAGGACCGTGAATTCCTGACGCGCGGCGGCGTGTTTTCGAATGACTTTATCGATGCATTCATCGCCTTGAAGATGGATGAAGTGACTCGTTTGCGCATGACCACGCACCCGGTCGAATTTGAAATGTATTACAGCATCTGATCTTTCCTTGCTGCATGAAGACAGAACGGGGCGCAAGCCCCGTTTTGTTTTGAGCCGCAAATGTTTGTCTGCAAACAATGCTTGCCCTATACTTGCCGCGTTACTTCGAGGAATGCGAATATGAAGTCCCAGTACTTGTTTGCCATGATGTGTGCCTGGCCGTTGTTGGTACAAGCGGATATATACAAGGCTGTCGATGAGAACGGGCACGTCACTTACTCCAGCACACCGATCAAGGGCGGGAAAAAAATTATTCTGGAGCCATTGCCCACCATGGTTCCGCCCGGCAAACCACGCTCACCAGCCGATTTCCCAAGGGTGGACGGCGCAAAGCAAAAGGAACGCGACGAAACGCGCCACAAGATTCTGCAGGACGAATTGACAGCCGAGGAGAAATTGCTCGAGGAATCCCGGCAGAGCCTGAACGATGCAAGCCCTGAAGTTTTCAAGGGGCAGGACGGCAAGACTTATCGCAATGTCGCCCAATACGAAGAGAAAATCAAGCTTCTTACTGAACAAGTTGAGCTGCACCAGAAAAATATCGAAGCGCTCAAGTCCGAGCTGTCCAAACTGAAGTAACGAATGATTCTTCTGGCACGTTTCCTGCTGATTAGCGTGTATGCATGATTTCCCATACCTCACACCGGAGCACCTGGCAACCGCCGTTATTTTGCTGGATGACGAGGCGCGTATCGTCTACCTCAACCCGGCAGCGGAAAATTTGTTCGACGTGAGCGGCAAAAACCTGCTCGGGCATCCGGTACATCAGGCCTTCACGGATACCGGGCAATTAACCAATGCGATGCAGCATGCGGTCCGGGACAACGCCAGTTATATCGAGCACGACCTGACGCTGGGCACGCATGCGCACGGCAAGCTGCATTTGCGCTGCGCGGTGACACCGGTGCACCTCGATGGGCGGAATTTGCTACTGGAATTTCATCCGATGGACATGCCGCTGAAACTGGCGCGCGAAGAACAGATGCTGGACCAGACCCAGGCCAGCCGCCTGTTGTTGCGCAACCTTGCGCACGAAATCAAGAACCCGCTTGGCGGCATACGCGGAGCGGCGCAGTTGCTCGAACAGGAACTGGATAAACCGGCCTTGCGCGAATATACCCAGGTTATCGTGCAGGAGGCGGACCGGCTGCGCTCGCTGATGGAAAAATTGCTCTCCCCGCAGAATGCCTCGCACTACAGCGCGCTCAACATCCACGAAGTGCTGGAACGCGTGCGCAGTGTGGTGCTGGCGGAAATCCCGGCAGGATTGACGATACAGCGCGATTACGACATCAGCCTGCCCGCGCTGATCGGCGACAAGGAACAGTTGATCCAGGCGATGCTCAACATCGTGCGCAACGCTGCGCAGGCAATGCACGGCAACGGAACCATCATCCTGCGCACCCGCATCGCGCGGCAGGTCACGCTGGTCAAACGCCGCCACCGGCTCGCGGTAATGTTGCAGATCATCGACAATGGCCCCGGCATCCCGCCGGAATTGCAGGACAAGATTTTTTACCCGCTGGTATCGGGGCGTGCCGATGGCCACGGGCTTGGGCTGACGCTGGCTCAGGACTACGTCAACCAGCATCACGGCGCGATTGAATTCGACAGCGAACCCGGGCGCACGTGCTTTACCGTGCTGCTGCCTTTGCCATGACAGTTGAAGCCCTCATGTAGGAGCGCAATTTATTGCGCGATAGCATTTTTGCAATTATCAATCGCGCAATAAATTGCGCTCCTACAGCAGCACTCTGGTTGTAATTGATTAATTGAATTTATAGAGGTGCACATGAAACCTGTCTGGATCATAGACGACGACCGCTCCATCCGCTGGGTGCTGGAAAAAGCACTGGCCCGCGAGAACATTGAGTTCAAGAGCTTTGCGATGGCGGACGACGCTTTGCGCGCGCTGGATGCCGGCCTGCCGCAAGTGGTGGTCAGCGATATCCGCATGCCGGGCAGTTCCGGACTGGATTTCTTGCAGGCGCTGCATCAACGCCATCCGCTCATTCCTGTCATCATCATGACCGCCTATTCCGACCTGGAAAGCGCCGTTTCCGCGTTCCAGGGTGGCGCATTCGAATATCTGCCCAAGCCGTTTGACATCAATCACGCGGTCGATCTGATCCGGCGCGCGCTGGAGCAGAGCCGGCGAAAATCGGGCGAGGCACGGGAAGTTGAAGTAGCCGCCGACATTCTCGGCCACGCACCCGCGATGCAGGAGGTGTTCCGCGCCATCGGCAAACTGTCGCAATCGCAGGCGACCGTGCTGATCAACGGAGAATCCGGCACCGGCAAGGAACTGGTTGCGCGCGCGCTGCACCGCCACAGTCCTCGTGCCGGCAAGCCGTTCATCGCGATCAACACCGCCGCGATACCCAGGGATTTGCTCGAGTCGGAACTGTTCGGCCACGAGCGCGGTGCGTTCACCGGCGCGGCGGCGACACGGCACGGCCGCTTCGAGCAGGCAGAAGGCGGCACGCTGTTCCTCGACGAGATCGGCGACATGCCCGCCGACTTGCAAACCCGTTTGCTGCGCGTACTGTCGGACGGCAACTTCTACCGCGTCGGCGGGCAACAGCCGATCAAGGCCAACGTGCGCATCATCACCGCGACACACCAGAATCTCGATGAGCGCGTCAAACAGGGTTTGTTCCGCGAAGACCTGTTCCACCGGCTGAACGTGATCCGGCTGCGCCTGCCGCCGCTGCGCGAACGGCGCGAAGATATTCCGCTGCTGGCCAATTATTTCCTGCAGAAGAGCGCGCGCGAACTTGGCGTGGAGCAGAAGCAACTGAGCGAAGCAGCGTTGCGCTTCCTCGCCGCACAGGACTTTCCCGGCAACGTGCGGCAACTTGAAAACCTGTGCCACTGGCTGGCTGTGATGACACCCTCGCACGTAGTTGAAATAGCCGACCTGCCGCCCGAGTGGCGCAATGAGACAGCAACGCCAAGCGGGGATTGGTGCACCGCGCTGGCGCTACAAGCAGGGCTGGCCTTGCAACGCGGCGAAGACCACATCATGGGCAAGCTTACCGCGCAATTCGAGCGTACCCTGATCCTGCAAGCCCTGCATCACACCGGCGGGCGCCGTATCGAGGCGGCCATCCTGCTCGGCATCGGACGCAACACCCTGTCGCGCAAGATACAGGAACTGGGACTGGAGAATCAGGAGCCGTAGGGGCGTATTGCCATACGCCCCTACGCCATTTTTTTTAACAGCTTCTCGTGTATCCCGCCGAACCCGCCGTTGCTCATCACCAGCACCTGATCGCCTGAGCGCGCGGCAATGGCGATGGCTTCGATCAGTTCGTTGAGGTCGTCCTTCACCACAGCCTTGCTACCCAGCGGGGACAATGCGCCGCGCGCATCCCAGCCGAGGTTGCCGGCGTAGCAGAACACCAGATCGGCGTCTTTCAGGCTGCCGGGCAGCGCATCCTTCATCACGCCCAGCTTCATCGTGTTGGAGCGCGGTTCCAGCACCGCGAGGATGCGCGAATTGCCGACCTTGATGCGCAGCCCTGCAATTGTGGTGGCTATCGCGGTGGGGTGATGCGCGAAGTCGTCATACACGGTGATGCCGTTGACCGTGCCACGCACTTCCATGCGCCGCTTCACGTTCATGAATTTGCTTAATGCAGCCAAACCCTGGGCAACAGGCACGCCAATATGACGCGCGGCGGTGAGCGCGGCGAGCGCGTTCATGCGGTTGTGTTCGCCGAGCAAATCCCACTCGAGCGCGCCTTGGGGTTCACCGTTCAGCGTTACGCGGTTGTCGGCATCGATGTTCCAGCCTTCGTCGCTGCCGAACTTCTCCACAGGCGTCCAGCAGCCGCGCTGAAGCACGCGCCGCAACGGTTCATCGCGTCCGTTGCACACGATGAGCCCGCTGCCCGGGACAGTGCGCACCAGATGATGGAACTGCGTCTCGATGCTTGCCAGGTCGGGAAAAATGTCGGCATGGTCGAATTCCAGATTGTTCAGGATCGCGGTGCGCGGACGGTAATGTACGAACTTGGAACGCTTGTCGAAGAATGCGGTGTCGTATTCGTCGGCCTCGATAGCGAAGAACGGCGATTCGGTGATGCGCGCCGACACACCGAAATTTTGCGGCACGCCGCCGATCAGGAAGCCGGGATTCAGCCCCGCGTATTCCAGTATCCACGCCAGCATCGACGTGGTGGTCGTCTTGCCGTGCGTGCCTGCCACGCCCAGCACCCACTTGTCGCGCAACAGCGTGTCCGCCAGCCATTGCGGACCGGAATCATAGCTCAGGTTGCGGTTGAGTATCTCTTCCATCAGCGGATTGCCGCGCGACACCACGTTGCCGATGACGAACACATCCGGCTTGAGCTCGAGCTGCTCGGCGCCGAAGCCTTCGATCAGCTCTATGCCCTGCGCCTCCAGTTGCGTGCTCATCGGCGGATAGACATTGGCGTCGCAACCGGTGACGCGGTAGCCTGCCTGCTTGGCAATGGCCGCGATGCCGCCCATGAAGGTGCCGCAGATGCCGAGGATGTGAATGTGCATTTTTGCCCTACTTCGTTGCCAAATCCCTCACCCGCCCTGTCGGGCACCCTCTCCCGCTTGCGGGAGAGGGTAAGGGGAGAGGGCGGGTTTTAAACCCTAAAAATAAAATAAACCGCGCCCATCAGGCACAGCGCCGCATACACATAATCCCACTTCAGCGGCTGGTTCATGTACAGCACCGCGAATGGCACGAACACCGACAGCGTGATGACTTCCTGCAATATCTTCAACTGCCCGAGGCTGAGTTCGGTGTAGCCGATGCGATTCGCCGGCACCTGCAACATGTACTCGAACAACGCGATGCCCCAGCTGATCAGCGCCGCGATATACCACGGCGAAGTCGCCAGATTCTTCAGGTGCCCGTACCACGCAAACGTCATGAACAGGTTGGACACGGCGAGCATCAGTGCCGTGATCAGCAATGGATGCGAGATCAGGTTCATTGTTCGCTCCCTCTCCCTTGCAGGGAGAGGGTTGGGGTGAGGGTAGAAACCACCGGCATCCGCAACCTCTGGTTAGCGAACACCCATCAATTCCACATCGAATATCAGCGTCGCATTTGGCGGAATCGCCCCCGGTGCGCCTTGCGCGCCGTAGCCGAGGTGTGGCGGGATGATCAGTGTGCGCTGCCCGCCCACCTTCATGCCTTCGATACCCTGTTCCCATCCATCGATAACCATCCCGGCGCCAAGCGGGAATTCGATTGGCTTACCTCGGTCGAGCGAGCTGTCGAACTTTTTGCCCTTATTGCCGGTGACGCCCGCATCGTACAGCCAGCCGGTGTAATGCACGGCCACTTCGCGCCCCGCCGTGGCCTTTTCGCCCTTGCCCGGCTTCCTGTCGATCTTGAGCAGCTTGGTCACATTGCCTGCTTCCTTTTTTGTTACGGCCTTTTCGGCATACGCCGCATTCGAAAACATGCCTGCGGCCAGCAGCAAGATCAGCGGTAAGAAAGTGATACGTTTCATTCGATTTCCTTTATTTTTTCAGGGTGGGCACCTATGCCCACCATTGAATATTACAGCATGGGCGCGCTGTGCCCACGCTGCCCTGTTGATTTATCGCACCGCCAGCAGCTCGACATCAAACACCAGCGTCGCATTCGGCGGGATCGCCCCGCCCGCACCGCGTGCGCCGTAGCCCAGGTGTGCTGGAATAATCAGCGTGCGCTGCCCGCCGACTTTCATGCCTGCCACGCCCTGATCCCAGCCCTTGATGACATGCCCCGCGCCGAGCGGAAATTCAAACGGCTCCTGGCGGTCGCGCGAGCTGTCGAACTTCTTGCCCTTGTTTCCGGGAGCGGCTTCGTCGTACAGCCAGCCGGTGTAATGCACGGTCACGTGGTGACCTGCATTGGCTTGTGCGCCGTCGCCCGGCTTGTTATCGGTTTTGATCAGTTCAGTCATGACGCTTGTTTCCTTTTGTGTTGCGGCCTGTTCGGGGCAAGCCGTGGTTGAAAAACGCTGAACAACAACAGTACGGCCAGCGGTAAAATAGTGATGTGTTTCATTCGATAGACTTTGTTATTTGCATCGTAAGCACCCTACCCAGCTGCCGAATTTTGTTGGGTTACGCTGCGCTCTCGTCCCCGCAAGTGGGAACCCTACCCGCATTTCTCTAGTAACTCAACACCGGTGCCAGCCAGCGCTCCGCCTCTTCTACGCTCCAGCCCTTGCGCCGCGCGTAGTCTTCCACCTGATCCTTGTCCACCTTGCCGATGGCGAAGTACTGCGCCTGCGGGTGCGAGAAGTAGAAGCCGCTGACCGCCGCGGTGGGCAGCATCGCGTAGCTTTCGGTGAGGGTGATACCTGCGTTTTCCGGCGCCATCAAAAGCTCGAACAACGGACCCTTTTCGCTGTGTTCCGGGCAGGCCGGGTAGCCGGGTGCGGGGCGGATACCGCGGTATTTCTCGGCGATCAGCGCATCGTTATCCAGCTTCTCATCCGACGCATATCCCCAGAACTCACGGCGCACGCGGGCGTGCAGCAGTTCGGCGTATGCTTCGGCGAGGCGGTCGGCCAGCGACTTGAGCAGGATGGCGTTGTAGTCGTCGTGATGCTTCTCGAATTCGGCGATGCGCGTGTCGATACCGATGCCGGTGGTGACGGCGAACGCGCCGATGTAATCCTTGACCTTCGATTCTTTGGGCGCGATGAAATCGGCGAGGCAGTAGTTCGGGATGTCGCCCGGCTTTTTCGTTTGCTGGCGCAGGTTGTGCCAGGTCATCGCCACCCTGTTGCGAGTCTCATCCGTATAGATTTCGATGTCGTCGCTATTGACGCTGTTCGCCGGGAACAGGCCGAACACGGCGTTCGCGGTGAGCCATTTCTCCTTGATGATTTTTTTCAGCATCGCCTGAGCATCGGCAAACAGCTTGCGCGCTTCCTCGCCCACCACTTCATTTTGCAGGATTTGCGGGTAGCGCCCGGACAGTTCCCATGCCTGGAAGAACGGCGACCAGTCGATGTATTCGGCGATCTTGTCCAGCGGGTAGTTCTCGAATTTGTGCACGCCCGTCAGCCACGGCTTGGGCGGAACGTAAAACCCCCTCAATCCCCCCTTGTCAGGGGGGAAGCCAACCTCCTCCCCTGACAAGGGGAGGCCGGGAGGGGTTTGATTCGCCCAATTCGTCTTCAATGCATGCGCACGCGCCTCCGCCAGCGTGACATGCGCAGCCTTGCCTTTCTTGCCTTCGTGCTGCTCGCGCGCTTGCGCATAATCCGCCTTGATGCCCGCGATGTATTCGCCGCGCAGCGTGTCGGAGAGCAGGTTGCTGCACACGCCCACCGCGCGCGAGGCGTCGTTGACGTACACCGTGGCGCTGCCCTGATAGTTCGGCGCTATCTTCACTGCGGTATGCACGCGCGACGTGGTCGCGCCGCCGATCATCAGCGGAATGGTAAAGCCCTGGCGCTGCATCTCTTTCGCGACATGCGCCATTTCTTCCAGCGACGGCGTGATCAGCCCGGACAAGCCGATGATGTCGGCGTTGTGTTCGCGCGCTGCGTCGAGGATCTGCTGGCACGGAACCATCACGCCCATATTCACCACCTCGAAATTGTTGCACTGCAGCACCACGGTGACGATGTTCTTGCCGATGTCATGCACGTCGCCCTTGACCGTGGCCATGACGATCTTGCCCTTGGCGCTGGTGTTGCCGGTACGCAATTTTTCCGCCTCGATGTAGGGCACCAGGTGCGCCACCGCCTGCTTCATCACGCGCGCCGATTTCACCACTTGCGGCAGGAACATCTTGCCTTCGCCGAACAGGTCGCCGACCACGTTCATGCCGGTCATCAGCGGGCCCTCGATCACCTCGACCGGGAACTTCGCCTGCAGTCTTGCCTCCTCGGTATCATCGACGATGTGAGTGGTGATGCCGCGCACCAGCGCATGGGTGATGCGTTCCTGCACCGTGCCCTTGCGCCATTCGATATCTTCGACTTGCGCCTTGCCGCCGCCCTTCACCGTTTCGGCCAGTGTTACCAGGCGTTCACCTGCATCGGGGCTGCGGTTCAGCACCACGTCTTCCACCGCATCGCGCAGTTCCTTTGGAATCTCCTCGTACACGCCTAGCTGGCCGGCGTTGACGATGCCCATAGTCAGCCCCGCCTTGATCGCGTGATACAGGAATACGGTATGGATCGCCTCGCGCACCGGTTCGTTGCCGCGGAACGAGAACGACACGTTGGAAACGCCGCCGGAAATCTTCGCGTAGGGTAGATTCTTTTTGATCCACGCGGTTGCCTCGATGAAGTCCACCGCGTAGTTGTTGTGCTCCTCGATGCCGGTGGCAATCGCGAATATGTTCGGGTCGAAGATAATGTCTTCCGGCGGGAAGCCCACCTTGTTCACGAGGATGTCATAGCTGCGCTTGCAGATTTCAGTTTTGCGCTTGAAGGTGTCGGCCTGCCCCTGTTCGTCAAAGGCCATCACCACTGCCGCCGCGCCGTAGCGGCGTACCAGCGTGGCGTACTTGATGAAGTTCTCCTCGCCTTCCTTCAGCGAGATCGAATTGACGATGGGCTTGCCCTGCACGCACTTCAGCCCGGCCTCGATGATGCCCCATCTGGATGAATCGATCATCAGCGGCACCCTGGAAATGTCCGGCTCCGAGGCGATCAGTTTGAGAAACTTCGCCATCGCGGCCTCGCCATCCAGCATCGCCTCGTCCATATTGATATCGATCACCTGCGCGCCGGTTTCCACCTGCTGCCTGGCGACTTCCAGCGCCTCGTCGTACCGGCCTTCGAGGATCAGGCACTTGAACCTGGCCGAGCCGGTGACATTGGCGCGCTCGCCGACATTGACGAACAGCGAGTCGTCGCCGACATTGAACGGCTCCAGCCCGGACAGGCGCAGCTTCTTCTCGATGTCAGGAATTCGGCGCGGCGGCACATCCTTTAACGCCTCGGCAATCGCCTTGATGTGCGCCGGAGACGTACCGCAGCAGCCGCCCGCGATGTTGAGGAAGCCGCTGGTGGCAAATTCCTTCACCAGCCGCGCGGTGGTTTCCGGTGTCTCGTCGTAGCCGGTTTCGGATAATGGATTGGGCAAGCCGGCGTTGGGGTGCGCGCTGACATAGCAGTTTGCAACGCGCGCCATCTCTTCCACATAAGGCCGCATCAGTTCTGCCCCCAGCGCGCAGTTGAGCCCAATCGACAGCGGCCTGGCGTGGCTCAGCGAGTTCCAGAATGCCTCGGTAGTCTGTCCGGACAGCGTGCGCCCGGAGGCATCGGTAATCGTTCCCGAAATCATTATTGGAACTCGCACGCCTTGCTGCTCGAAATGGCGCTCGATTGCGAACAGCGCGGCCTTGGCGTTCAGCGTGTCGAATATCGTTTCCACCATCAGCATGTCCGCGCCGCCGTCGAGCAGGCCGCGCACCGCTTCGGCGTAGCTTTCCACCAGCTCGTCGAAGGTGACGTTGCGCGCACCCGGGTCGTTCACGTCCGGCGAGATCGACGCGGTGCGTCCGGTCGGCCCGAGTACGCCCGCGACGAAGCGCGGCTTGTCCCTTGTTCCGAATTCATCGCACAGCCCGCGCGCCAGCTTCGCCCCGGCGACGTTCAGTTCATACGCCAGATGCTGCATCTCGTAATCCGCCATCGATACGGAAGTCGAGTTGAAGGTGCAGGTTTCGAGTATGTCCGCGCCCGCTTCCAGGTACTGTCGGTGGATCCCGCCGATGACATGCGGCTGGGTCAGCAGCAGCAGGTCATTGCATCCTTTCACGTCCACCGGATGGCTGGCAAAGGTCTGGCGTTTGCCAGTGTAATCGCCATACAGCGTGATGCCGCGATAGTGTTCCTCGGTCAGTTTGTAACGCTGGATCATCGTGCCCATCGCGCCGTCGAGGATCAGGATGCGTTGTTGCAGGAGCTGCTCAATCTGGTGAGGTGTGCGATTCATGGTTTGCCGGCTTCAAAATGAGCGCGGATTTTAACATGCCGGATTGCCGGTGCAGCGTGTTGGCATGGGACTTGATAGTTTACAGGTGAGTGCTAGTATGCAGGACACGATATGCGTGTACCGCTATTGTATCTACGGGGTTATGGTCATTTCTCATCACATTATTAAGGAGGGAATCATGCGCTACCTGTCTATGCTGGTACTTATACTCACAAGCCTTGCCGCTTCACCTGCGGTAGCCGCCGAGCCAAAAATCGACATCACCTCTCCTGCCGATGGATCCAGGCTCGAGGCCAAAGCGGAAAGCAGACTTGACTATGAAGTCACTCTGGGGGGCGGTGGCGATCATGCTCACCTTTACGTGGATGGCAAGGAAACCGGTTTGCTGCGCCAAATAAAGGGTAGCTACACACTTGATCCCATGACGCGGGGTATGCATGAAATTTGCGCCAAAATGGTCGACAAGAATCACACGCCTATCGGTGTGGAGCGCTGCATCAAGGTCACGGCAGATTAGCGATGGACTGGCAAAACCTTGCCTATGCAGCTACCCAGATTGTGCATAATTTCGGGGCGGTGGCGGTGGTGGGCGGCGCGGCCTGCGCGCTTGCGTGGCGCGAAGCAGCGGTGCAACGCCGGCTTGCCTGGATAGTGCTGATCGGTTGGGCGATTCAGGCGGCAAGCGGGGCAACTTTCGGCGCGATCAGTTTTTACCATTACGGGAAGTTCCCCGATATTCACGGCATCGCCGTGGCCGCGCTCGGCGTGAAAATGGCGTGCGCGGCGCTCGGCTTTACTTTGGCGGCGTGGCTGCTGTTCGCTCATCCTTCGTCAGCATCCAGCCGTCATGCCTGGCTTGCCTTGTTCGTCCTGGGCGCTTTGGCGCTGAGTTCCGCCGCTGTGCTGCGCTGGTTTTCCTGAGGGTGTGTTGAATAAGCTGCTGCGTGCGGCATAACTCTCAACCTGCTCTTGCTCACCCGGGCGCGCATTGCGGCGGCTGGTCATTTCACATATGATGGTTTCGCAGCCTGTCGTCGCAACTCTCCAACGTAGCAACTGTCGAATTATTTCCTCTTCCATCAGGAGAAAATCGTGAAAAACTTCCATCTCATTGCAAAACTGTCATTAATGGCGCTGTTTGCGCTTGCCGTCTCGGCCTGTTCCAGCACTACCAAAGTAGAAAGCGACCTGGGTATCAAGGGCGCCCCGGATTGGGTCAATGAGGGCACAAATATCCTCAATGACAAGGATGGCCGCCTGTTCCACGGTGTGGGCTCGGCCTCCCCGATGGGTGACATGGCCCTGCAAAAATCTGCCGCCGATGACCGGGCGCGGGCTGAAGTGGCGCGGATCCTGTCGTCTTACATGGACGTGGTTTCCAGCGACTACCTGTCTTCTGCAAGGACTGGGTCTTCCGCCAATGCTGGCGGCGCCAGTGTTGCCGAGGAGTCTGTCACGCGTCAGATCAAGAGTCTTACCAGGGTCAACCTTGCCGGCGCCAAAATCATCGGCAGCTGGCGCGACAAAAAAACCAACATCATTTATTCCATCGCCGAACTGGACATGAAGCATGTTAAAAGCACGCTGGCCGGTACACAGGACATGAACGAAGACTTGAGGCGCTACATCGAGACCAGCGCCGATAACATTTTTGACCGCGTCGCAAAGGAGAATAAATAATGCGCTGTAAACTGACTGAAAACACACAGGCCGTAATGCTAGCCTTGGCCTTGGTATTGTCTGCCACCGGCTGTTCCACTGCGGTGACGCGGATGGATGCTGGAGAAGTGAAAGACCTGAGCGGCGCCTGGAACGATACCGACTCGCAACAGGTGTCGGAAGAGATGATCCGGGACGTGTTGAGCCGCACCTGGCTTGGCGAGTTTACGCGCGCTCAAAAACGGCAGCCGGCGGTAATCGTGGGTGAAGTGGCCAACCTGAGCCACGAGCACATCAACGTCAACACCTTTGTCGCCGACATGGAACGTGCCCTGATCAATTCCGACAAGGTGCAATTCGTCGCCTCTTCAAGGGAGCGCCTGGAAATCCGCGATGAGCGCAAGGACCAGGATCTCCACGCCAGCGAGGTCACGCGCAAGCCTATGGGGCAGGAAAAAGGCGCCGACTTCATGCTGAAGGGAACCATCAATACCATCATTGATGCCTCCGGCAAAACGCAATTGCGTTTCTACCAGGTGGATCTGACCCTGATCAGCATGGCGGACAATCGCAAGGTCTGGGTCGGCCAGAAGAAGATCAAGAAACTGGTGGAGCGCAGCAACCTGAGGTTCTAGACAATTGAAGGCAGGGTAATTGAAGGCGGGCCGATTGATGGCGGTAAGCAGGGCTGCGTGCCGCGTTGCGCTGTTGCTCGGGACATTCGTTTTGGCGGGGTGCGCCACCTACAGTGATTCTTTCGGCGTCATCGAACACAGCCTTTCGAGCCGAAAATACGATGCCGCCCTGCAGGAAATTGAGAAGCAAGCCAGCTCCAGAACCGGCCGGGTGTTGTACCTGCTCGACAAAGGCATGGTACTGCGCATGAAGCGCGATTTTGCCGGCTCCAATCTGGCGCTGGAAGCGGCCAAGACTGAAATGGAGCGGCTTTATGCCGCCAGCGTCAGCGAGAATACCCTGTCATTCGTCGTCAACGACGCGACCGTCAGTTATGCCGGTGATGACTACGAACAGGTTCTGGTGCACCTCTACATGGCGCTCAATTACCTGGAGCTCGGACAGCCTGATGAAGCGCGTGTCGAGGCGCTTCAGGTGGACACCAGGCTGCGTGAGATCGGGGAAAAAATTCCGGGGAACAAGTTCACCGAAGATGCGCTATCCCGTTACCTCACCGGCATGATCTACGAGGAACTGGGTGAATGGAGCGATGCCATGATTGCCTACCGCAAGGCCTACGAGGCCTACAAAAAGTACCGGGTCAATTATGGCCTGGCGATGCCGGACATGCTCAAGCATGACCTGTTGCGGCTGGCGCACCGGCAGGGTTTGGCGGATGAGGCTGCCCAGTACAGGCAGGAATTCGGCATCGAAACTCCGCATGAAGTGATACGCGAACAGGAAGGCGAACTGGTCTTCGTCCTGAACAATGGCCTGGCGCCCGTCAAGCGCGAAAAAATTGTCGGCGCTACATCGCCTTCCCACTCGGTCATGGCAGATCCCACCACGCGGTATAAGCAAATCACACCCGCGCTGCCCGTGGTCGTAAACATCGCGCTGCCTTACCACGAATCCCGGCCCAACAACGTGCTGAACGCCCGCGTCAGCGTCTCCGGCAAGCAGGCCTACACCCAGATGATGGAAGACATTGATGCCCTTGCCAGGGCTAGCCTGGACTCCCGCATGCCCGCGATAACGGCGCGCTCAATCGCCCGTGCGGTGTCCAAGGTTGTGATGCAGCAATCTGTGGATCGCGCCGGAAGAAACCGTGACAACGACCTTGCGGTAGAATTACTCAGCTCTTTTGTCGTGCGGATGGCGGCTGCGGCCACCGAGCGGGCCGACACCCGCAGCTGGCTGACATTACCCGCAAACGTCCAGCTGGCGCGGCTTTCGTTGCCGCCCGGCAGCTACACCATCACGGTTGATTTACTCGGGGCTGGCGAACAGGTCATCGCGACCCAGGAATATCCGGGTGTAGCCATCAGCAGGAATCGCAAGACGTATCTGACCCAGCACTGGGTTCCCAATCAGCCACACCACTAGGAGATGCAAATGAAACTCTCTGACTTTGCCTTCATGACATGCGTGCTTTCACTCCTCTCCGGCTGCGCCAGCCAGCCTCCCGCCGCACCCGACTGGATATCCGGCGACAGCGCCCAGTATAAAAGTGCGCAATACCTGATGGGTCGCGGACAGGCGGCCACGCAGGAAGAGGCCAAGGATCGCGCCCGCGCCGACCTGTCCAAAATATTTCAGGTGGCCGTAGCGGCGGAAAGCGAAGATGTCCAGAAATTCAAGGCCGGCCCCAGCGCGCCGGGCCAGTATGAGAGCCAGGCTTCCCGGCGCATCACCACGCATACCAGCCAGATTATCCGCGGGATACAGATTGCGGAACTGTGGCAGGACACCGCCACGAATAACTATCACGCGCTGGCGGTTTTGCCGCGATTGCAGACCGCTGCCAGCCTGCGCCAGCAAATCGGCCAACTGGATGAGGCTACCGGCAACCATGTAGAGCAATCCCGCAAAGCCAGCGACTTGTTCCTGAAAATTGCAGCGGCCAGCCTGGCCGTGGATGCCCAGCAGGAGCGCGAGTCATTGCAGAAGTCCCTGCAAGTTGTAGATCCCGCCGGGCGAGGCACTGAACCGCAATGGAACAGCGCAAAACTTAAAAGCGATCTGGACGACTTGTTGAAGCGGGTGCGGATTGCATCACAGGTAGCTGCCGGCTCAACCCCCGGCTTTGCGGAAGTGGTGTCCGGCGCGCTGGCCAAAGCCGGTTTCATGATCGAGACCGGTCCGAGCCCGGATTTTGTGTTGCAGGCGCGGATGGAAATGGCTGACCTTGGCTTTCAGGACGGCTGGTACTGGCAGCGCGGTGTCCTGGAAGTCACCCTGTCGGAAACGGGCACAGGCCGTGTGCGCGGCATCAGGCGCTGGACCGTCAAGAGCAACGCCCCGGACGCGGAAAGCGCATCAAAGCGCGCCTTGAACCAGGCAGACTCAGTCCTGAAGCAGGAGCTGAGGGCAGCGATTATCGATATGGCCAGCAGCCGCTGACCGCATCTGCGCCCTTAAAAGCTCAATCGCCGGTACTGCACCGCTTCGGCAATATGCCTGGTCGCGATGCCATCAATCCCTTCCAGATCGGCGATGCTGCGCGCCACCTTGAGCACGCGGTGATAGGCGCGTGCGGAGAGGTTAAGGCGGCTGATGGCTTGTTGCAGCAGCGCAATGCCTTGCGCATCCGGCGTGCATAACGCGTCGATTTCAGTGACCGAAAGCTGGGCGTTGGCCTTGTCCTGGCGCGCAAGCTGGCGTTGCCGCGCAATTTCTACACGCGCCCGCAAATCCGCGCTGGCTTCGCCATTCGCCTTGTTGAGCAAATCATCCTGCGGTACCGCAGGCACTTCGATCTGGATGTCGATGCGATCCAGCAGCGGGCCGGAAATCTTGCTGCGGTAGCGTGAAATCTGGTCCGGTGTGCAATGGCACTTGCCGTTGTAGTGACCGTGATAGCCGCACGGGCAGGGATTCATTGCGGCGATCAGCTGGAACTGCGCGGGAAAATCGGCGCGCCGCGCCGCGCGGGAAATGGTGATGCGCCCCGATTCCATCGGTTCGCGCAACACTTCCAGCACACTGCGCTCGAACTCCGGCAACTCATCGAGAAACAGCACGCCGTGCAAAGCCATGGAAATTTCGCCGGGACGCGGATTGCTTCCTCCTCCGACCAGCGCTACGCCGGATGCGGTGTGGTGAGGCGCGCGATAGGGCCGCGTCTTCCACTTCGCCACATCGAAGCCGCCATCCAGCGATTGCAGCGCCGCACTCTGCAGCGCCTCGGCCTCGGTCATTTGCGGAAGGATGCCTGGGAAGCGCGCCGCAAGCATGGATTTGCCGGTGCCCGGCGGCCCCACCATCAGCACGCTGTGCCCGCCCGCCGCAGCGACTTCCAGGGCGCGCTTGGCCTGCGCCTGTCCCTTCACCTCGCTCATGTCCGGGTAGTGCGGACGGATGGATTGCGGCTGGCTAATATAGGGCGCAATTTTTGATCTGCCGGTGAGATGCGCCGCCACTTGCAGCAGCGTTTGCGCCGGGAACACGGTTGCATCCTCCACCAGCGCGGCTTCGGCGGCATTGGCTTGCGGCAGGATGAAAGCTCGCCCGCTGCTGACTGCACGATAAGTCATCGCCAGCGCGCCGCGTATCGGACGCAACTCGCCGGTCAGCGCAAGTTCCCCGGCGTATTCGTATTCGGCGAGCTTGTCGGAAGGAATCTGACCGGTGGCGGCGAGTATGCCCAGCGCGATGGGCAAATCAAATCGCCCGCTTTCTTTGGGCAGGTCGGCGGGAGCGAGGTTAACGGTGATGCGGCGCGCCGGAAAATCGAACTGGCAATTTTGCAGCGCGGCGCGCACGCGGTCTTTGCTTTCCTTGACTTCGGTTTCCGGCAGGCCCACGATGGTGAAGTTGGGCAAGCCGTTGGCGATGTGCACCTCAACGGTGACGAGAGCAGCTTCCATTCCTGAAAGCGCGCGGCTGTAGAGAACCGCGAGGCTCATATTTATGAAGCGGCCTTGTTGCGCTGCGCTTCCAGTTCCGCGACCCGCGCTTCCAGTGCGGTCAGATGTTCACGGGTACGCGCCAGCACCTGCGCTTGCACTTCGAGCTCTTCGTGCGTCACCAGATTGAGTTTGGCGAAACCTTGCATCAGCAGGACGCGCACATTTTTTTCAATGTCTTTGGCGGGGCCGCTGTTTACCACCTCGTTTAATTTGGCCGACAGGTCATCAAAAAACTTTTGATTGAGCATGCTGTGACTCCGGGTTGTTTGCGATATTGACAGTGTAGCAAAATTTGCCCGGCACCGAGGCGCGCCCTGGATTGCGGTCTGCCACGGCTTAACATCGATATTTGAGTATGACTGTTCGAATCATTGGCACACTCCAGAAAATGGCAGTTTTGCTGGTAGCGCAACAGCGGCGCTAAAATGATAAATTGCGCTTGCTATCGGTTCTGCTTTGAGCCTGATGTAACGTGTTGTTATACTGTCCAAGGAATGATGCCTGATTAATATATGCAAAGGGAATGAAAATGCTGAACGTGGAGCAAGCGCGCTTTAATATGATAGAACAACAAATTCGCCCCTGCGATGTGTTTGAGGGTCGGATTCTGGACTTGCTCAAACACGTTCGCCGTGAGCACTTCGTGCCGAATGGCATGAGGGAAATGGCTTTCGCTGATATGGAAATCCCCTTGGGTTATGGAGCGTCCATGTGGCAGCCCAAGCTTGAGGCGCGCGCCCTGCAGGAATTGCATCTCAACCGTAGTGACCAGGTGCTGGAAGTGGGCACCGGCAGCGGTTATCTGACCGCGCTGTTGTCCACATTGGCGGGGCGCGTAACTTCAGTTGAAATCGTGCCGCAGTTGAGTGCTGCAGCGAGGCAAAACCTGGCTGCGCTCCACCGCGATAACATTATGCTTGAGATTGGTGATGCTTCGCATGGCTGGGCCGGTGGTGCTGGCTATGATGCCATCGTACTGACCGGCTCAACCCCGGTGCTGCCCGAAGAATTCCAGAATAGCCTGAACGTCGGCGGGAGACTGTTCGCCATTGTCGGAGATGCGCCGGTGATGCAGGCCAGGCTGATCACTCGTGTCGCTCCCGATACCTTTGAAACCGTTAACATTATGGAAACCTGCGTCGCTCCCCTGCAACATGCGCAACAGCCCAAACGATTCGTGTTCTAGGTTTCAGGATTGAATTGCACAATATCCAGATTGGCTGTAACATTAGCATTATCTAATATACAGGTTGTGCAAAACCTTATGAAACGATTACCACAACAAGTTTTTTACGCAACTGTCTTTTTCGCGGTCAACGGGGCCGGCGCTGCCGACCTGCTGGAAACCTACCGTGCCGCCCAGGCGAACGATCCGGTATTTGCCGCCGCGCGCGCCG
This sequence comes from Gallionellales bacterium RIFCSPLOWO2_02_FULL_57_47, assembly GCA_001801175.1. Classification (GTDB taxonomy): domain Bacteria; phylum Pseudomonadota; class Gammaproteobacteria; order Burkholderiales; family Gallionellaceae; genus Gallionella. The sequence goes on along the minus strand of MGWZ01000022.1, from coordinate 156 downwards.
CGCTGCACGCCGGGCAGGAAAAGCTGCCGCAGGGCCGTTCCGCGTTGTTGCCGTCGGTCAATCTCAGCGCCAACACCACCTATAACGACAGCACCGTGCAGTATCGCGGCACGACTTTTTTACCCGGCGGAAACAACAGCTACAACAGCAACGGCT
>MGWZ01000021.1 GCA_001801175.1 Gallionellales bacterium RIFCSPLOWO2_02_FULL_57_47 | reverse complement strand
TGGGATGGCGGCATTCCCGCCGCGCGAATTTCGTGAAGCTCTAGATCGACTGCGTTATGATCATCCTGCGCTGCAACGTTTGAGGGGAGACCTCAGAGTCAGTCCCCGGGTTCACAGGGATAAGTACCGCCCATGAAAAATGCCGCTGCGCGCTTGATCACGGCAGGTTGAGCATAGGCTTGAACCCCAGCGTTCTCCTCATACTCTCTGCGCTTGCGCGCGCTTCGCTCTGGCTCCGATACGGGCCGATATGCACCCGCACCAACCCGTCTTTCGCAGACAATTTGAACTGTTTGCCGAAGTCGCCAAGGTCGCTGCGCATGCGCGCCATGAAACTCTCCGCGCCCTGTTGCGACTTGAATGCGCCAAGTTGCAGATAAACGCGTGTTTCGCTGCTGTCCAGCGACGTCAGCGCAACTGGAGCCGCAGTCATCGCAGCTGGTGCGCTGTTTTCCGGCGGCTTGCTTTGCACCGGGCCGCTGGCGGCAATGCTCTCCACTTCGACTTCCCCGCTGCCGCTGCCGACGATGCCGAGTTTGTGCGCGGCAGTATATGAAACATCAATCGCGCGCTCATGCAAGAAAGGGCCCCTGTCGTTGACGCGCACAATCACTGATTTTTGATTGGCGAGATTCGTCACACGCGCATAACTGGGAATCGGCAGGGTCGGGTGGGCGGCAGTCATGGCATACATGTCGTATACATCACCGCTGGACGTACGCTGGCCGTGGAATTTCTTTCCGTACCACGAGGCGCTGCCGCGCTGTTTGAAATTGCCCATGCGAGTCAGCGGCGTGTAGGTCTTGCCCAGCGCAACATAGGGGCGATTGGCATAGCGATGCAACGGCTCGTTTCTCGGCACAGGATCGGGTATCGCATCCAGATTGACGGCTGTCTCCGCGCCCGGCCCGTCTCCGGCAAGGTAACCTCCTCCTCCCGGCGCAGTGGTGACTTTACCGGATTCCGCTTTGCGCTGCGGGGCGCTGCCGCAAGCGGCGAGCGCCAAAGTTGCCAAGATCAAAACTGCGATTTGCCTGCCCATGCCAACTCCTAGGTTTTTACCAGTTTCTTGTGGGTTTCTATGCTCATCAGCAAACCAAAACCCAGCAGCAGGGTCAGCATGGATGTGCCGCCATAACTTATCAACGGCAGCGGCACGCCGACCACTGGCAGGATGCCGCTGACCATACCCATGTTGACGAACGTATAGGTGGCGAAGGTCAGCGTAATGGAACCGGCCATCAGACGCGTGAAATATGTCGAGGCATTCCCGGTGATGATGAAGCCGCGCATCACCACAAAAGCATACAGCGACAAAAGGATCAGGTTGCCGATCAGGCCGAATTCTTCCGAGTACACCGCAAAAATAAAGTCGGTGGTGCGTTCCGGCAGGAAGTCGAGATGCGTTTGCGTACCGTTCAAATAGCCCTTGCCGAGTATGCCGCCGGAACCGACGGCAATGGTTGCCTGGATCGTGTGATAACCATTTCCCAGCGCATCCTGCGACGGGTCGAACAACATCAGGATGCGATGGCGCTGGTAGTCGTGCAGCACCGACCACAATATCGGCGCACTGGCAAGGCCCGCAACGAACAGGCCGCCTATCACCCGCCAGCTCAGGCCTGCCAGAAACAACACGTAAAACCCGCTGGCCGAGATCAGCAGCGATGTTCCCAAATCGGGCTGGCGCGCGATCAAAGCCACCGGCAAGAGCAGCAGCAGCGCGGCGACGAAATAATTTTTCAGCGTCAGCGTGGCTTCGTTTTTCTCAAAATACCAGGCCATCATCAATGGCACGCCGACCTTCATCAGCTCGGAGGGTTGGATGGTCGTCACGCCAAGATTCAACCAGCGTCTTGCGCCGTGGCTGATTTCGCCGAACAGCGCCACGGCGATCAGCAATACCATACCGAACACATAGATCGGCACGGCGGTGCGCATCAGATAATGCAACGGCAGATTGGCGACCAGCCACATGCAGGTGAGAGCCACCGCGATGTTGCGTACCTGGTTCAGCGGTTGACTCAGGCTTGCGTTATCCGCGCTGTACAGCACCAGCAGGCTGGTCAGCAGCAACAAAACGATACCCAGCATCAACGGGCGGTCAATGTGCGCGGTCAGGCGCTGCCATAGTTGCCGTCTAATCATGTTCGCCAGCCTCCTTCACTTCCGCAACAGCCAATGGCTTGGGCACTTTCCCAAGCAGATAGTAATCGAGCACCTTGCGCGCTATGGGTGCCGCCGTGCTGCCGCCGTGCCCGCCGTTTTCGACCAGCACAACCAGCGCGATTTTTGGCTGTTCGGCAGGCGCGAAAGCGATGAACCAGGCATGGTCGCGATGCCGCTCGTCGATTTTATCGGCATCATATTTTTCACCCTGCTTCATAGCAATCACCTGTGCCGTGCCGGTCTTGCCCGCAATGTGATAGGGCGTACCCAGAGAGGCATACACCGCCGTGCCGCCAGGCTGTGTGACGGCCACCATGGCGCGTTTCACCAGATCAAGATGCGCCGGATCGATGTTGAGCCCGTATATGGGATCTTTGGCGATAAAACGGTTTTCACTGCTGCGTAAACTGCGCACTTCTTTTACCAGATGGGGTTTATATGCCACGCCGTTGTTCGCCAGCGTGGCAGTGGCAAACGCCAGTTGCAAGGGTGTCACCAGGTTGTATCCCTGCCCGATACCAACCGATACCGTATCGCCGGGATACCAGATTTGCTGGTAACGCTTCATTTTCCATTCCTGCGAGGGAAGCAAACCGGGTGTTTCACCCTCGAGGTCTATGCCGGTTTTCTTGCCGAAACCGAAACGCGACAGGTAATTGAAGATATTGTCTATACCCAGTTCGGTCGCCAACCCGTAAAAATAAGTGTCGCACGACACCGTGATGGCCTTGAACATATTCACGCTGCCGTGGCCGCCCACTTTCCAGTCGCGATATTGCCGGCTGCTGCCCGGCAAATAGAACACACCCTGATCGCTGATGGTTTCCTCGGGTGTGCGCGTGTTGAAATTCAAACCCGCAAGCGCCATGAAGGGTTTGATGGTCGAACCGGGCGGGTACTGGCCGCGCAGCGCGCGGTTGTTGAGCGGCACATCGGGCGAGTTATTCAACTCGTCCCAACTCTGCGTATCGATGCCATCGATGAACGGATTGGGGTCATATCCCGGTTTGCTGACAAAGGCAAGCACGTCGCCATTGTTCGGATCGATCGCCACCAGCGCGCCGCGGTAATCGCCGAATGATTGCTCGGCGATTTCCTGCAGCTTCACATCAATGCTTAATACCAGCGTGTTGCCGGAAACCGGCGCGACGCTCGATAGCATACGCACCGCCCGCCCGCCCGCATCAACTTCGACTTGCTCTATGCCGGTAGTGCCATGCAGTTCGCTTTCGTAACTCTGCTCCAGGCCGGTTTTGCCAATGTAATCAGAGCCGCGATAGTTGGATGCAAGATCGCTGTCTTCAAGCAGTTTCATATCGGTTTGATTGATACGCCCGATATATCCGATCAAATGGGCAGTCTTCTCGCCGAACGGGTAATCCCTAAACAGCCGCGCCTTGATCTCAACACCCGGAAAACGATATTGCTGCGCGACGAAACGCGCGGCCTCTTCATCGCTTAACCGGCTTCGAATCATCAGCGTTTCAAAGTTGCGGCTCTCGGCGAGCTGCTTTTTGAAGCGTTTGCGGTCCTTCTGGGTTACCTCGATCAGCGTGGACAGTTCGTTTATCGTGGCTTCCACATCTGCTGTCTGGTTCGGCTTGATTTCCAGCGTGTAGCCTGAAAAGTTGCGCGCCAGTTCCACGCCGTTGCGGTCAAGTATCAGGCCGCGGTTGGGAACGATAGGAACAATGAAGATGCGGTTGCTTTCCGCAAGAGTCTGGTAATAGCTGTGGCGCACCGCTTGCAGATAGACAAAACGGATCAGCAGAATCGCCAGCAACACCAATACAAAACCGATGCTGACGACCAGGCGCAATTGAAAGTGAAATATCTCGCGCTGATGGTTTTTAAACTCGACTTGCTTGTTCATTCACGATCCACGCGCTTCTGCCGCATTGCCAGGAACATGATGCTGAGCGGTGTCCACAGCAAAGTCGACGTCAGGCAACCGAGGAAATACGGCCACACCACCGAGCCGTTCAACTGCCAATGCACCAGCGCATAGACCGCATAGGTCAGCGCAAAAATACCGCTCACCTGGGTGGTTTGCTGGCGCAAATCAAACATCCGCAAGCGGTGGCTCAGCACCACGCCACCAAATGCGAGTACCGCATACGCCAGGGCGTGCTGTCCAAACAGGCTGGCGTCAGCGACGTCGGCGAGTATTCCCACACCCCACGATAGCCCGATACCGACGCGCCATGGCTTGTGCATGCACCAATAAAGCAGCACCACTGCGACAAAGTCGGGGCGCAACATCAACCAGATGCCACCCCATGGCAATCCGTTCAGAAATAGCGCGGCCAACACGCTCAACCCGATAAGCGTATTGCTGACCGGACGCTGGATTTCCGCCTTGCCGTGTATGGCAGTGCTGGGCATTTAATTCTTTCTCCTGGTCTTCGCACGCTTATCGATATCTGTTGCCGTGGACTTTTCCACCGGACGCTCGGGCGGCTTGGGCAGATCGGACAGTATCAGCAGATGGCGATGTTTATCCACACCGGCGATCGGCAGGCAAGTAACGCGTGCAAAGGGGTAGGCGGCATCGCGTTCGATTTTTATCACCCTGGCGACCGGGATACCCGGCGGGTAGATGCCGTCTATTCCGGAAGTGGCCAGTATGTCGTCGTTCTGAATATCAGCATTAACCGGCATATAGCGCAGCGACAACTGACTGGTATCGCCCGCGCCGAACACGATGGTGCGCAACCCGTTGCGCAATACCTGCACCGGCACGGCGTGGTCCTTTTCGGTGATCAGGGTGACTTCGGAAAGCCAGGGATAGACGCGGGTGATCTGCCCGACAATACCTGTGTCATCCATCACCACTTGTCCGATCAGCACCCTGGTGTCGGCACCCTTGTTGACGAGTACCCGGCGCCTGAACACATCGCGTTCTGCATAAACGATTTCGGCTAATTGGGTGGTAAATTCGCTGCGTATCGGCAACGCAACCAGGTTGCGCAATTGCCGGTTTTCCAATTGCATGGATTGCAGTTGCAGCAATTGCGCGGCATCGCCCTGATGCTGCCTTTGCAGATCATCGTTCTCTTTTATCAGGCTGCGTTGCCTGCTCTGAGTGATGAAAAAATCGCCAGCATGTTGCCACAATGCGCCCGGCCAGGCCGCCAGCCGCTGCACCGGGGAAATCAGCACCGACAACGCGCTGCGGGTGGATTCCAGATAGCGATAGCGCGCATCGATAAACAACAGCAGCAACGAAAGCGCGGCAAAAAACACCAACCGCACCGCAGGACTGGGGCCGCGATTGAAAAATCGGAAAGATTGCGTGTTGTCTATCAACGACGTTCCATCGCGGCTTCTTGGGGATTATGCTGGAACAGCTATTCGGTGGTGAAAATACTGGTCGACTTGTCCATGTGCTCGAGAGCCATACCGGAACCGCGCACCACACAGGTCAGAGGGTCATCGGCGATCAAAACCGGCAGGCCGGTTTCTTCCATCAGCAGGCGGTCCAGGTCGCGGAGCAGCGCGCCGCCACCGGTCAATACCATGCCCTTGCTGGCAATATCGGCACCGAGTTCCGGCGGTGTCTGCTCCAGAGCTGTCTTGACTGCGCTGACGATATTGTTGAGCGGATCGGTCATGGCTTCGAGAACTTCATTGCTGGAAATCGTGAAGCTGCGCGGCACGCCTTCGGCCAGATTGCGACCGGTTACTTCCATCTCGCGCACTTCGCTGCCCGGGAAGGCGGAACCGATGGTCTTCTTGATTTCTTCGGCGGTGGTTTCGCCGATCAGCATGCCGTAATTGCGGCGAATGTAGTTGATGATCGCCTCGTCGAATTTATCGCCGCCAACGCGCACCGAACCGGAGTACACCGCGCCACCCAGAGAAATCACGCCCACCTCCGTGGTGCCGCCGCCGATATCCACCACCATCGAACCGGTCGCCTCTTCCACCGGCAAACCGGCACCGATCGCCGCAGCCATCGGTTCCTCGATCAGCTCCACGCGACGCGCTCCCGCGCCGACGGCGGATTCGCGAATCGCACGCCGCTCCACTTGCGTGGAACCGCACGGCACACAGATCACGATGCGCGGGCTGGGACTGAAAATGCCCGCCTTGTAAACCTTGCGGATGAAATGTTTGAGCATCAGCTCGGTGACGGTAAAGTCGGCAATCACGCCATCCTTCATCGGGCGAATCACGGTGATATTTCCCGGCGTGCGCCCCATCATCTGCTTGGCGGCAATCCCGACCTGCTGCACCACCTTCTTGCCATTCGGCCCGCCCTCCTGGCGGATCGCCACCACCGAAGGCTCATCGAGAACGATGCCTTGTCCGCGCACCCAGATTAACGTGTTCGCCGTACCGAGATCAATCGCCAAATCATTAGAAAAATAATCTTTAAAAAATCCTAGCATGTTGTGTCCTGTAGTCAAAAAGGTGCGTCAATAATGCCTTGTATGATACCCTATTAGCCTTATTTCAATAAAGTTTTTACCTATGTCCATCACCAATACCGATGTCCGGAAAGTCGCCCGCCTGGCCCGTCTGGCCATGAGCGAAACGGAAATCGAGACCGCGCGCGCGCAACTTGCCGGAATTTTTGACCTGATCGCCGAAATGCAGGCCGTAGATACCCGAAATATCGCCCCGATGTCCCATGCCCAGGACGTGTCGCAACGATTGCGTGAGGACGTGGTAACAGCAACCAATCAGCGCGAACTGTTCCAGTCGATTGCCCCGCAAGTAGAAGCGGGGCTGTATCTTGTTCCGCAAGTAATTGAATAATAAAGCCATGCTTAATTCCAGTTTGCAGCAACTCGGCAGTGCGCTGCGTGCCAGAAAGATTTCCAGTGTCGAATTGACACGGCTTTACCTTGACCGTATCGCCGCGCTCAATCCCGTACTGAATGCCTATATCACCACCAACGCCGAAGCCAGTCTGGCACAGGCGCGCGATGCTGATGCCCGCCTTGCCGCTGGCACGGCCGATGCCCTGACCGGCATCCCTGTCGCACAAAAAGACATCTTCTGCGCCAAGGGCTGGCGTACCACCTGCGGCTCGAAGATGCTGGCGAATTTCGTCTCTCCCTACGACGCGCACGTTATCGAACAATTCAATAACGTCGGCGCGGTGAATCTCGGCAAGACCAACATGGACGAATTCGCCATGGGTTCTTCCAATGAAACCTCCTATTTCGGCGCGGTAAAGAACCCGTACAGCCAAGACGCCGTGCCCGGCGGCAGTTCAGGCGGTTCGGCCTGTGCGGTAGCCGCGCGGCTGTGCGCCGCCGCGACGGGAACCGATACCGGCGGCTCGATCCGCCAGCCTGCCGCACTGTGCGGCATTTCCGGCCTCAAGCCGACCTACGGCACAGTGTCGCGCTACGGCATGATCGCCTTTGCCTCCAGCCTGGATCAGGCCGGGCCGATGGCGCGCAGCGCGGAAGACCTGGCGTTGATGCTCAACGTGATGACCGGTTTCGACGAGCGCGATTCCACCAGCCTGCAACGCGCCAAGGAAGACTACGCGCGCGACCTGGCAAAACCGCTGGACGGCCTGCGCATCGGCCTGCCAAAAGAGTTCTTCGCCGAGGGTTTGAGTAACGATGTGGCGCAAGCCGTCAATGCCGCCATCGCCGAATACAAGAAACTTGGCGCTTCCATCGTCGAAATCAGCCTGCCGAATTCCAGACTGTCCGTGCCGGTGTATTACGTGCTGGCTCCGGCGGAGGCCTCCAGCAACCTGTCGCGCTTCGACGGCGTGCGCTACGGCTACCGCGCGCCGGAATACAGCGACCTCACCGACATGTACGAGAAGAGCCGCGCGCAGGGCTTCGGCGCGGAAGTGAAGCGGCGCATCATGATCGGCACCTATGTGCTGAGCCACGGCTACTACGATGCCTATTACCTGCAGGCGCAGAAGATCCGCCGCCTGATCGCGCAGGACTTCACCGACGCGTTCAGGCAGTGCGACGTCATCATGGGGCCGACCAGCCCGAGCACCGCATTCAAGCTGGGCGAGAAGGGCGACGACCCGGTGCAGATGTACCTGTCCGACATCTACACCATCGCGGTGAACCTCGCCGGGCTGCCCGGCATGTCGATTCCCTGCGGCTTCGGCGCAGCCAACAATGGCAATCCCGGCATGCCGGTCGGCTTGCAGATCATCGGCAACTATTTTGACGAGGTGCGCATGCTGAACGTCGCGCACCAATATCAACTGGCGACCGACTGGCACAGCCGCGCGCCGCAAGAGCTGTAAGGACCATAAGGGAACGACATAGACATGACCTGGGAAATCGTCATCGGGCTGGAAGTACACGCGCAGCTTTCGACCAGCAGCAAAATATTCTGCGGCGCTCCGACCGCGTTCGGCGCGGAGCCGAACACCCAGGCGGATGCGGTGAGCATCGCGCTGCCCGGCGTGCTGCCGGTACTAAACAAGGGTGCGGTGGAGCGCGCGATCAAGTTCGGCCTCGCCGTTGGTGCACACATCGCTCCTCGTTCGGTATTCGCCCGCAAGAATTACTTTTACCCCGATCTGCCCAAGGGCTACCAGATCAGCCAGTTCGACTTGCCGGTGGTGGGGCAAGGCGCGCTGACCATCCAAGTCGAGCCACTTTCCGGCGACGCTGCTTCGGCAGGCTCAGCACAGGCTTACGAAAAAGTGGTGCGCATCACCCGCGCCCATCTGGAGGAAGATGCGGGCAAATCGCTGCACGAAGACTTTCACGGCATGACCGGCATCGATCTGAATCGGGCCGGAACGCCGTTGCTGGAGATCGTCTCCGAGCCGGACATGCGTTCCGCCGCCGAAGCGGTAGCCTACGCAAAAACCCTGCACTCGCTGGTACGCTGGATCGGCATCTGCGACGGCAACATGCAGGAAGGCTCGTTCCGCTGCGACGTCAATGTTTCGGTGCGCCGTCCCGGCGAACCGCTCGGTACGAGGCGCGAGATCAAGAACCTCAACTCATTCAAGTTCATGCAGCAGGCCATCGACTACGAGGCGCAATGGCAGATAGACACCATCGAGAATGGCGGCAAGATTCATCAAGCCACTGTACTGTTCAATCCCGATACCGGCGAGACGCTTGCTATGCGCAGCAAGGAAGAAGCGCACGACTACCGCTACTTCCCCGATCCCGATTTGTTGCCGCTGGATATAAGCGAAGAATGGAAAGAGCAGGTGCGCGCGACCTTGCCGGAATTGCCGCAGGCCAAGCAGACACGCTATGTCAACGAACTCGGCCTGTCCGCCTATGACGCCAGCACCCTCACCGCGTCGCGCGAGATGGCGGATTTCTTCGAGGCCGCACTCGCCAAAGCGCCGGGCCAAGCCAAGCTGTGCGCGAACTGGATACAAGGGGAAATTTCCGCGCGGCTCAACCGTGAAAACAAGAACATCACCGACGCACCAATCAAGCCCATACAATTAGCTGTTCTGATTGGCCGAATCGTCGATGGGACGATTTCAAATAGTGCCGCAAAGCAGATATTCGATCACCTCTGGACACCAAGTGTGGCCGAGCTAATCATTGGTGATTCGCTTGAAGAGGTAACCAGAGGCATCTATACCCTCATCGAAGCCAAGGGACTGAAGCAGGTCTCAGACAGCGGCGCAATCGAAGCGCTGGTGGACGAGATCATCGCCGCCAATGCCGACAAGGTTGCGGAGTATCGCAGCGGCAAGGACAAGCTGTTCGGTTTCTTCGTCGGCCTCGCGATGAAAGCCAGCAAGGGCAAGGCCAACCCTGCGCAGTTGAATGATGTGCTGAAGCGGAAACTGGCCGGCTAAAGGGTGCCCTATATATATTTGCGCGGTTTGCGCGGCGCTTTGGCAAGTAACCGGTCATACATCCAGCGCGGCAGGAATTTAAGCACTCTCCCGACCAGGCCCATTTGCCAAGGTATCACGGTAAATGCGGTTCCCCTCTCGATGGCATATGCCATGCGCCTTGCTGCCTCGCCGGCATCCAGCATGAACGGCATTGCGTAAGGGTTGTTGGCTGTCATCGGGGTTCTGATGTATCCGGGGCAGATCGTGACGACCTTCACCCCGCTATCGCGCAGCTCGACCCGCAAGGATTCCAGATAGGATATCGCCGCTGCCTTGGAGGCGGAATAGGCGCTCGCGCCGGGCAGCCCGCGAAAGCCTGCCACGCTGGCAATACCGACCAGCACCCCCTGTCTGGTTTCGCGCATCGCTGCAACAAAAGGCTGAAAGGTTTTCACCATCCCCAGCACATTGATATCCAGCACTTGCTGGAAAGCATCGATGTCCTCGGCGTATTCGGTGAGCGTGCCTACACTTACGCCGGCGTTGGCGATCACCACGTCAGGCCCGCCGGCACGCGTGATGAAATCGTCTGCCGCATTCTGCACGGCAGGCGCATCGCGCACATCCAGCTGGTAACAATAGACCCGACCGGCAAATTCTGCGCCAAGGGATTGCAGCAATTCGCCGCGTCGCGCGAAGGCGGCAACGATTGCGCCGCGCTCAAGATAATGGCGCGCAAGTGCCAGACCTATGCCACTTGACGCGCCACTGATTACTACACGCTGCGGCATTTTTCCATCATTCACCGTAGCCAATACGCCGCATTTTTGTGTTGCCTTAACGGGGCTTACTTTTTCCCGAATCGCGCCTGGCGCGCCATCACGATTACTTCTTTCAATACGCGGATGGTGTCTTCCGGCTGCAGGCCGGTGATCAGATATTTACCGTCCACAACCAAAGTGGGTGTGCCGGCGATGCCATAGCTACGGATCATTTGCTTGGCGCGTGTCACTTTGCTCTGCATGGAGAAGGAGTTGTAAGCGGCGGAAAATTTTGCGCGATCCACGCCGTTTCTCGCCACAAAATCGCTGATGGCTGCCTCATCGTGCAGGGTCATGTTGTCCACATTCATTGCGCGGTACAACGCGTCGTGCAACTGGTGATCCTGCCCCAGACTTTCCAGCGCGAAAAAAGCCCGCCCCAGCGGTTCCATTGAATCGCGATATATGGTTGGCACGTAGATCAACTCGACATCCTTGGGCATGGTCTTCTCCCACGCGCTCAACGGTTTATGAAGATCGAAACAATGCGAACAGCCGTAAAAGAAAAATTCCAGCACTTCAATTTTATTGCCGCTGGTCGGCTGCGCGACGTTCAATAATTTGTAATCTTTGCCCAGCTCAGCTGCGGAGAGCGACGCACCGCCAACCAGCAATAATGTTGCAACAACCAGACTTTTAATCAAATTTTTCATAGATTGCTCCTTGTAGTAATGTTCAACGCGCTGCAGAAGAATGAAAGTCCATACTCCTAACCTCGCGCAAATAACGGAAACGCGGTATTCATCATATGGGCGCACCCGCTGCCGGTACTTATTGCGCCCGGATTGGAGTGCTGTCCACCCCGTTTTGTTTCAGAAAACTGCGCGCACTGCTCAACTCTTGCTCAGTCTTATAAGGCCCCAAGCGTACGCGGTACCAAACGCCTTTGTCGGGAATGCTGGCGGACTGGACGCTGGCTTCGACACCCAGCAAGGCAAGCTTGGCTTTGAGTTTTTCGGCATCATCCGCCTTGTGGAAAGAACCCGCCTGCAGAAGATGCGGCTCATAGGCGACAGCCAACTTGGTATCCGCCGCCCTGTTATCCGCCGGCTTGGGTTTGTCGGCGCGCTTGACCGGTGCGGCGGCAGTCGCATCCTGTTTATCGGTCAGCACCTTGTAGAATTCAAATCGCGGCTTTCCGCCGGGTTCGCCGGGAACCGCCGTAGGGGAATTCGCAGCGGGTGTCGCGATTTCGGCAGGCTTGGCAGCATCTATCGGCGGATTGACCGTTATCTTTTCTTTTTGCACAAACGGACTGGGAGATTTCATCAGATACCAGGTCAATCCGGCAGCCAAGCTGACACCGACTACCATGCCGATGAAGATACCGGTCCATAACGGATCAACGCGATTGCGTGATGCAGTCGGCCTGCTGCCTGGGTTTCTGCTCATCTTCTATCCGTTCCTTTTCGATACATTTTCGCGTTGCATTTTCGCTTCACATCTTTTCTGGCGCACTCACGCCAAGTATCGCCAAGCCATTGCGAATTACCTGTGCCGTCGCGGCAATCAACGCCAGTCGTGCCAACTTGACCGCTTCGTCCTCGACCAGAAAGCGCGCGGCATTATAGTAGCTGTGCAAATTCGCCGCCAACTCCTTCAGATAAAAAGCGACCAGGTGCGGAGCCAGATCAAGCGCGGCGTTTTCGATCACCTGCGGATAATCGATCATCTGCTGCAGCAGCGCAGTCTCGTATTCGCTATCCAGCAGCCTGACATCAGCCTGCAACAAGGCTTTGTGCTCACCGCCCCATTGTGCCAGCACTGCGCTGATACGGGCATGGGCGTACTGGATGTAATACACCGGGTTTTCGTTGCTTTTCGATTTCGCCAGATCGATGTCGAACACCAGTTGTGAATCCGGGTGGCGCGCCGCGAGGAAATAGCGTGTCGCATCGCAGCCAACTTCGTCGATCAGGTCACGCAGCGTAACGTAGCTCCCAGCCCGCTTGGAAATCTTCACCTCCTGGCCGTTGCGCAGCACCGTCACCATCTGGTGCAGCACATAGTCCGGCCAGCCTTGCGGGATGCCGGCATCCAGCGCCTGCAACCCTGCCCTCACACGCGTGATCGTGCTGTGGTGATCCGCGCCCTGCTCGTTGATGACGCGCGTAAATCCGCGCCGCCACTTGTCCAGATGATAGGCTACATCCGGCACAAAATAGGTGTAGGTGCCGTCGCTCTTGCGCATCACCCGGTCCTTGTCGTCGCCGAAATCGGTGGTGCGCAACCACAGCGCATCGTCCTGCTCGTAAGTGTGCCCGCTGGCGATCAGCTTATTGACCGTCTCCTCCACCTTGCCATCGGTATACAGCGCGGACTCCAGCGAGAATACATCGAAGTTCACGCCGAAAGCGCGCAAATCGATGTCCTGTTCGCGGCGCAGATAGGCCACCGCAAAGTGGCGGATTGCCTCGGCATCGTTCACATCGCCGGAGGCGTGCACATGCTGGTCGTCCGCTTCCACCGTTTCTTCCGCCAGATACGCGTTGGCCACATCCGCAATGTAATCGCCGCGATACCCCGCTTCCGGCCAGGACGGATCGTCCGGCGTGATCCCCAGGCAGCGCAGCTGCACCGAGTGCGTCAGGTTATCGATCTGCACGCCCGCATCGTTGTAGTAGAACTCGCGCGTCACGTTCCAGCCCGCCGCGTGCAACACGTTACACAAACAATCGCCTACCGCCGCACCGCGCCCGTGCCCCACATGCAGCGGCCCGGTCGGATTGGCGGAAACAAACTCAACCTGCACCTTGCGTCCCGCGCCGAGATGGACGTGCCCGTAACCCGCGCCCGCCTGCAATACGCCATGCACCACACCCTGCTTGGCCGCAGTGGCGATAAACACATTGATGAAGCCCGCACCGGCAATTTCCATCTTCTCGATGACGTCGGATTCCGGCAACGCCGCAATCAGCGCTTTCGCAATGTCGCGCGGCGGTTTGCGCAGCGGCTTCGCCAGCTGCATCGCCAGGTTGCAGGCGTAATCGCCATGCGTGGCCAGCTTGGGACGCTCGATCAGTATCTCGGTTTGTATCGCGTCGGGCGCGACCTCGCGCAACGCCTGCGCGAACAATTCGGACAAATGGGATTTGAAATTCAATACGACAGACATGAAACGGCACCTTTAAAGAGGCGCGGATTATAGCACTTGGATGGAGTCCCGCCCTGTGCACAACGCAGCGCCAGCCGGACAAAGCTTCCATCGCAAGGCTTCGTACATCCGGCCTATGTGTGTTAACACAATTAAAGTTGCTCGGCTATCACAACTGGACTAAACTAAACCAACTTAAGCGGAGTACATCATGCATACAGTTAATATCCACGAAGCAAAAACGCACCTCTCCAAACTGGTGGAAGAGGTGAGCAAGGGGCGGGAAATCTGCATCGCAAAATCTGGGAAACCGATGGCGAAATTGACGGGCCTCAGCCCCGCCAAGACCATACGCAAACCCGGCTTCCTGAAAGGGAAAATAAAAATCGCTGACGACTTCGATGCGCCGCTGCCGGAAGACCTGCTGGATGCCTTTGAAGGAAAATCCTGATGCGCCTGCTGCTCGACACCCACATCTTCCTGTGGTACCTCGCCGCATCGCGCAAACTGCCGAAGTCCGTTATTAACCGAATAGAAATTGCCGATGCCGTATTCATCAGCGCCGCATCCGTCTGGGAAGCCAGCATCAAAATCAAGCAAGGCAGATTACAAGTCAACACTGACGACCTGATCGCCGGAATAGCCTCCAGCGGGTTCATCGAACTACCGATTACCGCAACGCAAGGCGCGCTGGCCGCCAACCTGCCGGAATACCACCGTGACCCGTTCGACCGGATGCTCATCGCGCAAGCCATGTCCGAACCGTTGAAATTGCTGACCGCAGATGGATTGCTGCGCCAGTACTCCGAGTTGGTAGAGGTGATTTAATAAATGTCTCTAACCCTCATGGCACTCAAAAACAAATCACTCTGACCCTGAGGTCTCCCCTCAAAGTTGCAGCGCAGGATGATCATAACGCAGTCGATCTAGAGCTTCACGAAATTCGCGCGGCGGGA
>MGWZ01000020.1 GCA_001801175.1 Gallionellales bacterium RIFCSPLOWO2_02_FULL_57_47 | reverse complement strand
ATTTCTCATCGCTGGCAAGCTCAATTTTCAAAGATTCAACCCTCATGCCGCTTAATCCATTCGTTTTTCAAAAGAGCCAGAAAAGTATGTTTACCTTCGTTGGCGATGCGCTGCAACGGCGCGCCGAAACGCACCGTGCAGGTGATCGGCACCGGAAGAAAGGTGCCCTTGGGCATGGAGCGATAAAGATTTTCGAGATACACCGGGATCAGTTCGACCTGCGGGTAGCGCTCCGCGAGATGGAACAAGCCTGACTTGAAGGGGCCCGGCAGCGGCTGGTGCTGGCGCGTGCCTTCCGGGAAGATGATGAGAGAGTCGCCGTGGTCGAGCGCTTCAAACAGCGGTTGCAGCGGGTTGTCGTTAGGATCGGTGCGGGCGCGTTTGATCAGCACCGCATTCAGCCCCCGCAAGACCACATAGCGCCTGAGGCGACTGCTTCCCCAGTAATCCGCCGCGGCAACCGGCCGCGTTCTTGCGCGCAACTCAGGCGGCAGGGCAGACCAGAGCGCTATCGTGTCGATATGGCTGGAGTGGTTGGCGAAGTAGATGCGCTGGGTGTTCGTCGGCGCCGAGCCGATCCAGCGCGGCGACGCGCCGACCAGCAGGCGGACGGTGCCGATAAGCAGAGTGGAGAACCACATGGCTTAGCCGACCATCGTGTCAAGGCGGGCAACGCAAACACCGAATGACACCGGCGGTGCATTCCATCCATGCGCCGACATAACGATTCCGGATTTTTGCGACTCAGTCATCATGCACCTCGTTTGGTTGAAGGAGTAAGCTGGTTCAATGCGTTGCGTATGCGGTTGACGATATTGAGCAGGATCAACAGGGCGACGGCAGGCATGATCCAGAAAGCCCAAGCCGGCAGGCCACCCGCCGCACCCAGCCACAACCCCAGTGCGCCGAACACAAAGGCACGGTCACTCTTGCCCATCGGGCCGTCGTAGCGACGTTCGACACCCACCATGGGCGCCAGCGCACCGGTCATTTCGGACAGGGAGGACAGGAAAATCACGATGGCGACGCTGCCCCAGCCGAATGGCGCGATCAACACGAAGGGCAGGTAAAGCGCCGCATCGGAAACCACATCGGTAAGTTCGTTCAGGTAAGCACCCAATGGGGATTTGTGGCCGAACTCGCGGGCGAGCATACCGTCCACCGCGTTGAGCGCCATGCGCAGGAACATCCATAAAGGCAGCAACAGGAACAGTCGCGGGGATGGTGCCACAAAAAGAACGATGCCCAGCGCACATGAAACGAACATCGCAAAAAGCGTGACCATGTTGGCAGTAACGCCCATCCGGTCAAGCCGCGCAACAATCGGACGCAGCAGTGCCTGAAAACGCGGCTTGAGCTGGTAAATGCTAATCATTTGGTGTCCCCTTTTGCCGGCACGCAGCTAACATTGTCTGATCAAGACTAAAGGTACCGCAAAACCAAAGGTACCTAAGTCGATTTCTTTTTGATGAATTGCAAATCAAAGGGCTCAGCTGCGCATTTAATTTTCAGCGAAAATACACGTCAGCCACACATCAAACAGGAAATGACCATACATATTTCGAAGCTGCACTTTGATTCTGTATCTGTGTAATCTGCGGATTCAATCGCCGTTTTCAGGATCATCGGCTGCATTCACAAATCCTCCGCCATGCTGCCCAATTGCATACGCTGCCGCCAAAGTATGGCGGCTCCCCAGACCAATGCGGCAAACATCAGCAGCCCGCCACATACATGGGCGAACGCACCCCAGCGCTGCGCATTGTCTATCTGGCCCAGCGTAATCAGCAGGTAGATCCAGTCATGCGGCCCGTCATTCGCGCCGGTGCCGCCGCCGATCAGCGTCAGTTGCGGATGCAGCGCATCGTAAATGTAGGGTGACAGGTCGACCAGGCTGACGCTCGCCCACCATAACCCGATCGCCGCGGCGAAATTGTCGCGGTTCTTCAGAATGAAGGCGACGCCGATACCGAATGGCAGCGCAAGCTGGAACAGGCTGCCGCCAAGGATCATCATGAATTCGCCGAACGGCCTGAACAGCACATGTCCCGCCTCGTGTATCGGCAACAGGATATTGTGCATGAAGGATGCGCCTAACTCGCCATCGCGGAAATCGTATCCGAACAGGAACCAGCTCCAGACCGCCAGCAATACCAGCGCAATGCATCGCCCGTAAAACACCAGCGCATCCATCTTCTCCAATGGCTGAAACAGCGCCGCAATGTAGCCATCTTTCTCCTCGCTGGCCAGGGAATCCACCTCGACTTCGGATGAGGCCTGCACGCGAGCAGGCTGTGCCCACTTGAAAAAATAAATCCCGCAAGCCGGACAAGCTGCGCTGGCAGGCAATGGCTGGGGAAACTTGTGCCCGCATTTCGGGCATTGTGAGTAGGTGTCAGGCATTTATTCCGCGGGTGAAAACGTGGCCCTGTTGTTTCCGCGCTATCGGCTTTCCGGCTTGAACAAACTGGCCGATGAGCTGCGCCAGTATTGCGGCGGGGCGGACACTTGCGCGCCCAGCTCGGCGGCGGCGTGCCACGGCCAGCGCGGGTCATAGAGCATGCCGCGCGCCAGCGCCACCAGGTCGGCGCTGCCCTTATTCACGATGGCTTCGGCCTGTTTCGGATCGGTGATCAGGCCAACCGCAATCGTGATCAAGCCGGTTTCCAGCTTGATGCGCTGCGCGAACGGCACCTGAAATCCCGGCGCGGACGCCATTTGCTGTTTGGGCGACAGCCCGCCGCTGGAGACATGAATATAGTCGCAGCCCCTGGCTTTCAGTTCCGCTGCCAGCGCCACAGTTTGCTTCAGGTCCCATCCGCCCTCCACCCAATCGGTGGCGGAAACGCGTATGCCCATCGGCTTGTTTTCCGGCCAGACAGCGCGGACAGCCGCAAATATTTCCAGCGGGAAGCGCATGCGGTTTGCCAGGCTGCCGCCATAGTCATCGGTGCGCGCATTGGTCAGCGGCGAGAGGAACTGGTGCAACAAATAACCGTGCGCGGCATGAAGCTCGATCGCGTCGATGCCGATGCGTTCGGCGCGGCGCGCGGCCTGCACAAAGGCTTCGCGTATCCGCTGCAAGCCCGCCTTGTCCAGCGCCTGAGGCGCGGCATCGGATTCATTGAAAGGTATCGCGGAAGGCGCGACCGTCGTCCAGCCGCCCGCCTGCTCCGGCAATTGCCTGCCGCCCTGCCACGGCACCGCGCAGGAAGCCTTGCGCCCCGCATGGGCCAACTGGATTGCGATGGGCATGGCTGAATATTGCCGGACTGCCTTCAGCACGCGGGCGAAAGCGGCCTCGTTGGCGTCGCTCCACAAGCCGGGACAATTCGGCGTGATGCGCCCTTCCGGCGCAACCCCGGTCGCTTCGATAATCAGCAGCGCCGCACCGCTGTGCGACAAATTCCCCAGATGCATCACGTGCCAGTCGCCCACATTGCCGTCCTGTGCCGAGTACTGGCACATCGGCGCGATCACGATGCGGTTGGCCAGAGCAAGCTGGCGCAAATGCAGCGGTGAAAAAAGCGGGCTGGTCATGGGAGCTCAGGTTGGGTGAAAAAATGGGGGATTTTAGCAGGGCTGCGCGAGGGGGATTTGCCCGCAGGATGGGTTACGCGGTGAAACTGGCACATCATTATTTGCCGGAAACACTGCCAATCAGGATGGAAAGGGAGCATCGTTATTCGATGATTAACCGGCTCCTTTACTGGCAGGCGAATCTTTCTCTATCTCTTTCTCCTTCTCGCATTCCGGACACCCCTCATGCGCCATAAAGGGAATACCATGCCTGGGGCAACGCTGAAGGGTGACTGTATCTTCGTATCCCGATTTCCTGGAAGTGTTGCCGGTCTGGTCTTTATCAGGCGTCGTCATTTATTTTCTCCCTGTGATAGTAAATGTAAACAGCGACGAGTTAAATTACCTCCGGCAAAGCCGGAGGCTTATTGGGTGAGCGCCTCAAAGGCGCTGATAAAACCATGAGCCGCCCAAGGCGGCTGGTTTCCACTCCTTCCCCCTATCAGGGGGAAGGTTGGGATGGGGGTACAAACTTTTGACTGCATCCGTGCTTGAATTTCTACCCCCACCCTAACCCTCCCCCTGCAAGGGGGAGGGAATAATGTAGCCAAGTTTTAACGTTACTCGTTAATGACCACCGGAACGGTCAAACCTAACGGAGTCCCCCGGCAAAGCCGGGGGTTTACCTCACCGAATTATCATGTTCGGTACGTGACGGGCAAAGGCTACCACAAACACGGCTGAACGGCATCCCCCCAAGGCGCGGCATACCGCGCCCTCTCCCCAAGCGGCAACCCGGCACTGAAAACCTTAATGGCCGTCATGAAAGCAGTCGGGCTGCGCATCTCCGCTGTGCCGGACAGGGCACACGCCTGAGTTGATAACTATTGCGAAGCTGACCCAAATTAGCTGACCCAAATTAGCTCGACACCGTGATCTCACTCGAGCACCGCAGGGATGCGTTAAACTTACGCCATGCAGATCAAATATATTTCACCTTCCTCGGCTAATCCCCCCGGCCTGTTTCGCAAAACGGTAGCGCTCATCACGATGGTTGCGCTGGCTGGCGTGGCACTGTTGTTCTCGGCGATGTTGCTGGTGGTCATCCTGATCGTCGTCGTGTTCGGCGGCGCTTATCTGTGGTGGAAGACGCGCGAGCTGCGCAAGCAGATGAAGAACTTCGCCCCTTCTCCCCACAGCGCGACCGTTCAGAGCGATGTCTTTGCAGGCGAAGCATTCAAGGGAGAGGTGATGGAGGGCGAGGTGGTCCGTATGGATGAAGCTCGGGCAGTGGGAAGGCGCTGAGCGCGGAGCATTGCAGCTAATGGCGTGAGCATCACGTTTGTTTCGCCCACAAAAAAGGTGAAGCTGGCCGATAAGCCGGGTTCTGTCGTGGACAGTCATTCCTCTAGGCGTTTCGTTACCTGACGCTCGAGCAATCTACCCGCTGACGACGCGAGCAACGTCATGGTCAGCCTATTTGATCTTGCTCCGGATGGGGTTTACCCTGCCACTGATGTTGCCACCAGCGCGGTGAGCTCTTACCTCGCCATTTCAACCTTGCCTGATCCCTTCTCAATATTCACAGGAGCTTTCGCCCCTGTTCTTCTTGAGAAGACTTTGCCGCTCTTGCGAGCGGCGAAGTCGGGCCATCGGCGGTGTATTTTCTGTGGCACTTTCCATCGCCTCACGGCGTCCGGTCGTTAACCGGCATCCTGCTCTGCGGAGCCCGGACTTTCCTCCCCGCACTTGCGTGCGCGGCGACTGTCTAGCCAGCTTCGGTGTGGAGTTTAACACGGCGACACCAGGCGCATCTGGATTGGGACGACGGACGAATAAATCATCACGTCGAATTGGGTTCAGCCAGGATCATCGATTAAGGCCAAATTTCTCTTGTAGGAGCGCAATTTATTGCGCGACAGCATGGGGCAACAATCGCCCGATAAATCGGGCTCCTACGCCGAGCTGTCAGGCTTTGCAGTCATCATAAATCTTCGGACATATTTCTGGTTCAAATCACCATGGACGTATGGTCGAATAGGTTAAACTTGCACGACTTCGCGCCGTTTAACCGACATAAAGCATGCCCATATAAAGCATGAACGAAATTCCGATAATCGAAACCCGCGTGCGACTGCGCACCTGGCTGACTATCTGCTATGTGCTGTTCATCGTATACGCCAGCCTGTCGCCGTTTAACGGCTGGCGCGAGCAGGGTCTGGAGTTTGCCGAGGTGCTCGGCATGCCTTTGCGGCTCACCTATACCGCGTTCGATGCGTGGGCCAACTTGCTGTCCTATCTGCCGTTCGGCTTGCTGATTGGCCTGACGCTGCGTACACGTTTCGGAGCAATTTCCAGTGCTATGTTCGGTCTGTGTCTGGGCGTGCTGCTGTCGGCGGGCATGGAGTATCTGCAAATGTATTTGCCCACACGCACCAGCTCGAATACGGATTTGCTGTCCAATAGCGCCGGCACGCTGGCAGGTGTGCTGCT
The DNA here is from genome assembly GCA_001801175.1 of Gallionellales bacterium RIFCSPLOWO2_02_FULL_57_47. GTDB lineage: Bacteria > Pseudomonadota > Gammaproteobacteria > Burkholderiales > Gallionellaceae > Gallionella. The sequence goes on along the minus strand of MGWZ01000020.1, from coordinate 17,190 downwards.
GGCGGCAAGCATGACTTCGCAAACTTGGCTTATCGCAAAGTTGACACACTGGCGCAACGACTTGTTTCATCATGGCAAGGAGACGGATTTCGGCCTGGCTTTGCTCGCGCTGTGGATGTTCGGGCAGGTCAACCCGTCCTTGCCGATGCTGGGCAATGTATTCATCAGCGAAATGGCGCGTCAGCCATTCGTGAAACTGCCGCCCGCCCCGTTTGACTGGTGGGAAAGCGGCGCCGTGACGCTGAATTTATTGTTGCTGGGCACGCTGTTGCAGACCTTGCTGCGAACCCAGCGTAATGCCGCCTCGGCATTGCTGGCGGTGCTGAGCGCGGTGGCGCTGGCGAAGTTCTTCGCTGCCGCGTTGCTGCTCAAGTCCTGGGCATTGCTGTTATGGATCAACAGTGAGGAAATATTGGGGATGCTGCTGGGAATGCTGTTATTACTGGCAGTATTGCGGTTGCCGCGCGCCGCAGCGATAGTCTTCGGCGCAACGATGGCTTTGATCTATTTTGCCATCGTGAATTTCGTATTGGACAGCAACACGCCCTCCGCTGCGACGTCCGTCTACCACTGGCATTACGGACATTTGCTCAATTACAATGGCCTGGCGCAAACCATCGCACTGACCTTCCCGATACTGCTGTTGTTCCACCTGTGGCGCATCCGGAAAGTATAATTCCGCACCGTTCCATCAACGTATCTTCTACCAGGAGACTGCCATGAGTTATTTTGATAAGCATGTTTTTTTCTGCACCAACCAGCGCAAGGATGGCAGCACTTGCTGCAACAATCACGGCGCGGAAAAGGCGCGTGATTACATGAAGAAGAAGGTCAAGGACCTCGATATTTCCAGCCGCAAGAACAAAATTCGCATCAACTCTGCCGGGTGTATGGATCGCTGCGATGATGGCCCGGTCATTGTGGTGTATCCCGAAGGCATCTGGTACACCTATGTGGACAATAAGGATCTCGATGAAATCGTCGAGGAACATCTCAGGCATGGCCGTATCGTCAAGCGCCTGAAAATTTAATGCCCTCGCAGCGAAACGTAATTTTTGCCGGCCCGGCCGGCCAGCTCGAAGGGGTGCTGCATCTTCCCGATGCGGCGCCGAGTGCGATTGCCGTGGTCGCCCATCCGCTGCCCACGATGGGCGGGACGATGGACAACAAGATAGTCTCCACGCTGGCCAAGGCTTTTACGGAACTGGGCTTTGCCGCGCTGCGCTTCAACTTTCGCGGCGTGGGCGAAAGTGCCGGCAGTTATGACCAGGGCAACGGCGAAACGCTGGATGCGGTTGCCGCCGCCAGTTTCATGCGCGGCGAATTCCCCGGTCTGCCGCTGATCGGCGCGGGATTTTCCTTCGGCGGCTATGTGCAGGCGCGCGCCGCCGAAGAATTGCAGCCGCACAGTCTGGTGCTGGTCGCGCCCGCCGTGGGACGGCTCGCTCCTTCGACTGAGCTCAGGACAGGAATGCCGCATGTACCCGCCGACACCTTGCTGATTCATGGCGATCTGGACGAGGTGGTTGAGCTGGATGCGGTGCTGCACTGGGCGCGCCCGCAGCATTTGCCGGTGGTCGTTCTGGCGGGGACTGACCATTTTTTTCATGGGCGGCTGGCGCAGCTCAAGCAAATCGTGTTGCAGCATTTTCACGGGCAGCGGCTATGAATACCGTCCTCTCAGCACAGAACCTGCGCAAGTCCTACGCCGGGCAAGTAGTGGTGGATGGTGTCAGCATCACGCTCAACAAGGGCGAGTGCTACGGCCTGCTCGGGCCGAACGGCGCGGGCAAAACCACCACGTTGCGTTTGATGCTCGGACTGATCGAGCCGGATGGCGGGCATCTCAGCCTGCTCGGTCTTGCCGTGCCGCGACATGCACGTGAGGCGCGGTTGCGCGTCGGTGTCGTGCCGCAGATGGACAATCTCGATCCCGATTTCACCGTGGCGGAAAACCTGCTGGTTTATGGGCGCTACTTCGGCATGAGCGATGCAACCATCGAAGCGCGCCTGCCGGAATTGCTGGAGTTCGCCAACCTGACCAACAAACGCGATGTCAAGGTGCCGACGCTGTCCGGCGGCATGAAACGGCGGCTGACCCTGGCGCGCGCGCTGGTGAACGACCCGGAAGTCATATTTCTCGACGAGCCGACGACCGGGCTTGATCCGCAGGCGCGCCACCTGATCTGGCAACGCCTGCGCGAACTGAACGCGCGCGGCAAGACGCTGCTGCTCACCACGCACTTCATGGACGAGGCGGAGCGGCTGTGCCACCGCCTCGCGGTGATGGACAACGGGCGCATCATCAGCGAAGGTTCGCCGCGTGAACTGATCGAACAGAACATCGAGCCGCAGGTAGTCGAGGTGTTCGGCGATCGTGCTGCAGAATGGGCGCAAAGCCATGCGGCCCGCCATGCGCAACGTTTCGAAGTGAGCGGCGAGACGGTGTTCTGCTATGTGGCGGACGCACAACCGTTGCTGTCTGAATTGCGGCAACACCCTGATTTGCGCTACCTGCACCGTCCGGCGAACCTGGAAGATGTGTTCCTGAAATTGACCGGACGGGAGATGCGCGAATGATTTCAAGGCACATTCATCGCAATACCGGCGTTGGCTGCGGTGTTCGGCTCCTTGCCGTACTGTCTGTACTGTCATCGTCGCCTCAACCTTGCCGCCTTGGTCTTGCTTCGACTGTGCCTTGAAATGAACAAGAATCATTTTTCCCTGCCGCGCCTGAGCCTGAGATTCGTCCCGATCTGGCGACGCAATTTCCTGGTGTGGAAAAAAATGGCGGGCTCCTCGATACTCGGCCATCTCGCCGACCCGGTGATCTACATGCTGGGTCTGGGTTACGGGCTGGGCGGAATGTTGCCGGAAATAGGCGGCATGTCCTACATCGCCTTTCTCGCCGCCGGGACGGTGTGCTACAGCACCATGAACAGCGCCAGCTTCGAGGCATTGTATTCCGGCTTTTCGCGCATGCACGAGCAGCGTACCTGGGATGCGATACTCAACACGCCGATCACGCTGGACGACATCGTGTTTTCGGAAATCGCCTGGGCAGCGAGCAAAAGCCTGCTCTCCGGCATGGCGGTACTGGCGGTCATCTGGCTGCTGGGGCTGTCGCATTCGCCGCTGACGCTGTGGCTCATTCCGCTTTCGCTGCTGGTCGGCCTGTGTTTCGCGTCGCTCGGGCTGATCGCGACCGCAATCGCACCCGGATACGACTTTTTCATGTACTACTTCACGCTGATAATCACGCCGATGGTGCTATTATGCGGCGTGTTTTTTCCGGTCGATCAGTTGCCGCCGTTTCTGCATAATGTGTCGTCCATCCTGCCGCTGACGCACGCGATTGATCTGGCGAGGCCGCTGCTGAATGACGCGATTCCGGCGCATTTCGTGTGGCATATCGCCGTGCTGCTGGGTTACACGCTGGTTGGTTTTTATGTATCGCTGGTGTTGTTCCGGAAAAGATTGTCTCAGTAAAGGCATTCCAAACACCTTTAGAAATTCGTTTTGCGGGATGAAGCGCAAGGAGCCGCACAGCGAACGACGAGGCATATCGAGTAGATAGACGAGAAGTGAGCGAGCACGCGACGCCGCGATTCGCCCACAAAACGAATTTATAGAGGTGTTTCATGTTATGGGTTAAAGCGTTTCATATCATTTTCGTCGTGAGCTGGTTCGCCGGATTGTTCTATTTGCCGCGCATTTTTGTGAATCACGCGATGGCCACCGAGCCTGCCGAAATTGCGCGGTTGAAGCTGATGGAAGGCAAGCTGTACCGCTTCGTTACGCCGATCGGCGCGCTGGCAATCATTTTTGGTTTCTGGCTGTGGTTCGGCTACGGCTTCTCCGGCGGCTGGCTGCACACCAAGACCGCGCTGGTGATGCTGCTGGCGGGATACCACCTTTACTGCGGCCATCTGGTGAAGCTGTTCGCGCAAGACCGCAATACGCGCAGCCATGTTTTCTACCGCTGGTTCAACGAAGTTCCTGTGCTGATGCTGACAGCCATCGTCATCCTGGTCACCGTAAAGCCTTTCTGATTCCATTTCAAAGGTAAAATAATCCGCAGGCAGGGCTCAGCCCGACTGCTATATCTGGCGGGTAGAACCCGCCCTACAACAACACATGTTTAATCCAGGAATGAAATAATTTATGCCTGATTTTTTCGCCCCCTGCCCGCGCGGCCTGGAAGCCATATTGCACAGCGACCTTGAAGCGCTCGGCGCGCAGAACGTGCACAGCGCCGAGGGCGGTGTACATTTTTCCGGCGACTGGCCGCTGTGCTACCGCGCCAATCTGGAGAGCCGCATCGCCAGCCGCATATTGTGGCGTGTCAAGGAAACCCAATATCGCAACGAGCAGGACATTTACAAGGCGGTATTCGAACTGCAATGGCAACGCTGGTTCGACGTGACCAACACGATACGCGTGAACACCACGGCGATACGCTGCCCGTTGAAAAGCGTGGAATTCATCACGCTGCTGGTCAAGGATGCAGTGTGCGACCGCTTTCGCGCCCACTGCAACGAACGGCCCAGCGTGGACACGCTGCAGCCGGATGTGCGTATCCATGTCTTTATCGAAGATAGCAAGCTGATGCTGTATCTGGATACTTCCGGCGACGCGCTGTTCAAGCGCGGCGTGCGATCACACACCAACATCGCGCCGATCCGGGAAAATCTGGCGGCAGGCATTCTGCGCCTGAGCGGCTGGCAGCCCGGCACGCCGCTGCTCGACCCGATGTGCGGCAGCGGCACGTTCCTGATCGAGGCGGCGCAGATGTCGCTGAAGATCCAGCCCGGCATCGCGCGGCGTTTTGCTTTCGAAAAACTGCTGAATTTCGATGCCGCGAAGTGGCAGGCGGTGCGCGAACAGGCAATCGCCGCACAACTGCCGGCCACGCCGCTGGAAATTTACGGCAGCGACTTGTACGGCGATGCGTTGAAAGCCTCATGGCGCAATCTGCAGGAAGCAGGACTGGCGGAATGTGTGCAACTCAAGCAGGCCAATGTGCTGGAAATTTCGGCCCCGGCGGAACAAGGTGTATTGGTGGCGAACCTGCCCTACGGCGAGCGTATGGGCGAACTGGACGAATTGGCCGAGCTGTACCCGAAACTGGGCGACGCGCTGAAGAAAAAATTCGGCGGCTGGACGGCTTATCTGTTTACTGCCGACAAGGCGATTCTGAAACTGATGCGCCTGTCTCCGTCCAGGCGCATACCGTTATTCAACGGCGCGATCGAATGCCGTCTGCTGGAATACAAGATCGTGGCAGGCAGCAACCGCCGCTAGGGCATCTCTATAAATCTGAATTTCTAGAGACACCCGCTAGCCCAGCTGCAACTTGTCTGTACCCGCCATCACATCCCGATCCGTCGACGTCTTGCTCTCCAGCTTGATGCGCAAACGCAGGTCGTTGACCGAGTCGGCATTCTTCAGGGCATCTTCATAGGAAATCTGGCCGTCTTCGTAAAGCTTGAACAACGCGCCGTCAAAGGTTTCCATGCCCAACTCGCGTGACCTCGACATCACTTCCTTGATTGAATTCACTTCGCCCTTGAAAATCAGATCGGCAATCAGCGGTGAGTTGAGCATGATTTCAATCGCGGCGGCACGCCCCGTACCGTCTTTTTTCGGGATCAGGCGCTGCGAAATAAGCGCTTTGACGTTGAGCGACAAATCCATCAGCAACTGCATGCGACGCTCTTCCGGGAAGAAGTTGATGATGCGGTCCAGCGCCTGGTTGGCGCTGTTGGCGTGCAGGGTGGCCAGGCACAAGTGGCCTGTTTCGGCAAAAGCCACGGCATGTTCCATGGTTTCGTGGTCGCGAATTTCGCCTATCAGAATCACATCGGGTGCCTGACGCAAAGTGTTCTTCAGCGCGTTTTGCCAGGAATCGGTATCCACGCCGACCTCGCGGTGCGTGATCATGCAATGGATGTGCTCATGCACGTATTCCACCGGGTCTTCGATCGTGATGATGTGACCGTAGCTGTTCTTGTTGCGGTGGCCGATCATTGCCGCCAGTGTGGTTGACTTGCCCGAACCGGTGCCGCCGACCAGAATAACCAGCCCGCGCTTGGTCATCACGATTTCCTTGAGCACAGCAGGCATACCCATCTGATCAAGGTCGGGGATCTTGGTAGTAATCGTACGCAGCACCATGCCGACACGCTGCTGCTGCATGAATACGTTGACGCGAAACCGCCCGATGCCGTGAGGGCTGATCGCAAAATTGCATTCGTGGGTGGCCTCGAACTCGGCCGCCTGCCGGTCGTTCATGATACTGCGTGCCAACTCCTGGGTGTGTGACGGGGTGAGGGCCTGGTTGGATACCGGTGTCAGCTTGCCGTCCATCTTGAATGCCGGAGGGAATCCGGCAGTGATGAACAAGTCGGAAGCTTTCTTGGTGAGCATGCCGCGCAGCAAGTTGTGTATCAGCTCGGTGGCCTGTTCTCTTTCCATAACGAAAAACTCCTGATTTAATTTTGCTACCTTAATCAGCCGGGGAAGCTATCCTTGTTTGCAGCCTTGGAACGCGCTTCCGCAGGGGTGATTTTATTTTCCTTGATAAGATTTGCCAGGCATTGATCCAATGTCTGCATGCCCAATGCCTGGCCGGTTTGTATCGCCGAATACATTTGCGGCACCTTGGCTTCGCGAATCAGGTTGCGGATCGCGGGTGTGCAAATCATGATTTCGTGCGCCGCCACGCGGCCCGTGCCGTCCTTGGTCTTGAGCAAGGCTTGCGAAATCACCGCGCGCAGCGATTCGGACAGCATCGCGCGCACCATTTCCTTTTCATCGGCGGGAAACACGTCGATGATACGGTCGATGGTCTTGGCCGCCGAGCTGGTGTGCAGTGTCCCGAATACCAGGTGGCCGGTTTCCGCCGCCGACATCGCCAGGCGGATCGTTTCCAGATCGCGCATTTCGCCGACCAGGATGATGTCGGGATCCTCACGCAGCGCCGAGCGCAACGCATTCTGGAAAGACAGCGTATCCCGCCCAACCTCGCGCTGGTTGATCAGGCATTTCTTGCTTTCATGCACGAACTCGATCGGGTCCTCCACCGTCAGGATGTGCCCCAATTCATGCTCATTGCGGTGGTTGACCATCGCAGCCAGCGTGGTGGATTTTCCTGAGCCGGTTGGCCCGGTAACCAGCACCATGCCGCGCGGGTAATCGGAAATAGTCTCGAAACTTTTGGGGGCCTTGAGATCTTCCAGTGACAGAATCTTGGATGGAATGGTACGCATTACCGCAGCCGCGCCCCGGTTCTGGATAAAGGCATTCACACGGAAACGCGCCAGCCCCGGTACCTCAAAGGAAAAATCGACTTCCTTGTTCTCCTCGTAGAACTTGCGCTGCTGGTCGTTCATGATGTCATACACCAGGCCGTGCACTTCCTTGTGGTCCATCGCGGGCAGGTTGATCCTGCGCATGTCGCCGTGCACGCGAATCATCGGCGGCAGGCCGGCGGAAAGGTGCAGGTCGGATGCCTTGTTTTTAACACCAAAGGCAAGCAGTTCGGTGATATCCATTATAATCGTCCCGGTATATTGATGCGGCCTCAAGCCGCGCGAATTAGGCAAATGCGACGCACGTGATTATGACAACAATCGCTTCCAACTTGCAAGCCGTGCGCACCGCAATAAAAGCAGCGGCTGCCGGGGCGGGCCGGCACGCAGATGATGTCAGCTTGCTGGCGGTCAGCAAGACCTTCGCGCAAGCTGCAGTACGCGATGCCTGTCAGGCCGGACAAACCCGCTTCGCCGAGAGCTATGTGCAGGAGGCCCTGAAAAAGATTACCGCCCTGCAGGACTTGCCGATTGAGTGGCATTTCATCGGGCCGGTGCAGAGCAACAAGACGCGCGCCATAGCGGAACACTTTGCCTGGGTGCACAGCGTGGACCGGTTGACGATCGCCGAACGGTTATCCGCGCAACGTCCCGCGCATTTGCCGCCATTGCAGGTATGTCTGCAGGTTAATATCAGCGGCGAGGACAGCAAAAGCGGCGTGTCACCGGATCAATTGAGCGCGCTGGCCCGCGCTGTCGCAAAGCTGCCCGGGCTGAAATTGCGCGGACTGATGGCGATACCCGCGCCCGTCGATGATGTTGCCGCGCAGCGTCTGCCTTTTGCACAATTGCGCGAGCTGCTGGATCGGCTCAATCAGCAGGGGTTGAATCTGGACACACTGTCGATGGGCATGTCGCATGATTTTTCCGCAGCGATTGCAGAAGGGGCTACCATGGTGCGCATCGGTTCGGCGATTTTTGGGCAACGTGAATAATTCGAGAAAAATCCGTAGGGCGGGTCACACCCGCCAGTTGCCGGAATAACCATCCGGCGGGTGTAACCCGCCCTACATTTGGCTCCGGCACGTCCGGTTTAGGTTTGTGGAGAATAATATATGAACATCTGCTTTATCGGCGGCGGCAACATGGCTACCGCGCTTATCGGGGGTTTGCAGGGCAAGGGCTTTGCCTCACAGCATATCAGCGTGGTGGAAATCAATGCCGACAACCGCGCCAAACTGCAACAGGCATTCGGCGTGCAGGCCACGGCGGAACTGGCGGCGGGCCTGGCGGGCAGCGATATTATCGTGCTGGCGGTGAAACCGCAGCAGTTGCGCGAAGTCTCCACGCAACTCGCGCCATTGTTGTCCGGGCAGCTGCTGATCTCTATCGCTGCCGGCATACGCGCTGCGGATTTGTCACGCTGGACAAAAAGCCAGGCGATAGTCCGGGCCATGCCCAACACGCCGGCATTGATCCGAAGCGGCATGACCGGCATCTACGCCCTGCCTGCGGTGAGCGACTCGCAGCGCGAAGAAGCGCAGAATATTCTGGCGACGGTCGGAGAGACTTTATGGGTACAGGATGAGGCGATGCTGGATGCGGTAACTGCGATATCCGGCAGCGGCCCGGCCTATGTATTTTATTTCATCGAGGCGCTGCAACGCGCTGCGCGCGAATTTGGCTTCAATGCCGAAGAGGCGCGCCGTCTGAGCCTGGAGACTTTTCTCGGGGCCAGCAAATTAGCCGCAACCAGCGATGATGACGTCAGTGTGTTGCGCGACAGGGTGACCTCTAAAAACGGCACCACCGAACGCGCCTTGTCCAGCATGGCAGCCAATCGAATAGCCGAAAATATCATGCAGGCAACCAAAGCCGCCGAAGCGCGCGCGCGAGAAATGGGCGATGAGCTTGGCGATAAAACAGGGGTGACCAACTAATGCTCAACGAAGCCCTGCTGTTCCTGCTCGATGTCCTGCTGCAACCCTTTGCGGCGTTGCTGTTGCTGCGCTTCCACTTGCAGTGGCTGCGCGCGCCGCTGCGCAACCCCATCGGCGAATTCATCATGGTGCTCACCGATTTTGTGGTGTTGCGCGTGCGCCGTTTTGTCCCTTCCGTACGGGGATTTGACAGCGCGACGCTGCTGCTCGCGCTATTGGTTGAAATGCTCTACCTGACCGCATTGTTGTGGGTGCTGGATACCCCGGCGCAGGGATTCCTGTTGCCGGGGCTGTTGCTTCTGTCCATCGTCAAATTGCTCAAGATCAGCCTGTATTTGCTGATGGCAGCCGTGTTTGCCCAGGCGATTTTGTCATGGGTGAACCCCTACAGTCCTGTCGCACCGTTGCTGACCGCCATCACCTGGCGGTTCCTGCAGCCATTGCGCCGTATCGTGCCGGTGCTGGGCAGCGTGGATTTGTCCGCACTGCTGTTGCTGATCATCTGCCAGTTGATTCTGATAGTGCCGATACGCGCGCTGGAAAATATCGCGCTTGGCCTGCTGTAAATGGCCGAGTGGTACCGCCGCCGGGATGATGTCATCACGCTCACGCTGCATGTTCAGCCGGGAGCGAAGCGCAGCGAAATAGCGGGGCTGCACGGCGAGGCCCTCAAAATACGTCTGGCCGCACCGCCCGTCGAAGGACGGGCCAATGACGCCTTGTTGAGATTTCTCGCGGACATTTTTGCGGTACCGCTGCGCAACGTCGAACTCCACCAGGGCGGGCAATCGCGTCACAAGGTGGTGGCAATTACCGGCAGTCTGGTCGATCCGCAAAACCTGATCGCCCGGCAATAAAAAACCGGCCTGCGCCGGTTTTTTTCACAACTGTCATACCAATTAATGGTGGCCATGCCCGTGCTCTGCCTTTGCTGCCGTGGCAGGCATGTTGCGTATTTTGGCCGGATCCGTTTCTCCGTTCATGTTGATGATATTGAGATTGCCGGCGCCCTGCTTCATGTCGTCGGAAAAGTCATACACCGCCCCCACTATCAATAACTCGCCGTTCTTCACCTTGTCGGCGAATTCCTTTAGTGCTGCTGCAACCTGGTTGTTGACATTGGTTTTAACGCCGTCAATGTTCGTGGAACCTTTGGTGATGTTAATGCTGTCCAGTTCACGCTTGATATCGGATTCCAGAGAAGCATAATCGCCGCCAGCGGCCTTGATCGCGCCGCAGGAAGAGTGCCCGATGAACAGCAGCAGCGACGAGCCCAGATGGTTCACGCCGTATTGGACGGAGCCTTTGGCGGTAGCTAACTGATTGCCGATATTGCGAACCATGAACAAATCGCCCTCAGGCGTCTTGTCCAGCGCATTGGTGTGCACGCGTGAGTCCGAACAGGTGACCACGGTCGCGCGCGGCTTTTGCCCCTTGGCAAGTTCCTGAAAAAAAGCTGAGTTATGCGCTGTGACATAAACTTTGTCTGCGTCCTGAATTTCCTTGATGTAGGCTTGTGCCACAGCGGCATCGCCCGCGTGGTGATCGGCAGCATGGGTGATCGCAGGTATGGCAAATGCTGCGGCGGCCAGCAAAGCCGCGAATTTCTTACTGAACATACTAGTTTCTCCTGGGTTAGTTTGGCTCAAATCGCGTTGCGTGAAACGCGGCGCAAAATTTAACAGGCAAACGGTGCAACCGCAACTTTCATGGCGAAATGGCACGATTGCACCGGGCGATATCTTGCCGCCCTGGCAGGCCAACCGATATTCCTTCCGATGTCCATCCTAGGCCACTTTGGCTTTGACGATTCTGGGTGCGCTCCTGAACGGCAAAGCCGGGGCCTGATGCAGGGCGGCGGCTGGTTTGGCCACGGCTTTCAGCACACTCGCCCTGCCTCCTTCCAGCCTGAATACACTCACCGCGTGCAGCAGCACTTGCGCCTGCTCCTGCATCGCCTCTGCTGCGGCAGCCGCTTCTTCGACCAGCGCGGCGTTCTGCTGGGTGGTTTCGTCCATCTGGGCGATTGCCTGGTTCACCTGCTCGATGCCCGCGCTCTGTTCGTTGGAGGCGGCGGCAATCTCGGCCATGATGTCGGTGACGCGTTTCACCGCCTGGACGATCTCGGTCATCGTCGCGCCGGCCTGGCCCACTTGTTTGGTTCCGGCATCCACCTTGTTCACCGAGTCGCCGATCAGCGTCTTGATTTCCCTGGCGGCGGCGGCCGAACGCTGCGCCAGGTTGCGCACTTCCCCGGCAACGACCGCGAAGCCTCTGCCTTGTTCTCCGGCGCGGGCCGCTTCGACGGCGGCGTTCAGCGCGAGGATGTTGGTCTGGAAGGCAATGCCGTCAATCACCGAGATGATGTCGACGATCTTCTTCGAGCTGTCGCTGATCGAGGCCATCGTATGCACCACGTCCCCCACGACCTGACCGCCCTTGACGGCGATATCGGAGGCGTTAGTGGCCAACTGGTTGGCCTGTCGGGCGTTCTCGGCGTTCTGCCGCACCGTGGAGGTGAGTTCTTCCATGCTGCTGGTGGTTTCTTCCAGGCTGGAGGCCTGTTCTTCGGTGCGCTGCGACAGGTCGGCGTTGCCCTGGGCGATTTCCTGCGAAGCGGTGGTAATCGATTCGGTGGTGTCGCGCACCTCGGTGACGATGCCGGTGAGGCTGTCGTTCATGTCTTTCAGCGCATGCAGCAGTTTCCCGACCTCATCGCTGGATTTCACTTCGATGCGCCTGGTCAGGTCGCCCTTGGCCACTGCACCGGCCACTTCCACTGCTTCATGCAGGGGGCGGGTGACAGAACCAATCAGCCAACCTATGCCAAAATAAAGAATAAGCTGAATGACCGCCTGCAGTCCCCACAAGGCAATATCGGCCTTGTGTATCAAATCGAAGTCATCCGTGACATCCATGGTGACGCTGACCGCACCAAGCACCGTGCCTTCGGGCACCGTGTGACAGCTCAGGCAATTCGTGCCGCGAAAATCACGCTTCGCGACAAAAGGCTCGACGACCCGCAGGGACTGCACTCCATTTTGATCGAGCAATTTGCTTTGCTGCCGGGCAGATGTCAACGTGAGCATGTCCAGCTCATCAAACACCTGCTCGGATGGCAACCCGGCGCCAAACTGTTCCTGTACCGGTTTGTGGCGAATATTGCGCAAATCAAGCACCTTGTCAGATGCGCCCATCTTCTTGATATACAGGGCACGCTGATCGGCATTGCTGATAATGCCGCTGATCATCAGCATATTCAGGCCATTCAACACACCATCCGCCGCAACAACGGCCTTTTGCCTTGATCCCTCCAGCACGCGTTCTTCAAACTTGTCCAATGCAACACGCTGCGCCAGCACCATTACCACCAGCAGGAGCAACTGGATGGGTATCTGCAACTTGTTTTTCAGCGGCAACCCGCTCCACCAATCGTTCATTTTGCTTCCCCTGCGTTATATGTTGCCAAGCTGATCATCCATAATGAACATGGTAAGTTTAAAACTCTTTCCAGTCGTCCTTGCCTTCTTTGGGTTTGGCCAACTGTCGCCCCTTCCTGACCGGCACCGCCGCAATCGGCGCATACTGCGCGACAGCAGGTCTGGCGGCAGATTTGGCAGCGGATCTAGCCGCGAATCTCAGCATGGCTTCTTTGCCACCTACCACTTTGAATGTGCTCACTGCGTGCATCAGATCTTCCGCCTGATCCTGCATCGACTCGGCTGCCGCTGCAGCTTCTTCGACCAGCGCGGCGTTCTGCTGGGTCACTTCATCCATCTGGACGATCGCCTGGTTCACCTGTTCGATGCCCGCGCTCTGTTCGTTGGAGGCGGCGGCGATCTCGGCCATGATGTCGGTGACGCGTTTTTCCATCTGGACGATCGCCTGGTTCACCTGTTCGATGCCCGCGCTCTGTTCGTTGGAGGCGGCGGCGATCTCGGCCATGATGTCGGTGACGCGTTTTACCGCCTGGACGATCTCGGTCATCGTCGCGCCGGCCTGGTCCACTTGCCTGGAGCCGACCTCCACCTTGGTCACCGAGTCGTCGATCAGCGTCTTGATTTCCTTGGCGGCGGCGGCCGAGCGTTGCGCCAGGTTGCGCACTTCGCCGGCGACGACCGCGAAGCCGCGTCCCTGCTCTCCGGCACGGGCCGCTTCGACGGCGGCGTTCAGCGCGAGGATGTTGGTCTGGAAGGCGATGCCTTCGATGACGCTGATGATGTCGACGATTTTCTTGGAGCTGGTGCTGATCGAGGCCATGGTGTCGACTACTTCACCCACGACTTTGCCGCCCTTGACGGCGATGTCGGAGGCGTTGTTGGCCAGCTGGTTGGCCTGTCTGGCGTTTTCGGTGTTCTGGCGCACGGTGGAGGTGAGTTCTTCCATGCTGCTGGCGGTTTCTTCCAGGCTGGAGGCCTGTTCTTCGGTGCGTTGCGACAGGTCGGCGTTGCCCTGGGCGATTTCATGCGAGGCATCGGTGATCGATTCGGTGGTGTCACGCACTTCGGTGACAATACCGGTGAGCTTGACAACCATGTCCTTGACGGCGAACAACATGCTGCTGTTGTCGTTGGACAAGGTTTGCACTTCAACCGTCAGATCGCCCCTGGCGATTCTGGACATCACTTCCGCCGCATACGCAGGCTCGCCTCCCAGTTGCCGCAGGATGCCGCGCACTATCCATACTCCAAAAACAGCCGCCAGCAATGCTGCGGCAATGCTGCCCCAGATCATTTCGGTCATGGTGGTATTGGCTGCACTCAACGTGTTGGAGGTGATTTTGTTGGCCTCGGTCACCTGCTGTGCTCGGAATTTTGCCAGATCATCGGAAAGGGTTTCGCTCACCTTGTCGAAGTCCTTCATTTTCGCATTGCCGGCATCCAGCCCCCAAGTGAGATATGCGTCCGCCATGACCTTGCCATCAGCGTGGAATTTGTTGAAAGCCGCTTCAATGGCTTCTATTTTCTTCAGGCTGTCCGCATCGTTTTCTTGCCGGAACTTTTGCCTGTATTTTTCCACCCCGCTCAGGAAGCGTTTGGCCTGTTCTTCTGCCTCCTTGTATCCGTCCGTGTTGTAGGTGGTGGCAACATCGGTCAGGAATTGCTGAACTTCGGAGCGGCTGACGTCCATTTCATCCACCACCAGAATAAAGGGCAGGGTTTCTTCATTGATCTGCCTGACACCCTGCGTGAGATGCGAGAGCGACACTCCAACCGCCAGCAAAGTCACTGCGAACAGGCCCACCACGACGGCAAAACCGCCACCGAGCCGCACCCCGATACGTAAATTCCCGAACATCTTGACTTCCCCTTTATATTTAAAACTTTTTTAGTTTTATTAAAAACTTATCCACTCTTAAGTCTCATAGACTCGATGCGGCGCGCTAGGCGTTCATCTCTTCCGCCGCTTCGATCAGTTCCATGTCGCGGCTGGTCATCAGCTTTTCGATGTCCGCCAGGATGATCATGCGCTCGTCCACGGTGCCCAGCCCTTGCAGATACTTGACGTCCAGGCCGGCGCCGAATTCCGGCGCCGGTTTGATCTCGTCCGCTTTCAAGGTGGTGACGTCGGATACGCCGTCCACCACCATGCCCACCACGCGGTCGGCGACGTTGAGGATGATCACGACGGTGGTCTCGTCATAGGTCACGCTGCCCAGTTTGAACTTGATGCGCATGTCGACGACCGGCACGATGATGCCGCGCAGGTTGATCACGCCCTTGATGAAGTCGGGCGCGTTGGCGATCGTGGTGACGGCCTCGTAGCCGCGGATCTCCTGGACCTTGAGGATGTCGATGCCGTATTCCTCGCTGCCCAGCGTGAAGGTCAGCAGTTCGCGGCTTGCGCCGGCAGCAGTATGTTCATTGTTGGTTTGCATGGTGATTCCCCTTGGTGTTTAAACGCTTCTGGCAGCGCCGAAACGCGCACTGCGCTTCATTCTATCCTGCAATTTTTATTGGCTCATCCGCCCGTAAAAAAGCTGAACCGCCCCCCCTCGACAGTGCAGGGGGCGGCTGACCAAATTATAGACGGTTCGCAAAATCCGGCATATTGTTTTTAACGCAGGTTAGCCGGCTCGTTCAAAACTCTTTCCAGTCTCCGTCATTGCTTTCCTGCGCCTTGACCAGCTTGCGTTCTTTTCTCCTTACGACTGCGGTCGTGGCATGATGATGCGCGATAGCGGGTCTGCGTGCGGGTCTGTCCACGGCTCGCTGTACGTCGGCCCTGCCGCCTTCCAGCTTGAATATGCTCACAGCGTGCATCAGCACTTCCGCCTGCTCCTGCATCGATTCGGCGGCAGCTGCCGCTTCTTCGACCAGCGCGGCGTTCTGCTGGGTCACTTCATCCATCTGGATGACCGCCTGGTTGACCTGCTCGATGCCGGCACTCTGTTCGTTCGAGGCGGCGGCGATCTCGGCCATGATGTCGGTAACGCGTTTCACCGCCTGGACGATCTCGGTCATCGTCGCGCCGGCCTGGTCCACCTGCCTGGTTCCGGCATCCACCTTGTTCACCGAGTCGTCGATCAGGGTCTTGATTTCCTTGGCAGCGGCGGCGGAGCGTTGCGCCAGGTTGCGCACTTCGCCCGCCACCACCGCAAAGCCGCGCCCCTGTTCTCCGGCCCGGGCCGCTTCGACCGCGGCGTTCAGCGCGAGGATGTTGGTCTGGAACGCGATGCCGTCGATCACCGAGATGATGTCGACAATCTTACGGGAGCTGTCGCTGATCGAGGCCATCGTGTGCACCACGTCGCCCACCACCTGGCCGCCCTTGACGGCGATATCCGAGGCATTATTGGCCAGTTGATTGGCTTGTCTGGCGTTTTCGGTGTTCTGGCGCACGGTGGAGGTGAGTTCTTCCATGCTGGAGGCGGTTTCTTCCAGGCTCGAAGCCTGCTCTTCGGTGCGCTGCGACAGGTCGGCGTTGCCCTGCGCAATCTCCTGCGAGGCGGTGGTGATCGATTCGGTGGTGCCACGAACCTCGGTGACGATGCCGGTGAGGCTGTCGTTCATGTCTTTCAGCGCTTGCAGCAATTGCCCGGTTTCATCGCTGGATTTCACTTCGATGCGCTTGGTCAGGTCGCCCTTGGCGACTGCGCTTGCCAGGTCCACGGCTTTCTTCAGAGGGCGCGTGATGGACACGGTGGTAAACCAAGCTACGCCGATACCGAAGAACGCTGCAAGTACGCCGATGGCAATCATCAAACCCCGCCCGGATTGATAGCTGGCTTCGGCTTCCTCGCCGGACTTCTCCATGATCCGCCCCTGCAACGCGATCAAGTCATTGATGGCGTTCATGAAAGTATCGAGCGCACGCATGGTTTCTTCCGTCATGACGCGCGTCGCTTCTTCACGTTTGCCTTCTTCCAGCAATAACTTGGCCACGTTGGTAAACGATGCAACATAGGGTTTGCGCGCCTCCCTGATGGCGGCTAGCTTGGCCTTGCCTTCCGCCAGGTAAAGCAATCCGTCGAGCTGCTCCAGCTTGCCGGTAATGGTATTTTTGTTCTTGTCAATGCGTTCCAGTGTCTTGGCGATAGCTGTCTTGTCGGTCAACAAAAACAATTCGTAGCTGGCGCGCGCATTATCGTTTGCCAGGTCGATGACATCATTGGCGACGACCGCCTTGGTCCAGTCTTTGGTGGTTATTCTGCTTGTGATCTCGTTGACCCCCGAAAGTTTGGAGATGCCGATTATGGCAATGAACGACAGCATAATCAGCACCAGGCCGAAGCCCAGGCCCAAACGTGCGCCTACTTTTAAATTTACGAATGACATGATTGCTTTCTCCCCTTCATAAAAACCATCAAGTTAATCGGCCAAAGTTACTTGCACTCCACGTTAAGCTGCCATCTCTTCTGCCGCTTCGATCAATTCCATGTCGCGGCTGGTCATCAGTTTTTCGATGTCCGCCAGGATGATCATGCGGTCGTCCAC
>MGWZ01000019.1:4476-10410 GCA_001801175.1 Gallionellales bacterium RIFCSPLOWO2_02_FULL_57_47 | reverse complement strand
CGTTCCGCGCCGACGTTGAAGATCTGGATGACGCCCCGCGCGTCGGTGGCGATACTCGAGAAATTGGCGCTGTTGAAAATCGCGCTCTGCAAGGCCCCGGTTTTCAGCAGGGTCTCCTGGCGTCGGACCTCAGTGGAGCCAACCGCCATATCGGCGGGTGCATTGGGTATGTCTGTATCGTTGTTCTTTTCGAACATGGCCGTCCTCAGTGTCAAAGCATGAAATAGTCTTGAGACGAATCTCGTCTTCAGGTGATACATATACACCAAATAATTGTTTGAACAACTCATGAGGTGAATATGGTCTGTGATCCAAAGAATAATTTGGCTCTAACGATTAGCGTTTCGTGCCTCTACCACTTGATAATTTGAGTTTTATACACCTTGAATCCCGCAAATCTCTGTGCACTGGCGCACATAAGGCTGAAATTAACCCATATAATCCATCAGGCCAAGAATCCCCTGTAGGAGCGAGCCCCGCTCGCGAATGGAAAGAACAATCGCACGCAGGGCGTGCTCCTACAATTTACGATCGGCCTAATGGACAATCCGGGATTAACCAGAATAATCCATTCACCGAAATATCCCTGCAAGGTGAAACGGACTGGTATGGTTCTAATGGATTCAATTTGAGGAATTCATTTGATCGCAACGAGACAGGACGCAAACATGGCGCAATCATCCGAGACCGCAGCACTTTTAAAATCAAATTTACCTTTCGTGAAATCAGCGCATGGGTCTGGCGGGCATTGATGAAACGAATGCTGGACAGCATGAACTCCCGTGTTGCGGTAGTCGGGGGTGGGCGGATTGCGAGAATCGCATCTAGGAACTGAAGAACGACTCCGGTTTGGATAGTTTTGACCTGAACAGTTTCTACGCGACAGAAGCGGCCTTGGGTTTTGCCATGCTGGCCTGCAACCTGATGTGTACGTTTAGGGAGGTGTGATGCGCGTCAGGATACAGCCGACACTGGCGACACTAAACCAACAGATATTGGCGGTGGGCTTATTCTGGCATCCTGACCCGAAACGGAACCGCTGCCTCTCGCTGTTTCTCGTCGGCGAAGAGCGTGGTTCGAAGGTTTATTGGCGAGTGCCGGTGATTCCCGGTTCAGGGAAATATTGGCTAACGGATTAACCGGGTTACACAGCAGTCAGTTAGTTAGTCTTACTGTGTCACAAAGCGCTGAAGGGCGCATTGCGGCGTTAAAATCAGGCTCAAAATGCTCATTTACTATATGTAAACTCCGCTTTTTCGCCTGATTTTGCCTTGCGCTGCAACCCTTGATCGCTTTGTGACACAGTAAGATTAGGCTACACATGTTCAAATAGTCGAAATCATTGCTTAAGCCAAAACGTCGTTGTAGGAGCCCGATTTATCGGGCGATAGCCAATCTTGAAATCGCCCGATTAATCGGGCTCCTACACATGAATATCAATTTTTTGTAGCTTTAATTTCTGACTGCTGAGTAAATGCTTTGCGGTTCTATGCATCGCCCAGCAGGCGATGGAATTCTTTCTTGACCACGGCATAGCATTCACACACGCGGGATTCCAGTCCCGATCGGTCAAGTACGGTGATGTGGCCCGGCAGTGTATGAATCCCGCTTGCTGCAAATGCCCGGCTGCCTCGGTAATCCCTTCACGGCGCACGCCGAGCATGTTGGCAATCAATTCCTGCGTTATGGTCAGTTCATTCGAGGGCAATCGATCGAGGGTAGACAACAGCCAGCGGCACAGTTGCTGCTCCAGCGAATGATATTGGTTGCAGACCGCAGTTTGGGATATCTCATTGTTCATCCTTCATTTTTTCTGACGCATCTGGCAATGGCGCGCTATAATGAGTGCGGGTCATGCTGACTGCGGCGCTGCCGCTGAGAGGTCTATGCGCTCCGAGATTCGACAAACGTTCTTGCCCGCGCGCTTGGCCTCGTACAAGGCCAGGTCAGCGCTCTTCATCAGCGTGTCCGCGTCCTCGCCATGGACAGGATAAATGCCTACGCCTGCACTGGCAGTTATGCTAACGGTATGTCCCTCGATGTCATAGGGTTGCGACACTGCCTCGATCACTTTTAACGCCACCTTGGCCGCATCGTCGGTACCGCTGACGTGCCACAGCACTATCACAAATTCATCACCGCCCAGGCGCGCCACCGTATCCTCTTCGCGCACCGCTGCCACCATGCGCCCTGCGACCATTTTCAGCAGAACGTCCCCGGCGCCGTGCCCAAATGTGTCGTTGATCTGCTTGAATCCGTCCAGATCAAGATACACCACCGCCATGGATTCCTTGTTCCTTCGCGCATGGACCAGAACCATCGACATTCTTTCGTCTAGCAGTCGTCTGTTCGCAAGCCCCGTCAGCGGGTCCTTCAGCGCCAGGGATTCCAGCATCTTGCCGTGATTGCGGGCCTCCTCGTGCAACAGACGCACTTCCAGCATGTTGTGAACGCGTGCCAGCACCTCGGCCATCTCAAACGGCTTACTGATGAAATCCTTGGCGCCGGCCTGGAGTGCGCGCAGCTTGTGAGCCGGTTGGGCGGTGATGACAAGCACCGGAAGGTAGCCATCCGTTTCGATTTTCTTGAGTCCTTCCATCACCTGGAATCCGTCCATGCCGGGCATCTGCAGATCGAGCAGGATCAGGTCGTAGCGGTTGTTGCGGTACAGCTCGCAGACCTCGCCCGGATCCATTGTGGATGCGATGGAAACATAGCCGGCACCGCGCAGCATACGCTCGAGCAGAATGACATTGGCTTCCTGATCGTCGACGATCAGGACTTTGCCGTGAAAAATGTCAGATGAACTTATCATGAGAATCGCAACCCCTGATTATTTACTCCAGGCAGATCCATTCCTGCAAATGTTGCCACTAACCCTGCATGTCTCACCCCACCATTACCGTCGCCAGCCCGAACAACAGCAGCAAAGCCGCCACGCCGGCAATCGTGTTGAGCACAATGGTGGAAGCGGTGGCGGGGTCGGCACCGTATTTTTTCAGGGCGAGCGGCACGACGGCGCCGCTGATGCTGCTGAAAACACAGCTGCCGGTCATCGCGAGGAACACGACCAGGCTGAGGATGGGGGCGATGGGCAGGTGCATGAGGGTCGCGGCTGCGTACATCGCCACGGCCGCCACCAGGCCGACGAAGACGCCGTTCAGCAAGCCGAGCAGCGCTTCCTTCATGATCAGCGCTTTTTCCCTGCCCGCTTTCAGATCGCCCAGCGCGAGCCCGCGCAGGGTGATCGCCAGCGTCTGTCCACCGGTGTTGTTGGTCTGGCTGATCAGAATCGGCACGAACACGGCAAGAATCAGCAGCCGGTTAATGGTGTCATGGAACAGCAACACCATGCTGCCGCCCAGCAGCGAGGTAAACAGGTTGAACTGCAGCCACGGGTGGCGTAGCCGCATGCTGCGGGGCCATGGCGTGGACACACGTTCTTCTTTTTCGACACCCACCATGACGCCAGGCTGGGCGCTCAACTCGATTGAGCGCTTGAGCTCCGCCACGAGTTCATCGTAGAGGCGCTTGACCTCGCCACTTTGGCGATTGATCAGATCGCGACTTGCCTCCACTTCCTGAATCTTTTGTTCCAGCTCCATGCTGTAGCTCTTCGTTTTCCCGTGCAACAGGCGCACTTCCAGCATATTGTGGACTCGTGCCAGTACCTCGGCCATCTCAAACGGCTTGCTGATGAAATCCTTGGCGCCGGCCTGGAGTGCCCGCAGCTTGTGAGCCGGTTGGGCGGTGATGACAAGCACCGGAAGGTACCCGTCCGGTTCGATTTTCTTGAGTCCTTCCATCACCTGGAATCCGTCCATGCCGGGCATCTGCAGATCGAGCAGGATCAAATCGTAGCGGTTGTTGCGGTGCAGTTCGCAGACCTCGCCCGGATCCATCGTGGACGCGATGGAAACATAGCCGGCACCGCGCAGCATCCGCTCGAGCAGAATGACATTGGCTTCCTGATCGTCGACGATCAGGACTTTGCCGTGAAAAATGTCAGATGAACTTATCATGAGAATCGCCGCCCCTTTATTTGCTGTTGTCAGAATTTTTTTCTGCAAATTCCAGCGTCACATCCAGCGCCTCCATGAACTCATTGACCTTGATGGGCTTGGTTATGTAGCGGAAGAATCCCGCCTTCAGGCCCCTCTCGACGTCAAGGGGCATGGCATTGGCACTGATCGCAATGACGGGGATGTGCGCGGTGGCCGGGTCTGAGCGCAGTATTTTCAGGGCTTCGTAGCCGTTGATGCCGGGCAGATTGATGTCCATCAGGATCAACTCCGGCAGAGAAGCGCGCGCAATCTCGATGCCGCTATTCCCGTTCACCGCAGTCAGCAGGCGAACATAGGGGTGGCGCGCGATGATTTGCTCGACCAGTTTCAGGTTCGCCGGGTTATCCTCCACATAGAGCAGGGTGTGTAGCCGCGTTCCGCGAGGCAACTGCGGTTGGGCTAATGCCGCTGGGTCGCCTCCTTCCATGGAAAGGCGTGGCTCGGCAACCGAGAGGAGTTCGAACCAGAACACACTGCCCACCCCGACGGTGCTTTCCACGCCGATAGTGCCTCCCATCAGTTCGACCAGTCGCTTGGCCACCACGAGACCGATGCCCGTGCCTTCCTCGGCGCCGGTCTCCTGTCCGAGCCGATTGAACGGCTGAAAGAGTTGCGCCAGCTGTTCCGGAGGCAATCCCGCGCCGCTATCTTTGACGCTGGTGCGAATGCGTCCCGGCGTGCTCTCGGCGCATTTCACCTCGACCGTTCCCTGCTCTCGGTTGTATTTGATCGCGTTGGAAAGCAGGTTGATGAGAACCTGCTTCAACCGGGTGCGATCGGCACGGACAAAGTTAGGCATGTCGAACTGTGGAAAGGTCAGTTTGATGCCACGCTGTTGAACCTGCGGTTCGATCATGGCCTGGCATTCGAGCATGACTTCGGCCAGCGACACAGGCTCCTCTGACAGCGGCACCTGCCCGGACTCGACCTTGGCGAGATCGAGGATCTCGTTGATCAGCTTCAACAGATGCCATCCAGCCTGAAGAATCTGGGCTATGCTTTCCTTCTGGGCGGGCGTTGCCGGCGGGGAATCTGCATCCAGCAACTGGGCGAACCCGAGAATGGCATTGAGCGGGCTGCGCAGCTCATGGCTCATGCTGGAAAGGAAATCCGATTTGGCGAGGTTGGCTTTTTCCGCCACAGACTTGGCGCTCTCCAGCTCCTGATCCAGGCGTTTGCGTTCGGTGACATCGCGCGCAGCGGCAAACACGCCCTGCAGCCTCCTGTCCCGATCGTAGAAAGTGGTCGCATTGTAGGACACCACGGTTTCCTTGCTGTCCCTGGCGCGCACGGTGAGCTCGTAGTTGGTGACTTTCTTTTCGCTCAGCACCTGTTTGATAGCTGCCTCGGCCCGCTCCGGATCGGTGAAGTAGTTCTTGAACGGCGCGCCGATCAGTTCATCGCGCGTGCAGCCGGTGAGCACCTCCATCTGCTTATTGACATCGGTGATGATGCCGGACGGATCGGTGGTCATGATCGCGTCGATGTTGGATTCGATCAGCGAGCGGGTGTAGAACTGCTGGTCGCGCAGCCGCTGGTCGAGTTTCTGCTGCTCTGCTTCGATCTGCTTGCGCGCAGTGTTGTCGGTGCCGATCAGCAGGTAGCCGATGATGGCGTCCTGCGCGTCGCGCAACGCGGTGACCGACACCACCGCCGGAAAGCGGCTGCCGTCCTTGCGGATGTAGGTCAGTTCGTAGATGTCCTCGATGCCGCGCGAGGCCTTGAACACCAGGGCTTCGAAACCCGGCGCGATCGGCGTCTTGAGTTCCTTGCTCAAGGCCTTGGCGCGGGCGATGACCTCCTGCGGATCGGAAATGTCGGCCGGGGTGATCTTGTTCATGACGTCGGCAGCGGCGTAGCCCAGCATGCG
>MGWZ01000019.1:4251-4468 GCA_001801175.1 Gallionellales bacterium RIFCSPLOWO2_02_FULL_57_47 | reverse complement strand
CGACGTTGAAAATCTGGATCACGCCCTTTTCGTCGGTGGCGATGCTGGAGAAGTTGGCGCTGTTCAGAATCGCATTCTGCAAGGCCCCGGTTTTAAGCAGGGATTCCTGATGCCGCAATTCGGTCAAACCGCCGGTCCTGGCGGCATCATGGACAAGAACGGGGGCCCTTCGTGCCTTGGACATTGGCGATTTCCGTGAAATGGGATCTCCGGGAGA
>MGWZ01000019.1:3863-4127 GCA_001801175.1 Gallionellales bacterium RIFCSPLOWO2_02_FULL_57_47 | reverse complement strand
CGCCGGCGTCGCCTTGGTGCGATGGCGCACAGAGCGCGCGGACCGCACCGCGTAGCCTTGAATATCGTTCCGCGGAACACGTCCTGGAGTTGCGCCATGAACCCTTACCGCCACCATGTATCGGGCTTTTTTGCCCACCGCGAAGAAGCCGAAACTGCACTTGCCCGGCTGATCGAGCTTGGTTTGCCACGCACCCGGCTGCATCTGCTGGATGCCGAGTCGGTACCGCCCACCCCGGCGCCGGGATCGGCCGACAACGAAGTG
>MGWZ01000019.1:3535-3843 GCA_001801175.1 Gallionellales bacterium RIFCSPLOWO2_02_FULL_57_47 | reverse complement strand
CGGCGCGATCGGCGCCGCGGTCGGCACCGGCATCGGCGCCCTGGCCCAGGTGGCGATCGTCGCCGGCAGCCTGAGCCTGTTCATAGCCAGCCCCCTGGTGGCCCCGCTGGTCATGCTCGGCTGGGGTGCCAGCCTCGGCGGCCTGGTCGGTGCCGCGGCAGGAGCCCAGACGGGCGTCAAGCACAAGGACGGCTGGCTTTCGGACCTGGTCCGCGATGCGATCGCCAGCGGTCAGGTGGTGCTGGTCGCGGAAACCCTGACGGAGCAGGAGACGGCCAGCGCGCGGAAAGTCATCGAGGCTGCGGTCG
>MGWZ01000019.1:3090-3387 GCA_001801175.1 Gallionellales bacterium RIFCSPLOWO2_02_FULL_57_47 | reverse complement strand
GCGCTTTCGCGCCTCCTTCGTCGATCCGGCCTTCCGCGCCGAAGATCAGTCGATAGCGCGGCTCGAAGAAATCGCCTGGCAGGCCTACAGCGAAGGCCGCAAGGCGCCCTTCACGCAGAAGGCCGGGCCGGGCCATGCCGATCCCGACTACGACTTGTCGAGCGAGTGGCTGGCGACAAGACAGCGCATCGACGACGCGCAGTTGCGCTGGGCCGATCCGCTGACCCCCTCGCGGGTGCTGCTGATCTGCGGCTCGGCGCGCAACGATGGCACCTGCCCGGGCGAGATCTCGAAAAC
>MGWZ01000019.1:2585-3002 GCA_001801175.1 Gallionellales bacterium RIFCSPLOWO2_02_FULL_57_47 | reverse complement strand
TACGGACGCAAGATCCACCCCTGCAAGGGCTGCGTGTCGACTGCGATGCCCTTGTGCCACTGGCCCTGCAGTTGCTACCCGAATCACGCGCTGAATCAGACCAACGACTGGATGGCGGAGATCTACGAACGCTGGACCGCCGCCCATGCGGTGATCATCGTCTCGCCCGTGTATTGGTACCAGAGCCCGAGCCCGCTGAAACTGATGATCGACCGCCTGGTCTGCGCCGATGGCGGCAACCCGGACCCGACCTCGACCGGCGGCAAGAAGGCCGCCAAGGCCAAGGAACTCGAACTGGCCGGCTGGGACTATCCGCAGCATCTGGCCGGGCGCGCCTACGGCCTGATCGTGCACGGCGACGTGGCCGGGGTCGACGACGCGCGCCGCGCGCTGTCCGACTGGCTCGACTGGATGGGT
>MGWZ01000019.1:1591-2563 GCA_001801175.1 Gallionellales bacterium RIFCSPLOWO2_02_FULL_57_47 | reverse complement strand
CCAAGCTGGACCGCTACATCGGCTACTACGAGCCGTATGCGAGCAGTCACGAGGCGCTGGATCGGGACCTGGCGGTGCACGAAGAAGCGCGCAATGTGGCGCGCGCCGTGGCCAAGGCCGTGGTCGAATTGCGTGCCGGCCGGCTGCAGGCGGCACGGCCTGTTCTGTCGCGTCCGCGGCGCAAGTAGACGCTGGCCTGTTTGCCTGGAAGGAAGGGATTCATGAACCTGAAATTCCTGCTGTCGATGACACTGGCGGCCCTGTCACTTGGCGCCTGTGGTGACATGGCCACGCTGCCGATCGCCGCCGGAACCGGGCCGCAGCCCGCATTGCCCGTAGCGCAAGAATCGCTGATTCCGACCGTGAATATCGCGCCCGCGATCGGCTGGCCTGCCGGCGTCATGCCACAGGCCGCAGCCGGAATGAGCGTCGCCGCCTTCGCCCGCGGCCTCGACCATCCGCGCTGGCTTTACGTGCTGCCCAACGGCGACGTGCTGGTGGCGGAGACCAATGCTCCGCCCAAAGCCGAAACCGACTATGGCTTCAAGGCCTGGATCACCGGCCTGGTGATGCAACGCGCCGGCGCGGCGGTGCCCAGCGCCAACCGCATCACGCTGTTGCGCGACACCGATGGCGACGGCATTGCCGATCTGCGCACGGTGCTGCTGGCCGGGCTCAGCTCGCCGTTCGGCATGGCGCTGGTCGGCAACAGCCTTTACGTGGCCAACGCCGACGCGGTGTTGCGCTTCCCTTATGCGGCGGGCGACACGCGCATCACCGCGCCCGGCACGCGGCTGGTCGAACTGCCGGGCGGGCCGATCAACCATCACTGGACCAAGAACCTGATCGCGAGCCGCGATGGCGCCCGACTCTATGTGAGCATCGGCTCCAACAGTAACGTGGCCGAACGCGGCATGGAAGTCGAAGCCGGGCGAGCCGCCGTGTGGGAGGTGGACCTCAAGAACGGCGCGC
>MGWZ01000019.1:0-1367 GCA_001801175.1 Gallionellales bacterium RIFCSPLOWO2_02_FULL_57_47 | reverse complement strand
CGCGCCATCGTTCCCGACTATGCCCTCGGCCCGCACACCGCCTCGCTCGGCCTGGCCGCCGCGGTCGGCGCCGCGCTGGCGCCGGCTTTCGCCAAGGGCATGTTCGTCGGCCAGCACGGCTCCTGGAACCGCCGCCCGCACAGCGGCTACAAGGTGATCTTCGTCCCCTTCGTCAATGGCAAGCCAGCCGGAGTCCCGCTCGACGTGCTGACCGGATTTCTCAACGAGGACGGCAAGGCATACGGCCGCCCGGTCGGCGTCGCCATCGACCGCCAGGGTGCCTTGCTGGTCGCCGACGATGTCGGCAAAGCCGTCTGGCGCGTAACCGCCGCCGCGCCGCAGGAGCGCCGATGAGTACGCCAAACAGGTTTCCGCAACAAATCCACCATTCATAGGGAGCATCGGATGTCCAGTGTCGGTTATCACGAACCCGTCGAAGAACTTTCCGCCGAAACGCGCGACATGCATAGAGCCATCGTGTCGCTGATGGAAGAGCTGGAAGCCGCGGACTGGTACAACCAGCGCGCGGATGCCTGCCAAGACTCCGTGCTCAGGGCCATCCTGGTGCACAACCGGGACGAGGAGAAGGAGCACGCTTCGATGCTGCTGGAGTGGATCCGGCGTAAAGACCCCAAATTCTCAAGTCATTTGAAGCAATTCCTGTTCACCGACGCGCCGATCGCGCATGAGTGAAACCGCCTGATCCAACGCTCATGGCGTCGATAAGCCACCCCGCACTATGAAATCTCGCACCGTCGATGGGCCCCAAGCTGGCAAATGGGCCCGCCCCTCCCCTCCTCCCCTCACGGGGAGGCTACTGATAGGCTCGCTACGCTCGAACCTGACACAGCGCGCTTGGCGATGTATTACACGTTAGCCAGGGACTCCCTATGATCTTCCGCCAGTTGTTCGAGCCGCTGTCCAGCACCTATACCTATCTGCTCGGCTGCGTGGAAACCGGCCAGGCCGTGTTGATCGATCCGGTCATCGTCGCCGTCCCGCGCGACCTGGCCGAACTCGAGCGCCTGGGCCTGACCTTGGCCTGCACGCTCGAGACCCACATCCACGCCGACCATATCACGGCCGCGCTGGAACTGAAGAAGCGCACTGGAAGCCGGATCGCGGCGCCGGCCTGCGACCGGCTGCCCTGCACCGACCTCGGCATCGAAGAGGGCACGCCGCTGCAGGTGGGCGGCATTACGCTGCAGCCCCTGCACACCCCGGGCCACACCGCCGGCCACTTTTCCTACCTGGCGGGCGACCGGGTATTCACCGGCGATGCGTTGCTGATCGACGGCTGCGGCCGCACCGATTTCCAGGACGGCGATGCCGACGCCTTGTACCAAAGCGTGCGCGAAAAACTGTTC
>MGWZ01000018.1 GCA_001801175.1 Gallionellales bacterium RIFCSPLOWO2_02_FULL_57_47 | reverse complement strand
ATAAAAATGCATCGCCGTTCGTTTGGCGCAAGCGTGAAGTTAAGGGGGCTCAGCTCCGAAATACTATTGTTAACTTATGCAATTAAACACTAGCAACAAAATTACTCCGCTGAAGACGAAACATGCATCGCCTTCGCCACCACCTCGCGTGTCAGGTGCGGGGCAAATAATTCGATGAAATCGTAGGTATACCCGCGCAGGTACTCGTTCTTGCGTATCGCAATCCGCGTGGTGCTGGGTTTGAACAGGTGCCCGGCATCCATCATGCGCAGGTGCTTGTCGCGTTCCGGGATGAATGCCATTTTCGCCAGGATGCCGATGCCCAGCCCCAGTTCCACATAGGTCTTGATCACGTCCGCATCGATCGCGGTCAGCGCGATGTTGGGATGGATATTTGCGGCTTCGAACGCGGCATTGATCTTGCCGCGCCCGCTGAAGGCAAAGTCATAGGTGATGATCGGGTATTGCGCGATTTTCGCCAGTGTCAGCTTCTTCTCCTCCAGCAACGGGTGATGCAGCGGGGTAATGACGCAATGGTTCCATTCGTAGCATGGCAGCGTCACCAGGTCGTCGTACAGCGACAGGCTTTCGGTGGCGATGCCGATATCCGCCTCGCCGCTCAACACCTGCTCGGCGATCTGGGTCGGGTTGCCCTGGTGCAGCCCCAGCTGCACGCCGGGGTAGCGTTTGATGAATTGCTTGACGGTCGGCGGCAGGGCGTAGCGCGCCTGGGTGTGGGTGGTGGCGATGGTCAGGCGGCCGCTGTCCTGCGAATGAAATTCCTGCGCGGCCTGTTTAAGATTTTCCGCATCGTGCAGCATGCGCCGGGCGATAGCCAGCACGGCCTTGCCGGGTTCGGTGACGGCAACAAGGCGCTTGCCGTTGCGCACGAAGATCTCGATGCCCAACTCTTCCTCCAGCAGCCTGATCTGTTTGCTGACGCCGGGCTGAGAGGTGTACAGCGCAGCGGCTGCGTCGGATATTTTCAGTCCCTGGCGCACGATTTCATTCAAATATCGAAGTTGCTGTAAATTCATGGCAAATTTTTCTATATATTCTAAGGTTATAAAATTCTAACATAAAAGTATTTAGGAATATAAGGCTCGCGAACTAGAATGCGCGCCATCGATGTAATAAATGGTAGCAAAAATGGACTGGATGTACACATTATCCGGCTTTCTGGTCGGGCTGATCATCGGTGTCACCGGGGTCGGCGGCGGTTCGCTGATGACGCCGCTGCTGGTGCTGGTCTTCGGTGTTTCTCCGGCGACCGCAGTCGGCACCGACCTGCTTTATGCGTCACTGACCAAGTCGCTGGGCGGCTGGGTGCATGGCAAGCGCGGCTCGGTGGACTGGAAAGTGGTGGGATTGCTAGCTTTGGGAAGCTTGCCCGCCGCGGTGATCACGATAGCGCTGCTGAAATATCTGCAACTGGACGAGAAGACATTGCGCGGACTGGTGACCAGTGTGTTGAGCGTGGCGCTATTGCTGACCGCTGCCGCGCTGTTGCTGAAAGAGCAGATCAAGAAAATTGCACGGCGCAAGGACGGCACGGTGTACGAATTGCATCACCGCTATCTGCCCGCTGCGACGATAGCAACGGGTGTCGTCGTCGGCGTGCTGGTGACGATTTCTTCGGTTGGCGCGGGCGTGCTGGGAACGGTCGCCTTGCTGTTCCTGTATCCGCGCATGCCGGCGGTCAAGGTGGTGGGCACCGACATTGTCCATGCAGTGCCGCTGACCGCGCTGGCCGGCATGGGGCACATGGCATTGGGTACGGTGGATCTGGTGCTGCTGGGCAGTTTATTGCTTGGTTCGTTGCCGGGAATTTATATCGGCAGCCATCTTGGTGCCAGGGTACCGGAAAAGGTATTGCGCCCCCTGCTGGCGACCATGTTGTTGATTATCGGCGCCAGGATGGCGCTGCATTAACGTGAAATTCGCGTAGCGATTCGTTTGCTCCCTCGCCCGCTTGCGGGAGGGGAGAGGGAAACGGGCATGGCAAGTTTCATTTTCAGGGGTGGCGTTCTTGCCATGCCCGTTAGCCAGGATAAAACTGAAATTAAAGGAAAGCACGATGAGCTTGAACATACAGAATTTTTCCGACCTTGAAGAAATTAACCGCTTCGAACAGGTCATTCAAACCTTCAACGAAGGTGGCATGGACCTGGATCGCATGACTGCGACGCGTTTGCAGCATGGCGTGTATGGCCAGCGCCAGCCGAATTTTTACATGCTGCGCATCAAGGTGCCCGGCGGGCGTTTGTCGCCGGAGCAACTGGATGCGGTTGCGGATGTCACCGAGACCTACTCCGAGAGGGGCATTGCGCATGTCACCACGCGCCAGTCGATACAGGTTCATTTCATTCCGCTCGATAGCGCGCCTGCCGCGATGCGCCGCCTGTCCACGGTTGGCATGACCACGCGCGAGGCGTGCAGCAATACGGTGCGCAATATCACGGCTTGCAGCCTGTCCGGAGTATGCCCGCGTGAGCACGTCGATGTGACGCAACATCTGGATGGAGTGGTAAAGCACTTTCTGCGCAATCCGCTGAACCAGCAATTGCCGCGCAAATTCAAGATTAGTTTCTCGGCTTGCGAATCGGATTGCGCGCAGGCGATGCTGCACGATTGCGGCGTGGTCGCCGTCAACAAGGACGGCCAGCACGGCTTTATGGTCAGGGCTGCCGGCGGGCTGGGGCACAAGCCGCGCGAGGCGATCGTGGTCGAGGAATTCATTCCTGAGCATGAATTGTTGTTCGCGGTTGAGGCTCTGGTGACCTTGCACAACAAATACTCTGATCGGACCAGGCGCGCGAAATCACGCATCAAGTTTCTGGTCGAGCGTTTCGGCGTGGACGGTTTCCGGGAAAAGTATCGCGAAGAATTCGAGCGCACCAGGCAGGCGCTGGCCGATCAGCCGTATCCGAAAGGCGAATGGCGCGCGCAAACAGGCGGCCAGGCTCCCGGGCAGGGCGCGCCGCGCAAGTTGTTTGCACAACGCCAGGATGGCTTGTCCGTGATGACTATCGCTTTGCCGATAGGTGACATCAGACCGGTGCAGTTGCACGGTATCGCCGCGTTGCTGCGCGCACAGGGGTTGAGCGAGATTCGTACTACGCAGGACCAGAACCTGACGATTCTCAACGTGCCGCAAGCCAGGGTGGCTGCGCTGCGCGACGGACTGGCCGCTCTCGGTTTGCGCGAGCCGGGTTTGGGAGACAACGTGGTGGCTTGCCCAGGCGCATCCACCTGCCGTCTCGGCATCACTGCCAGCATGCAGGCCGCACCCGAGCTTTCCGGCGGGCGTGCCGATTTGAACATACGGGTCTCCGGTTGCCACAATGGTTGCGCGCAACCCGAGACCGGTGATATCGGCATTTACGGCGAAGGCAAACGCCTGCACGGCAAACTGGTGCCGCACTACCAGATGTATTTTGCCGGCAGCGGCATGGCCAGCAGCGGTGCGCCCGGCGAAGGCATAAGGGACGGGGCGCTGGCGCTGAAAGGCCCTGCGATACCGGTGGTGCGTGTCAAGCAAGCCATTGATCGCGTGCAAGGTGCGCATCTGGAAAGCGGGGAAGCGAGCTTCTTTACCTGGGCACGCGCTCGGGAGGAGGGGTATTTCAAGCAGTTGCTGGCGGATCTGGCGGATGTGAAGGCGGCAGATTTGCATTCGGTCATGCGCGATTACGGCGACGCAGCGGACTTCCGCGTGCTGAATCTGGGCGGCGGCGAATGCGCGGGCGTGTCGCAAGTGATGATCGGCGCGAATTTCTTCGAGGCCGCACATGAGCGCGAGTATCGCAACGCGCTGGTGTTCCAGCGCAAGTTCGGCGAAGCGGCGCAATGTAACCAAGCAATTCTGCGCTTGCTCGGCTCAGGGATAGCGCAATTGCTGGGCGGTGTTCGCCAGGACGATCTGGCCAAGCTTGCCGGGCAATTGCATCAACTGATGCCCGGAGCGATTGCCGACGAGTTTGCCAAGGCAGCCGCTGCCCTGGCGAATGCGGATGAGATCGGCGGTGAAGAGCTCGCGCCGATCAGTGCGGCGGTGGATGGCTGGACGGTGAAGGCGGCGACATTTGCGGCGGAACAGGATGCGCAACTTGATTTAAATGAAGCAGTAGCCGGCCTGGCGATATAGAGGACGGTAGAGGAGAAATGGACATGCAAGAAAAAATTGACCGGGTGGTTACAGTGCTACAGCAAGCGGTGCGCGATTTTTCGCCGGTTTGCTTCGCCAACAGCCTGGGCGCGGAAGACATGGTACTGACAGACCTGATTGCCAAACACCAGTTGAACATCGAAATGTTCAGCCTGGATACCGGACGCCTGCCGCAGGCAACCTACGACTTGATGCAGGAGGTCTCTGACCGCTACAGCGTGCCGTTGAAAGTGTATTTTCCGGACAGCGCGGCGGTGGAAAAATACGTCGCGCAAAACGGGGTGAATGGATTTTACGGCAGCGTGGAATCGCGCAAAAGCTGCTGCTTCGTGCGCAAGGTCGAGCCGTTGCGCCGCGCTTTGCGGGGCAAGAAGGCGTGGGTCACCGGATTGCGCCGCGACCAGGCGGTCACGCGCGGCAACCTGGAGGTGTCGTCGTTTGATGCCGATTTCGGCTTGCAGAAATTCAACCCGTTGCTGGAATGGTCGAATAAGGATGTGTGGGCCTACATCAGGCAGCACGATGTGCCTTACAACAAGCTGCACGACCAGTTTTACCCCAGCCTCGGCTGCGCGCCGTGCACCCGCTCCATCACACCGGGCGAAGATATCCGTGCCGGCAGATGGTGGTGGGAAAACCCCGAAGACAAGGAATGTGGCTTGCACGTAGTCAAACCCGTTCTTTTGAAACGCGCGTAGCATGTAGATTTGGTAGGGTGCGTTTCACGCACCATGGTGCGTGAAACGCACCCTACGAAGGCCGATTTTGACGTATGAAGAAGTGAAAGAAAATTGAAGATGACTGCACACATATTTACCCACCTGGACGCGCTGGAAAGCGAATCCATCCACATCATGCGCGAGGTTGCGGCGGAGTGCAAAAACCCCGCGCTGCTGTTTTCCGGCGGCAAGGATTCCATCGTGATGTTGCGCCTGGCGGAGAAGGCGTTCCGGCCGGCGAAGTTTCCCTTTCCGCTGGTGCATATCGACACCGAGCACAATTTCCCGGAAGTGATCGCCACCCGCGACAAACTGGCTGCCGATCTGGGCGAACGGCTGATCGTGCGTTCGCTGGAAGATTCCATCAAAAAGGGCACGGTGGTGCTGAAGAGTGATACGCAGAGCCGCAACGTGTTCCAGTCGGTCACGCTGCTGGAGACCATCACCGAATTCGGCTTCGATGCCTGCATGGGCGGCGCGCGCCGCGACGAGGAAAAAGCCCGCGCCAAGGAGCGCATCTTCTCGTTCCGGGACGAGTTCGGCCAGTGGGACCCGAAGAACCAGCGCCCGGAACTGTGGGATATCTACAACACCCGGGTGCATCCGGGTGAAAACATCCGCGTGTTCCCGATCAGCAACTGGACGGAAATGGACATCTGGCAATACATCGAGCGCGAGAAGCTGGAGATTCCCGATATCTATTACGCCCATGAACGCGAAGTGATCCGGCGCAACGGGCAACTGGCGCCGGTTTCGCACCTTGTGCAACCCCAACCGGGCGAAAAGGTCGAGCGTGTCACGGTGCGCTTTCGCACCGTCGGCGACATCACCTGCACCTGCCCGGTGGAATCCGACGCCAAAAATGCGCATGAAATCATCGCAGAGACGGCCACTACGCGCATCACCGAACGCGGTGCGACGCGCATGGATGACCAGACCTCGGATGCCTCGATGGAGCTGCGCAAGAAGGAAGGGTATTTCTGATGGGTTCCCTCCCCCTTGCAGGGGGAGGGCTAGGGAGGGGGTAGAAACATTGACGGTTCAAGTGAACTACCCCCATCCTAACCTTCCCCTGAGAGGGGGAAGGAACCTGGCCCCAGTGATCATTTGAATTTTTAAGGTTCCAATTATGAACAACGCTACACAATTATTACGTTTCATCACCGCAGGCAGCGTGGACGACGGCAAGAGCACGCTGATCGGACGCCTGCTGCACGACTCCAAATCGATTTTCGAGGACCAGCTTTCGGCGATTTCCAAAACCAGCGAGAAACGCGGCATGGCCGCCGTCGATCTGTCGCTGCTCACCGACGGCCTGCAGGCCGAGCGCGAACAGGGCATCACCATCGACGTGGCGTACCGCTACTTCGCCACGCCCAAGCGCAAGTTCATCATCGGCGACACGCCGGGGCATGAGCAATACACGCGCAACATGGTGACTGCCGCCAGCACCGCCAACCTCGTGGTCATCCTCGTCGACGCGCGCAAGGGCGTGCTGGTTCAGACGCGCCGCCATACCTACCTGGCCAGCCTGGTCGGCATCCCGCACATCGTGCTGGCGGTGAACAAGATGGACATGGTGGATTACTCCGAAGCGCGCTTCAATGAGATTTGCACAGAGTATCTGGCCTTCGCAGCCCAGCTCGGTTTGCAAAACATCACCTGCGTTCCCTTGTCGGCGTTGATCGGCGATATGCTGGTGGATCGCGGCACCAACCTGGACTGGTATCAGGGCACGACGCTGATGGAATTGCTGGAAAACGTCGAGATCGACAACGACCTGAACACCACCGATTTCCGTTTTCCGGTGCAATGGGTATGCCGCCCGCAAACCGAGGAATTCCATGACTTCAGGGGATTCATGGGGCGCATCGAATCGGGCGAAATCGCGGTCGGCGAAGAAATTACCGTCCTCCCCGGCGGGCGCACGACACGCATCAAGGAGATCGTCACCTACGACGGCAACTTGCAGCGCGCCTATGCGCCTCAATCGGTGGCACTGACACTGGAAGACGAGATCGATATTTCACGCGGCGATATGTTTGTGAAGAGCAGCTCCAACCCGCCGGGCGTCGCCAAGGAATTCGAGGCGATGCTGTGCTGGCTGTCCGAAACACCGCTGGACAAGAATCGCAAGTACTTCGTCAAGCACACCACGCGCACGGCGAAGTGCCTGTTCTCGCGGATTGATTACCGCGTGGACGTGAACACGCTGGAACAGCATCCGGTCAGCGTGCTGAACATGAACGACATCGCCCGCGTCGCCCTGAAAGTTCAGCAACCGCTGGTGATCGACCATTACCTGATCGATCACGGCACCGGCAGTTTCATCGTGATCGACGAGGCGACCAATAATACGGTCGCGGCGGGGATGATTGTTTAGCGAAGCGATGATTGGATCGTCATTGCGAGGAGCGTAGCGACGCGGCAATCCAGAAGGTTTTTGTCGGGGCTATCGCTGCACTGCTGGATTGCCGCCGCGTCGGCTGCGCCTCCTCGCAATGACGGAAACGTGGTCTGTCGCTTCCTGCCGCGCTTCGCTCGCAGCTAAAGTCTTTTCGCAAAGGCAGCTTGGGTGAATAAGCCGGCGATTCCTCGGGTATTGTAAGAGTGGGCCATGCCCGCGATTTATTTTCGCGGGCATGGCCCATTCCTGCACACGAACTACCCAATGGAACAAATCCGGCAGTTAATCGCCACATCAGCGCAACGCTATCGTTGTGTGCTATCTTTCGCATCATCCCATCGTTGACGCTTTACTGATGCCATGAGCCTGCTTGCCTTGATCGCCGCGCTGTTGCTGGAGCAAATCCACCCGCTCTCCTCGCGTAAATACCTGTACGGCTGGCTATCCCACTACGTTGATTTCTTTCAAAGGCACTTCAATGCCGGTGCCTACAAGCACGGCAAGATCGCCTGGACGCTGGCGGTAGTACCGCTGCTGGCCGGTGTGGTGGTGCTGTTCTGGCTGTTAGATCGGGTGCACCCGATCTTTGCCTGGGCATTCGACGTGCTGGTGCTGTATCTCACGATGGGCTTTCGCCAGTTCAGCCATTACTTCACCGATATTCATCAGGCGTTACGCGCGGGCAAGCTGGATGAGGCGCGCGGACTGCTGACCAGGTGGCGCGGTATCCCATCGCATGAACTGAATGCCGAAGAAGTGGCGCGCGTCACCATCGAAGAGGCGCTGATCGCCTCGCACCGCAACGTGTTTGGCGTGATCGTCTGGTTCGTGCTGTTCAGCGCGCTGGGCCTGGGCGGCGCAGCAGGCGCGTTGCTGTATCGCCTCGGGCAATTTCTGCGCACTCGCTGGGCCGAAGAGGTCGCAAACGAACCGGATGAATTTGGTGCAGACGAGTTCGGCGGGTTCGCGCGCAAAGCATTTTATGTACTGGAATGGCTGCCGATCCGCCTGACCGCGATGACTTTCGCCATTGTCGGAAATTTTGAGGACACGGCTTACTGCTGGCGCACCCAGGCGGAAAGCTGGCCGGATCCCGAGTCAGGAATATTGCTCGCCAGCGGCGCGGGCGCATTGGGCGTGCGCCTCGGCATGCCGATCCCGCAAGGAGGCTTGCCGTTCGACAGGCCGGAGCTGGGTATCGGCGACGATGCCGATGCCGACTTCATGCAAAGCGCCGTCGGGCTGGTATGGCGCTCGGTGGTGTTCTGGCTGATGTTGCTTTTGCTGCTGACGCTGGCGAACTTGCTGGGCTGACCGATCCCGGTTGATCCCGGAACACTTTGGCTTCGGTAGCGATATTAATGAGTACAGGGTGTTTCAACGATTATGAAATCTCTGATTAAGTCCGTTCGTGGTGAGTATTTCCCGTTCGTACCCTTCGATACACCGCGCTACGCGCGGCACTCAGGGCAAACGGGAAATGTATCGAACCATGTTTTAGGAATTACACAGCAGTCAGTTAGTTAGGCGACACATGCACCAATAGTCGAAATCATTGCTTAAGCCAAAGCGTCGTTGTAGGAGCCCGATTTATCGGGCGATTTTAAGATTGGCTATCGCCCGATAAATCGGGCTCCTACACATGAACTACAATTTTTTGTAGCTTTAATTTCTGACTGCTGAGTAATCAGAGTCTCATTAGGTAGACTGGTACATGAAAGCAATTTTTCTGGTTTTCTTCTGGGTATCGGCAATATCCGCGACTGCATTTGCGGGCACCCCCGGCGAGGTCGAGATTGGCGGTTATCTTCGCGAGGCGACGTTGCATGGATTTTCCGGCAATACAAAAAAATTCTCCGATTACCGCGGGAAGCCCCTGATCATCAATGTCTGGGCCAGTTGGTGCGGCCCCTGCCGCGCAGAAATGGGTTCGCTGGACCGGCTTGCCCGCCGGTATGACGGGAAACAGTTCAATGTTATCGGCATCTCAACCGACGACGACGGCAACGAGGCTGCGGCGTTTATCAAGAAGTCGAAAATTTCGTTTGTTAACTTCCACGACAGCCACGTGTTCCTGGAAAACATGCTGGGCGCCGACACGATTCCATTGACCGTTCTGGTAGATGCCAATGGCCGCGTGCTCGAAAAAGTTCGCGGAGCCCACGAGTGGGATAGCCCGGAAACCATAGAGGCGATAGGAAAAACGTTTCACATAAAGATGTAACGTTGATTTTGTTATTCAGGGCTTTGGATAAAACCCTCAAGTGGATTTTCACGGTTCCAATTTGATATTGGCGCGCCCGAAGAGATAAATCTGGGCACTGGAAAGTGATATTGCCTATCCCTTAAGAAAAATATTCTGCATCAATATCTCGTGCATGGTGCAACACCCGAACAACCAGCAAGCCACCTGCATCCGGCAAATAGAAAATGATGTACGGCGTGCGAGTCGGGATGCTGCGCAGCCGATCCGCTAGTTCCGGGCGCGCCCTGCCCATCTCTGGCTGACTATCTAAAAGCGAAACCGTTGATTGAATCGTATCCAATAACTCATCTGCTGCAACCAGATTTTCTTCCGCTATAGTCAACCACAGCTCCAGCAGATCGGCTTCCGCTGAGCTGGTAAAGCGAACACGAGATATCAAGCAACTGCTTTGCGAGTTTTCAGAAGTTTACGACCTTGCTGTTTTAAGCTGGCAAAATCAACTTCCTTTACCCGACTATTGGCAGCGTCATTCAATCCCTGTGCAATATCTTGACGCAAGCTATCCAGCTTCGCCGTCTTGACCTGCTCATAAGCATCAAACAACCGCAAAGCTTCACGAATTACTTCGCTTGCCGAGCCATACATGCCAGACTCAACACGCTGGCGGACACGCGCTTCCAATTCAGGTGGCAAAGACACGTTCATTGACATGCTAATTCTCCTAAAAAATGCTTGCAGCAGTATGGCGGTTTATGACATAAATTGCCAGAATCTCATAAAAAGTGCCCAGTTTTATCTTGTCAGATGGTAAAGAAAAAGGCTTACTTCATTGAGAAATAAGCATTTTTTAATGTGGTGCGCCCGAAGGGATAAAAGTGGGCACTGGGAGGCTATATTTGCCCTGCTTTAACGTTCGAGTTGAGCACCGTCACTCGCGTAGCGAGGGCGTGTGCTCGAACGAGGGGTTCGACGGGAGAGGATGCGGCTTGAGGGTGGCAAGAGCAGCAATGCGTATTACCCTTGTATGATACGCGCCATGATAAGCACTTGATTTCACAACTTATGACTAATGGGCACTCTCTACATTTACAGCGATTTCCTCTATAGACTTGGTGCCTGCTTCCTCTTCATTTATCTTTTCAATATTAGTGGCTTCCGTCAAAGCTGCATCTGCAGCACGTTTTAGTTCAACCACGAATGGGCGGCCATAAATCTTTTCATACGCTGTCATAAATCCTGCATTCTCTCGAAATGTATTGAAGAGAGGCCAAGTGTGATAAGCATGTTCATTAACCATTTCTCCTTCTTTTCCAATTCGATTCATTAGAATAGCGGCTTCCTCAAATCGTTCTTGCAGAACTGCCTCTGCAAGTCGAAAATCATTAGAAGATGCTGACCAATCGACTTTGCTAAGTTCTTTTATTGCCTTCTCTTCCTCACCCGAAAATTTTAGTGCTATAGAGTAATTAATAATACTTAGACGTCGCTTTATTTCAGTGGACAAAACGGCTCTTTTGAAAAACGAATGGATTAAGCGGCATGAGGGTTGAATCTTTGAAAATTGAGCTTGCCAGCGATGAGAAATATCACCGTGCGCATGGTG
>MGWZ01000017.1 GCA_001801175.1 Gallionellales bacterium RIFCSPLOWO2_02_FULL_57_47 | reverse complement strand
TAAAAATGCATCGCCGTTCGTTTGGCGCAAGCGTGAAGTTAAGGGGGCTCAGCTCCGAAATACTATTATTAACTTATGCAATTAAACACTAGGTGCCGGATGCTCGAAAAATACCGGCACAACTTTCTGCTATCAACTCCGGGCCGCGATAGATCAGGCCGCTGTATATCTGCACCAGGCTGGCGCCCGAGTTGATTTTTTCGGCTGCGTCCGCGCCACTGAGGATTCCGCCGACGCCAATGATCGGCAACGCGCCTTGCAGGTGTTGATGGAGGGCGCGAATCACGGCGGTGGATTTTTCGCGCACCGGGGCGCCGCTCAGGCCGCCGGTTTCCGCACCGTGTTCGAGATTCTCCACGCCTTCGCGCGACAGCGTGGTGTTGGTGGCGATCACGGCGTCGATGCGATGGTGCATCAGCAGGTGGGCGATCTGTGCGATCTGCTCATCTGTCAGATCCGGTGCAATTTTCAGGACGAT
Organism: Gallionellales bacterium RIFCSPLOWO2_02_FULL_57_47; assembly: GCA_001801175.1. Lineage (GTDB taxonomy): Bacteria > Pseudomonadota > Gammaproteobacteria > Burkholderiales > Gallionellaceae > Gallionella. The sequence goes on along the minus strand of MGWZ01000017.1, from coordinate 8,418 downwards.
GGGCACATATTTGCCGTGAGTGTCGGAAAGCTTTTGCTGCTCTGTCTTGAGTGATTCGAGCAGGTTATTCAGCGCTTCTTCGTCCTGGAGTTGGCGCAGGTTCTTGGTGTTGGGCGATGATATGTTGACGGTGACATAGCTGGCGTGCGCATACACCTTGCGCAGGCAGATCAGATAATCGTCCGCCGCCTTCTCGATCGGCGTGGCGGCGTTTTTGCCGATATTGATGCCCAATATGCCGCGATATTCGGCGCGCTTTACGTTCTCGACCAGCCTGTCCACGCCGTCGTTGTTGAAGCCCATGCGGTTGATGATGGCGCTGGCCTGCGGCAGGCGGAACAGGCGCGGTTTGGGGTTGCCGGGCTGGGGAAGCGGGGTGACGGTGCCGATTTCGATGAAGCCGAAGCCGAGCGCCGCCAGCCCGTTTATGCAGTCGCCGTTCTTGTCGAGCCCGGCGGCGAGGCCGACCGGGTTGGGGAAAGTCAGCCCCATCACGGTGCGCGGATCGTCGGCTGGGCGTTTTGCAATGAGGCCGCTCAAGCCCAGCGAACGCGCGGTCTTTAGTCCGCCAAGGGTAAGGTTGTGGGCTGTTTCCGGGTCAAGCCGGAACAGGGCGGGGCGCAACATTGAATACATGGTTAATCCTTTTTTCTTGCAACTGGCTCAACGACGACAGGAATCGGGAATTTTCTGTTTTTCTGAAATGACCCGGGGCGTTGTTTGCCGCGCCAGTTTTCCGCAATGATATCGCCAAGTTGCAGGCACAGCAGGCCGAATAGTGCATAGCCGAGTTGCGCGAGCAGCGGGTTGGGCAAGTTGATGATCAGGCTGCCCCCGGCCAACTGATAGCTGAGTACGGCAAGGTTGCCGACCACCATTCCGGACAGTGATGCGTAAATCACACGCGCCCAATCGCCGGATTTCAGCCCGGAAAAGACCGTGCTTTCGTGCCACATCAGCTGCAGTGCGACCAGCAGCAACAGCGGTGCTATCCAAAGCAGCCAGAACAGTTGCGTAGGCCACGCTGCTCCGCCAAGCAGGCCCACCGCTGCCAGCGACAGCAGGCCGAATACCTGGAATTCGCTGCTGGGTAAGGGCAGGGGAATACCGCGCGCAAGGCGTTTTAGCAAGCCGGTGAATGAGCCGACCAAGGCTCTGGTGGTCAGGACTGATGGTGCAAGAAGAGCAAACATCAACGTGCAAAACAGAAGCTGCATAGCCGAATTGCCCTGTTCGGACGACCAGCTTGCGGCGAACAGATTCAGGTATGCCAGCAACCAGCCGAGCACGGCGCTTGCTGCGCCGGTGGCCAGGAAATAATTGCGTTGCCTGATGAACGGATTGTTGCCGGTGCGGATTTTAACGAAGAGATTGATCAGCAGCGTGTAGCCCAGCAGCACAGTCACAGTCATGAGTGCCGCAAAGATGCTGTCAGTTGCGGGAAGCATGCCGTCGGCAAGTTCGTTCCACTCTTGGCCGCTCAGCAACAGGCCGGAAAGTGGCAATAGCAGCAGGGCGGATATGAAAATTCCCAGACGTGTTTTCATGCTGATTCCTTGTCGGGTGTTGCAGGCCGGGATGAAGCTAGGCCTGGAGCGAAGTTTTGCCGAGTGTCTGCCAAACTCTGTCGATCAAGCCCTGCGCGGGTTGATATTTGGTCTTGTAGGACATCTTGCGGCTGTGCTCGATCCAGTAACCCAGGTAGACATAATCCAGGTCGAGTCTGCGGCATAACTCGATTTGCCACAGCACGTTGTACACGCCAAACCGGGCACGCGGAATATCCGGTTCGTAGAAAGTGTACACCGATGACAGGCCATCGCTGAGCAAGTCGATCAGGCTGACCATGCGCAGCACGCCCTGCCTGTCCTGAACATGGTCGAAGGGTTCGCGGAATTCGACCAGCACCGAATCGACATGGCTTTGCAGCAGAAAATTCTGGTACGACTCGCGGTCATCATTGTCCATGCCGCCGTCAGGGTGGCGCACGCGCTGGTAGCGTTGATAAAGGCCATAATGTTCGGCGTTGTCCTGCAACGGGTGCAGCGAGGCTTCGAGGCGAGCGTGTTGCTTCCAGGCGCGTTGTTGCGAGCGGTTCGCCATGAATCGTTTTGCGAGCACGCGCAGCGGAACGCAGGCTTGGCAGTCATCGCAGCGCGGGCGGTAGGTGTACGTTCCGCTGCGCCGGAAGCCATGCTGCACCAATTCAGAATACACCGGAGCGTTAATCAGCAAAGCGGGTGTGGCGACCTGGGAGCGAGCTTGCAGGCCGGGCAGGTAGCTGCACGGATAAGGCGCAGTCGTATAAAAATGCAGCGCGGAGAGCGGGATGTCGTTGAGCAGGCTCATGGATATCTATATAATTCTCTTTTTTCCGGGCGAATCGCGCGCCGCGTGGCCGCATACCCCATGTTTATCTACCTGATATGTCTCGTTGTTCGCTGTGCGGCTTGTTGCGTTGGATGCGTGAAACGCCGGGGCACAGATCTCTGGTGCGGCAACGCGGAGCGTCAGGCCCGCCCCCCTCAAATGTTTCCATCCCGCAAAAGCGAATTTCCAGGGTTGCCATCAGGCGAAAAGATCAGTGTCGAATTTCCAATCAGTAACCGGCGCATAGTGTATCAATTCTTGCAGCCGAACGATAAATTCGCTGCGCGGAATTTCGCGCGCGCCGAGCGAGGCAAGGTGGGGGGTATTCATCTGGCAATCGATCATGCCTGTCCTGAGCTTGTCGAAGTGGCCTGTCCTGAGCTTGTCGAAGTGGCCTGTCCTGAGCTTGTCGAAGTGGCCTGTCCTGAGCTTGTCGAAGTGGCCTGTTCCGAGCCTGGTCGGAAGGCCGGACTGCCAGCGTTCAAGCTGTCTGGCAAGATGCGCCAGCGCGATTTTCGAGGAGTTGCTGGCGTTGCTGAACATGGATTCGCCGTAGAACATGCGCCCGATGCTGACGCCATACAGGCCTCCGGCAAGATTTCCGCCTATCCAGGTTTCCACCGAATGAGCGTAACCCATTTCATGCAGCGCGCAATAGGCGGCAATCATGTCCTCGTGTATCCAGGTACCGTTGTGTCCGGCACGCGGCGCCGAGCAACTGCGCATCACTTGTTCAAAGGCGGTGTCGCAGCGCACTTCATAAGAGCTATTGCGCAACACCCTGGCGAGAGAACGGGAAATTTTGAATTCGCCCGGAATCAGCACCATTCTGGGGTCGGGGCTCCACCACAGGATAGGCTCGCCGGGATTGAACCACGGGAATACCCCGTGGCGGTAGGCGTCCAGCAGTCGAGACGGGGAAAGATCGCCCCCGGCTGCGAGCAATCCATTGGGTGAGCGCAGTGCGCTCTCAACGGGAGGAAATGGCGTGTTATTGGTTAACCACGGAATCAAGTTAGTCCCCAAGGGCTATTCAGCGGATGGATTTTGTGGTGATATTGGCACAAGTGCAAGCAACCGGCTGGTGAGATAGAAAATGTTATCTGGAATATTTGGCAATAAGTCCGATCATCCCATGGCGGATTTCAAATCCGCGCAGGCGTTGTTGGAGGATTTGCCGACAAATGACGCGTGCAAGTCGCTCATGGAACTGACTGAGTTGGTAGCGCTGTTGCTGGAACATGCCGACTTCAAACTCGATCACCAGTTTGCCGTGCTGAACTTGTTTGACAAGACAGCCCAGCCTCATGTGCGCAAATTGGTGCGTGAGTATTATACGCCGCTCGAGTTAAGTAAATTTCAGGAAGACCGACTGTGGTCGGCGCTGGACAATTGGTCCCGCCAAATTGCCACCGCGTATTTCAAGTTGTTCATCGATTTCTGCAACGCGAAAAAAGGCAGTAGCGTCATCAAGGAGCAAGTTCCGCTGCTGGTGGCTCGTACTGTTCATGCCTTGAAGTGGCAGGTGAAATTTGTTTCTGCGCACTATGGCGAGATCGATAAAACGAGCTGGGCCAATCTCTTGCAGCTTTACAAGCATGCCGAGCAGCTAAAATATCTCGATACGCCAGTCAGCCTGTATCCCGGCATGGCAGGCAACACGACGGTAAAACATGAGGTGGGCCACCTGCTGGTATGGTACGACATTGGGCTAAGCGCCTTGAGCCCCTTGTTGATGCATGTGACCGAGCGCCTTGTGGCGCAGTATCGCTCAACCATAGATATTCGTCCGCAGCTGGCCCAGCATAGCAGGATCAGTATCGACTTGAATCGCCCGGGTGAGCCGACGCGCATCAACCTGGATGACACGACCCACCCTTACTTGCGTTTCATCGGCATGCCGGAGATGCAACCCAGGTTGGATGACTTGATGAAAGTGCTGAAAAAAAATATCGTTCCAGCCGATCTCAATCTGGGAGGAAGTTATTCGGCAGAGGTAGTTGGAGAGGCTGTTCAATACCTGTTGAACTATCTGGCTGTGCATCCTGTGCGGCGCAGTGCCCGGCGCGTGGCTAATGTTACTATGAACGTGGTGAATGGTTTTGATAAGGTGGTCGAACGCACCGGGGCATGGCTGGGGTTTGACGAAACCCCTCTGGTGCCCTGGGTAACTGATGAGATCAGCATTGGCGGATTCAGCACTTCATTGCCTGTCAAAGGTAGCGAGGGTATCGGTATCGGCAGCTTGCTCGGGATAAAACCGGAGGGCGTGCCGCATTGGGGCGCGGCGGTGGTGCGGCGGTTATTGCGGAAAAATGAGAACCAAATGAGCGTGGGTGCGGAAATACTTGATAATCGCGTTGCGTGTGTGATCTTGAATTACCACAGTGTGGCTGGTGAAGCGATTGAAAACGGGCAGCCCGCGCTGTGGCTTTATTCAAAACAGAACGAGTCATCCGGCGAGGCGCAATTGTTGATGAAGGCCGATACCTTTTCCCCGAGCCGCAGCCTGAAAGTCATGCTGAATGGGAAAGAATATCTGCTGATCCCTATCGGGCTGCAGGAAAGAGGCCTTGACTATGACCTGGCAAAATACCGTTTCGTTGTCCAGGAAGCGGCTTCCGAAGAAGAATATTGATTGATGACGCCTGGGCCAGTCCCTCAGTCCCGCTTACAAGAGATGCCTGGTCAGCCAAACCTCAATATCCCGCAGTTCCTCCATGCACACCGAGTGCTGCATCGCGTATTCGTGCCATTCCACTGCATAGCCGAATTCCTGCAGCGCATCTCTTGAGTCTGCTCCCAGCTTAAAAGGTATGACCGGATCGCTGCGGCCATGCGCCATGAAAATGGGGGTCGCGCGCGTGCCTGCGTGCATTTCATCCGGGGCGCTTGCCGCCAATGGCAAATAGGTGGAGAGCGCCAGCACCCCGCCTAGCGGGGTGGCCTGGCGCAATCCGGTGTGCAGCACGATTGCGCCGCCCTGGGAAAACCCGGCCAGAAATATGTTGCCCGGCGCAATGCCGCTGGCCACTTCCTGCGCGATCAGCACTTCGACGGCGGCCTGCGAGACACGGATTCCCGCTGCATCCTGATGCGCATCGCTGCCTGTCCTGGTCAATGCTGAAGGGGGCTGCTGGGTAATGTCATACCAGGCGCGCATCACGTATCCCCCATTGATGGTGACCGGGCGCATCGGGGCGTGCGGGAAGACATAACGCACCGCAACGGGCAAATTCAGCTCGCCGGCGATGGGCACGAAATCCTGCCCATCCGCACCCAGACCGTGCAGCCAGATGATGCTGTGCTGCGGTTGGTTGCCGGACTGCAGAATGATAGGGGGAGGGTTGCTGGCCATTTAATTCTCTTGTGCTGGAAAAAGCAGTTGGTCCACGAAATACACGAAAAGCACGAAATTTTCAGTTATGTAGGCTGGGTTGGCGTTTATCGCCTAACCCAACAATCACAGTATTCAATACGGTCGTTTGGTGTAAAGGTTGGGGTTTGTCGGGTTACGCTAACCCAGCCTGCACATCTTGGCGGCTGCGGTTTGGCGGCTTAGTCGGAAGGCAAGTGGTGGCCTCATCAGTTGTTTCATCAAGGGCCAGCAAGCCTCCGGTCTCTCCGATCTGCATCACTCCGTCTCGGAAATTATTTCACGCAGCACCTGAAAAATTTCGCGGTAATTTTTTGGAGGCTTCCCGGCCTCCATTTCTTTTTGCGCGTTGCGGATCAGCGTGCGCAAGCGTTGCGCATCGGCTTGCGGGTGAGCGGCGAGCAACTCGGTCAACGCGCTGTCGTTCTCCATCAGGCGGTCGCGCCAGCGTTCCAGCTGGTGCATGTATCCGATGTGATGCTGAGACTTCCCCTTCCATGCATCCAGCCTGGCGAGGATCGGGGCGGTATCCACCTCGCGCATCAGCTTGCCGATGTATTGCATCTGGCGGCGCTGCGCGCCGAACTTGTTGATGTTCTTCATCTCGCGTATCGCATCGCGCAGATTCTCGGGGATATCGAGTTGCGCGATCTGATCCTTGCCCAGCTCGGTCAATTCCTTGCCGAGGTCGCGCAGCTCGTGCATCTGCTTCTTGATCTTGGTCTTGCTCGGAGGCAACTCCTCCTCATCCTCCGCGACCGTAGGTTGATTGCGCAGGCCGCGCCCCCGGGTATAAGTGTTGTTTGTGCTGCGCGCATGCGGGCGGATGACTTCTACGGCTCCATCATCGTGTTCATCGGCGGCATCGTGTACCCCGGCATCGTCGTGCTCATCCTCGTCATCTCCCAGATGAATATACAGCTGCTCGTTTTTGCCGTCGTCTTTTTGCTGATCTTTTTTGTGCGGATTCATAACAGTTATTGTGGCTGGCCTTAATGTGGCGGACCGATGCTGCTATGATACCGCTTTTCGCCAATTAACCGCTTTGCTTATGAATTCCACGGTATCCCCTATCCCGCGTCCCTTCGACCATGCTCAGGACAGGTTCTCCCATTCCGCCGATGCGTTACGCAACATCGCCCAGGATATGCTGGATTATGCCAAACAGCGCGGCGCATCAGCCGCCGCCACCGAAGTTTCGGTCGGTTTTGGCCAGGCCGTCACGGTGCGCCATGGCGAGGTGGAAACCATCGAATATAACCGCGACAAGGGCCTGGGCATCACCGTCTATATCGGCCAGCAGCGCGGCAATGCCAGCTCCTCGGATTTTTCGCCGCAGGCGGTGCGCGACACGGTGGACGCCGCTTTATCGATTGCCAGCTATACCGCAGTAGACGACTGCTCGGGATTGCCGGATGCGGACATGCTGGCGCGCGATTTTCCAGATCTGGACTTGTACCATCCGTGGGACTTGCCGGTCGACGCGGCGATCGATCTGGCCAGGCAGAGTGAGCGGGCGGCTCTGGATACGGACAAACGCATCAGCAATTCCGAGGGCGCAACCGTTAATTTGCACGAGTCGCAATTCGTATTTGCCAACAGTCTCGGTTTCATCGGCGGCTATCCTTCTTCGCGCCACAGCCTCAGTTGCGCGGTCATCGCCGGGAAGGATGACGCGATGGAGCGCGACTACTGGTATGCCGTGGCACGCGATGCCGGAGACCTGATGGATGCGCGGCAAGTCGGGCGCATCGCCGCCGAGCGTGCTGTGCGCCGCCTGAATGCGCGCCAGATCGACACGATGCAGGTGCCGGTGCTGTTCGAAGCGCCGGTCGCAGCCAGCCTGCTGGGGCATTTCACCGGTGCGGTGAGCGGCGGCAGCCTGTACCGCAAATCCACGTTCCTGCTCGACCAGCTGGACAAGCCGGTTTTTGCGCCGCACATCAACATCGAAGATATCCCGGATATCCGCAAAGGCCTGGCCTCCGGCGCGTTCGACGACGAAGGCGTGCGAACGCAACGCCGCGTGATCGTCGAAAACGGCGTGCTGCGCGGCTATTTCCTCGGCAGCTATTCGGCGCGCAAACTGGGCATGCGCACTACCGGCAATTCGGGCGGCAATCACAACCTGATCCTGCGCCCCGGCGATCTCGATTTTGCCGGACTGCTGAAACAGATGGGTCGCGGCCTGCTGGTCACCGAGCTGCTCGGACAGGGAGTGAACCACGTCACCGGCGATTACTCGCGCGGCGCGGCGGGCTTCTGGGTGGAGCACGGCGAAATCCAGTATCCGGTGCAGGAAATCACCATCGCCGGAAACCTCAAAGACATGTTCCGCAACATTGTCGCCGCCGGCAACGACGTGCTGGTGCAAGGCTCGCGGCAGTGCGGGTCGATCCTGGTGGAAGGCATGACCGTGGCGGGACGGTAGGATTTAGGGCCGTTCGTGCTGAGCTTGTCGAAGCATGAGAGACCAAAGACAACTTCGCCGAGCGTAGCCCGGCGGTTTTGTTTTAGCCATACATGCTTCGATAGCGCCCGCAAGGTTTACATCACAAAGCGCCACGCCGCTTCGCGGCGACCCTTCGACAGGCTCTCAAGAAACAGCTTTTTAATATTCATAAAAACAAATGGTTGCAACATGCTCGATAACGATCCAAGAATCATCAAAC
>MGWZ01000016.1:1693-12562 GCA_001801175.1 Gallionellales bacterium RIFCSPLOWO2_02_FULL_57_47 | reverse complement strand
CAGATGGATAGAGTACTTGGCTACGAACCAAGGGGTCGGGCGTTCGAATCGCTCCGGGCGCACCATAAATTCAATGGGTTAGGTCAGAAATGGCCTAGCCCATTTTTCTTTTGAAGGAACTTTGAAGGGACTTGGCCTTTTTCCTGAACAGTACTCCAGGCTGGCGTTTGCCCGGTTGCCCTCACCGGTGGTCAGCGCCTCGCTGGTAACCGGCTGGTGCTGCCGGAATTGTCCAGCCTCGGCGGATTATTGAATGCGGTGGCACTGGCGCTGTTCATCCTGAGCACCGTCAGGAGCGTGATTCGCGGCTTTAGGGCAGGCAAAAATTGAATCATTTTCGGGCTGGTGCAGTCGAATTTCCTATCTGTTATCCTCGGCTTTTTTAATCATTGACCCTTTGTTTAGTTAATTATTTTCTATGCGCATCCTTCTTGTCTATTCGAATCAAAGCCGCGAGCTGGAGCCTGCCCCGCCGGTTGGCTTGAGTTATGTGGCGTCAGCAACGCGTGCCGCGGGTCATGAGGTAAAGCTGCTCGACCTGGTCTTCGCCCGCGACCTGCTGGGAGAGTTGACCGCTGGAATCAGGGCATTCAAGCCGGACGTTGTCGGCCTGTCCATTCGCAATATCGACAACGTGATTTCCCAGCGCTACGACTCGCCGCTGAAGTCGCTGCTCGAGCAAGTCGCGGTAATCAGGGCAAATGCGCTCACGCCGGACGGCCAGCCGGTTCCTCTGGTGCTGGGCGGTCCGGCTGTTTCGATTCTGGCGGAGAAGGCGTTGACCGTTTTTGGCGCCGATTACGCGGTTGTCGGAGAAGGCGAGACCGCTTTCCCCATGCTGCTTGAAGCGCTTGAAAAGAATGCTTCCCTGGTAAAGATTCCCGGGCTGTGTTACAGCAAAGAAGGCAAGCCTGCGCGCAACCAGACCACATTGTTGCCGGCCTTTGCGCAGTCCGGAATGCAGCAGTGGATCTCGTGGAAGCCTTACCAGCGCGGCGGTGGTACCTGGCCGATCCAGACCAAGCGCGGATGCCCGATGAGCTGCATTTATTGCGCCTATCCGCTGGTAGAGGGCAAGCATTGCCGCTTGCGTGAACCGGGCGAAGTGGTGGATGAAATTGAACAGGTGTTGCGCGATGTTCGGCCGCGCACCTTTGAGTTTGTGGACTCGACTTTCAATGTTCCCGCGTCCCATGCGAAGAGGATTTGCGAGGAAATCATTCGCCGTGGCGTCAAGGCCAACTTCACCGCGATGGGGGTCAACCCCCGTGATGTGCCGGCAGACTTATTCCCCTTGATGAAGCGGGCGGGTTTTAATTCGGTGATGATTACCGCCGAGGCCGGGTGCGATTCGATGCTGAAGAATTATTGCAAGGGATTCACGATGCAGGAAGTCAACTCCTGCCTTGAGCATGCGTCGGCTTCCGGCCTGAAGAGCATGTGGTTCTTTATGCTGGGCGGCCCCGGCGAGACGATGGACAGCTGTGAAGAAACCATCCGCTTCGTCGAAACGCGCCTGGCCGGGCGCCAATTCTTCACGGTGTTTTTTACCGGGATTCGCATTCTGCCCGGTACCGTGCTTGCCCGCCAGGCGATCGAAGGCGGCTATATTTCCGCTGACACAGATTTTTCTGAGGGCGTTTTCTATCTCTCGCCGGAACTTGATGAGCAGAGTGTGATAGACCGCATCAATCGGGCAATCGTACGCAATCCCTGCATCGTCCATGCCGCAGACGGCAATGCCTCCAAACAGCAACATTTGCTTTACAGTACCCTGAGCGCGTTGGGCGTTGCACCCCCGTATTGGCGGTATATTCCCGAGATGCTGCTGTTCCCTCCGCTGAGGTACCTGCGCGACCGATACCCTTCCGCGGCGACGGCCGGGATTGCGGAAGCGCGGGAGCGCGCGCAGGCACCTGCGCGTGACTGAGAAAACCACGCCGGAGATAACGAATATCATGATTTTCCGGAGGTGAATGCCCGGTAGTTTTATGGCTTCAGGCTAAATATATTCACAGTCGCGCCAGAATCCAGTAAAGTGCTAACCCGTTCCTAACTGATAAGAGCAATAAGATGAGTGTAAAAGGACAACAACTGCAAGACCCATTTCTCAATGCGTTGCGCAAAGAACATGTGCAGGTCGCGATTTACCTGGTGAACGGTATCAAGCTGCAAGGCCAGGTTGAGTCATTCGATCAGTACGTGGTGCTGCTGAAAAACACCCTGACGCAGATGGTTTACAAACACGCTATTTCCACCATCGTTCCGGCACGCGCGGTCAACATTTCTTACGAAGACCCTGCCGAGTAATGCAGCACCAGCCCCCCGGCCCCGAGGCCGCAGTTCTGGTAAGCATTGATTTCGGCGAAAGCGACCACAGCGAAAGCCTGGAGGAGTTGCGTTTGCTGGCCGAAACCGCCGGTGTGCGCACTCTTGCCATCGTTGAAGCCAAGCGGCAACGCCCTGACGCTGCGCTGTTCGCGGGCAGCGGCAAAGTGCAGGAGCTCGCCGAGCTCGTCGAGCGCATGGAAGTTCCGCTGGTCATTTTCAATCATGACCTTTCCCCCGCGCAGATGCGCAACCTGACCGCCAAACTGAATACGCGCGTGATCGACCGTACGATGTTGATCCTGGATATCTTTGCGCAACGCGCGCAGAGCTACGAAGGCAAGTTTCAGGTCGAACTGGCGCAGCTCAAGTATCTCGCCACGCACCTGGTTGGCATGAATCAGGACATGGGGCAACAGAAACATGCCGTTGGTGCGCGCGGCCCCGGTGAAACCAAGCTGGAACTGGATCGGCGCAAATTGGACAAGCGCGTCCATTTGCTGAAAGACCGGCTGGAAAAGCTCAAGAAGCAGCGCGTGGTGCAGCGCCGCGCGCGCAATCGTGCCGATGTGCTGTCGGTATCCATCGTCGGTTATACCAATGCGGGCAAGTCCACGCTGTTCAACAGGCTGACCCGTGCCGATGTCTATGTGGCCGACCAGTTGTTTGCCACGCTGGATACCACCTCGCGCCGTATGTTTACTGAAGAATCGGGCGAGATCGTGGTGTCGGACACCGTCGGCTTCATCCGCCATCTGCCGCACTCGCTGATTGCCGCATTTCGCAGCACGCTGGAGGAGACGATACAGGCCGATTTGTTGCTGCATGTGGTGGATGCCAATAATCCCATGCGTGACGACCAGATCGCCGAAGTAAACAAGGTGTTGGCGGAGATCGGCGCGGCGGAAATTCCGCAGGTTCTGGTGTTCAATAAAATCGACCTGCAGGATGTGCCGCCCAGCGTGCAGCGCGACGATTATGGTAGAATCGCCCGCGTTTTCCTGAGCGCCAAAAGCGGTGCTGGACTGGATGGATTGCGGCTGGCTTTGACGGAAGCCAAGACTGCGCGCCAGGCTACTTTAGCAAGTGAATTTCAAACTAACCAAGCGAGTGAACATTATGGGATTGAATGATCCGCAATGGGGCAATAAAAACAACAGCGGCGGGCCGCCCGATCTTGAAGAATTGTTGCGCAAGCTCAATGCAAAAGTATCCGCGATGATGGGCGGCAGGGGCGGTGCAGGCAAGGGCCGTCCGGGACAGCCTGGCGGCGGCGCGCCGATGCAGGGTTTTGCCGGGGGCATCGGCCTGATTGCAGCGATTGCCGCGTTGATCTGGATAGGCAGCGGCTTCTACATTGTGGATGCCAGCCAGCGCGGCGTGGTGTTGCGCTTTGGCAAGAAGGTCGAGATCACCGAGCCCGGACCGCGCTGGCACCTGCCGTTCCCGGTTGAAACGGTGGAGGTTGTCAATCTGAGCCAGGTCAGGACCGTGGAAGTCGGCTATCGCGATAACGTCAAGAACAAGATATTGAAAGAGTCGCTGATGCTGACCGACGATGAAAATATCATCGACATTCAGTTTGCGGTGCAATACTTCCTCAGCGACCCGGCCGATTACCTGTTCAATAACCGCATGCCCGACGAGAACGTGCGCCAGGCGGCGGAGACCGCCATTCGCGAAGTGGTCGGAAAAAACAAGATGGACTACGTGCTGTATGAAGGGCGCGAGCAGGTGGCTGCGGCCGGGACCAAGCTGATGCAGGAGATACTGGATCGCTATAAATCAGGCATCCTGGTCAGCAAGCTGACGATGCAGAACGCTCAGCCGCCCGAACAGGTTCAGGCGGCCTTTGATGACGCGGTGAAAGCCGGCCAGGACCGCGAACGGCAAAAAAATGAAGGCCAGGCTTATGCCAATGACGTGGTGCCACGCGCACGCGGCACGGCGGCGCGCCTGATACAGGAATCGGAAGGCTATAAGCAAAGCGTGATTGCCAATGCCGAAGGCGATGCCAGCCGCTTCAAACAGATTCTGGTGGAGTATGAAAAGGCGCCCGCCGTCACACGCGAACGCATGTACATAGACATGATGCAGCAGGTGATGGGCAATGTCAGCAAGGTGATGGTCGATCAAAAGAACGGCAACAGCCTGTTGTATCTGCCGCTGGATAAATTGCTTGAAACCACGCGCACTGCCGGCGCGGCAGTTGATGCATTACCTGCCACTTCACAGACCAGCGACAATACCGCAGCACAGCGCGCCCGCGATTCATTGCTTGGCCGCGATCGGGGGGCACGATAATGAAAGTCAATATGAATAACATCCTGATTGGTGCAGTCGTCGTGCTGATTGCATTGAGCATGAGCATGTTCGTGGTCGACCAGCGGCAAGCCGCTATTGTGCTGCAACTGGGTGAAATGGTCAGCGTCAAAACCGATCCCGGCCTGTATTTCAAGGTGCCGCTGGTGCAGAACGTGCGCTTTTTTGATTCGCGCATTCTGACGCTGGATACCGGCGAGCCCGAACGCTTTATCACTGCGGAAAAGAAAAACGTGATGGTGGATTCTTTCGTCAAGTGGCGCATCGTGGACGTGAAACAATACTACGTCAGCGTGGGCGGCGATGAAGTGCGCGCCAAAACGCGTTTGATGCAGACGGTCAATTCCAGCATGCGCGAGGAATTCGGCAAGCGCACCATCCACGAGGTGGTGTCCGGCGAGCGCGAACAAATCATGAATGTGTTGCGCGAAAAAACCGACAACGATGCACGCAAAATAGGTGTGCAGGTTCTGGATGTGCGCCTGAAGCGCGTGGATTTCCCGCTGGAAATCAGCGATTCGGTGTATCGCCGGATGGATGCCGAGCGCAAGCGCGTGGCGAATGAGTTGCGTGCTTCCGGTGCAGCCGATGGCGAAAAAATCAAGGCTGATGCCGACAAGCAACGCGAGGTGGTTCTGGCTGAGGCGTACCGCGAAGCACAGAAGACCAAGGGTGAAGGCGATGCCAGGGCATCGGCGCTGTATGCTGCCGCGTTTGGCCGCAACCCCGAGTTTTACTCGTTCTACCGCAGTCTGGAAGCCTACAAGCAAAGCTTCAGAAACAAGAGTGACGTGATGGTGCTCGATCCGAGTTCGGCATTTTTCAAATACCTGAAAAACTCCGGCAAGGGCGGCAACTAGTGCTGGAATACTGGCTGCTCGGTCTGGCGATGATGCTGGTGATTGAGGGGTTGCTGCCGTTTCTGTTGCCTGAATTGTGGCGTGAGACCTTTCGCAAGCTGGTGTTGTTGACTGACGGACAGTTGCGCTTTGTCGGGATCGTCGCGATGCTTTCCGGATTGCTGCTGTTGTACTTGGTGAAATGATTATCGCCGAGAGTTTTGCAGGTCGGGCAAGGTTAACATTTGCCTTTCTCGTTTGTCCTTTCTCCCGCTTGCGGGAGAGAGTTAGAGAGAGGGAATGTACTTGCCCGGCATATTTTTGGCGGCGGGCGCAACCCGCCCTGCGATGCTGGATTAAATGATGCAAAACTGGTTACTCCCCGAATACATCCAGGACATGCTGCCCGACGAAGCCTGGCGAGTCGAACAGATGCGCGCGCAGTTCCTCGAACTGCTGCGCAGGCATGGCTATCAACTGGTTGTGCCGCCGCTGCTGGAATATTCCGAGTCGCTGTTGATCGATGACAGCGCTGACATGGATCTGCGCAGTTTCAAGCTGGTCGACCAGTTGAGCGGGCGTACCCTGGCGTTGCGCGCCGACATCACGCCACAAGTGGCGCGCATCGATGCCCACCTGCTCAATCGTCAGGGCGTGGCGCGTCTGTGCTATGCAGGCAGCGTGCTGCATACCCAGCCGGCGGGACTGATGCGTACCCGTGAACTGCTGCAAATCGGCGCCGAGTTGTATGGGCACAGCGGACTGGAAAGCGATCTGGAGATTCAGCAATTGATGCTGCAATCGCTGGCGCTGCTGGGTATCAACGACGTGCACCTCGACCTCGGTCATGTCGGCGTGTTCCGCGCGCTGGTGAGCCACGCCGGACTCGACAGGGAATTAGAAGGCGAATTATTTACCGCGCTGCAGAGCAAAGACCGCGCGGCTTTGCAGTCCCTGGCCCAGGTGCTGGATGCGACACTGCGCAACGCTTTGCTGGCTCTGCCGGCACTGTATGGAAATTGCGCTGAAGTGCTGGCGCGGGCACGTCAGGTGTTGCCGGAATATGCCGGGATGACTGCGGCATTGGATGATTTGCAAAGCATCTCCGGCAAGTTGCAACCGCTGGTGTCCAGCGTTGGCATAGACCTTGCCGATTTGCGCGGCTACCACTATCACAGCGGTATGGTGTTTGCCGCTTATCATGCCGGCAGCCACGATGCGATCGCTCTGGGCGGCCGTTATGACGATCTCGGCAAGAGCTTCGGACGCGCGCGTGCCGCGACCGGATTCAGCATGGATCTGCGCCAGTTGTACCGCTTGCTGCCGCCGCAAACAGGCAAGCCGGGAGTATGCGCGCCGCATCTCGATGCGGCCGCTTTGCGCGACAAGATTGCACAACTGCGCGCGTCGGGTGAAACGGTGGTGGTGGATTTGCTTGGCGATGCGGCATTGCGCAGGGAGTTGCAGTGCGACCGGGAGTTGGTTTTGCGCGATGGCGTTTGGCAGGTCGTCGGGCTTTAAACCCATATTCTGAATTGGCACGTTTTAATTTAAAACGCGGAAACTATGTAGGAGCGCAATTTATTGCGCGATCCTTGTGAAGGAAAATCGCCCGATGGCCTTGCATAGCCATTCCACTAATCCATCAAAATACGACGGATAAGTGGCTGGTTAAATCGGGCTCCTACGGCGTAATGACAGGCTTGCAATGCAAACGGATACTTTTGGTTAAAGCAGTCTCGAATAGTAAATAATTAACAGCAATCAGGAATCGTAATGGCTAAAAACGTAGTGGTAATCGGCACCCAATGGGGTGATGAAGGCAAGGGCAAGGTCGTCGATTGGCTGACCGATCATGCGCAAGGCGTGGTGCGCTTTCAGGGCGGGCACAATGCCGGGCATACGCTGGTAATCGGCGGCAAGAAAACCGTGCTGCATCTGATCCCGTCCGGCATTTTGCGCGGCCATGTAATGTGCTACATCGGCAACGGCGTGGTATTGTCGCCGCAGGCCCTGCTCAAGGAAATGGACGAGCTGCAAAAAGCCGGTATTGATATCTACAATCGTTTAAAGATATCCGAAGCCTGCCCGTTGATTTTGCCCTATCACGAAGCGGTCGATAAAGCGCGCGAGCTGGCCAAGGGCGCGGCAAAGATTGGAACAACCGGTCGCGGCATCGGCCCTGCTTACGAAGACAAGGTGGCGCGCCGCGCAATACGCCTGCAGGATATTTTTTACCGCGAACGCTTTGCTGCCAAGCTGGGCGAGGTATTGGATTATCACAACTTCGTGCTGAAAAATTATTTCCAGGCCGACACGATCGATTTCCAGAAAACACTGGACGATACGCTGGCGCTGGCGGATCGCATCAAGCCGCTTGTGATGGACGTGCCGCGCGCCCTGTATGAAGCCAATCAGGCGGGCAGGAGCCTGTTGTTCGAAGGCGCGCAGGGTTCACTGCTGGACATCGACCACGGCACCTATCCGTATGTCACATCGAGCAACTGTATCGCCGGTGCAGCCTGTGCCGGTGCCGGGGTTGGGCCGCAGATGCTCAATTACGTGCTGGGGATCACCAAGGCTTACACCACGCGCGTGGGTTCCGGCCCATTCCCCACCGAACTGTATGACGCAGTGGATAAATGCGATCCGATCGGTGCAGGCCTGGCCAAGCGCGGCCATGAATTCGGCTCCACTACCGGACGTGCGCGCCGTTGCGGCTGGTTCGATGCCGCAGCACTCAAGCGCTCGATCCAGATCAATGGTGTGTCGGGATTGTGCGTCACCAAGCTGGATGTGATGGATGGCATGGAAACCGTGCGCCTTGGTGTGGGCTACCGCATCGATGGCGTGGAAAGCGACATCCTGCCGGCCGGTGCGGATGCGCTGGCGAATTGTGAGGCGGTGTACGAGGAAATGCCGGGCTGGAGCCAAAGCACCGTTGGCGTGCAGCGCTATGAAGATTTACCGCAAGCCGCACGCAACTACCTGGAGCGTATAGCCAAAGTGTGCGGTGTGCCGGTCGATATGGTTTCGACCGGGCCGGATCGCGACGAAACCATCGTGCTGCGCCATCCGTTCGAATAGCTTGGTGAACATAAAGAACAACAAAAAACGCAGTGCTTTACCGGCACTGCGTTCATTGTTTAATGCGTTTGAATATAATGATGGTGCCCGGAAGAGGCTCGGTC
Organism: Gallionellales bacterium RIFCSPLOWO2_02_FULL_57_47; assembly: GCA_001801175.1. Taxonomy (GTDB): domain Bacteria; phylum Pseudomonadota; class Gammaproteobacteria; order Burkholderiales; family Gallionellaceae; genus Gallionella. The sequence continues at coordinate 3,882 of MGWZ01000016.1, read as the reverse complement.
ACACGGGCGCGACCCCGGCATCCGCTGCATCGGATGCCTTTCGAGTCCTGGCGCGAAGCATGCTTCGCTTTTCCGGGCACGAAAAAGGAATGGCCCGCTTGCGCGAGCCATGTTTTGTACTGGTGCCCAGAAGAGGACTCGAACCTCCACACCTTGCGGCACACGGACCTGAACCGTGCGCGTCTACCAATTCCGCCATCTGGGCCAAGACTTGTTGAAGGCGCGCAATTTAATTGTTAAAGGATTTATTGTCAATGAAAAAGAAAAATAATTTACGTCTGCAAGACCCCTATCTGGAGCGTGAACGCGAGCAATACGAGCATCCGCTGCCGAGCCGCGAATTCATCCTGCAGATTCTTGCCGAGCAGGGCGCCCCTGTCAGCGACGAAGAGTTGCTGCAATTGCTGCTTATCGAGGCGCACGAGGAAGAATTGTTTGCGCGCCGCCTGCGGGCGATGGAGCGCGACGGGCAGATCATGCGCAATCGCAAACGTGCGATTTGCGTCATGGAAAAGCTCGACCTGGTCAAGGGCAAGGTGCAAGGCCATCCGGACGGTTTCGGTTTCCTGATCCCGGAAGACGGCAGCGCCGATATGTTCCTCAGCGAGAAGGAAATGCACAAGGTGCTGCACGGCGATGTCGTGATGGTGCGGCAGAGCGGCGTGGACCGGCGCGGCCGCCCGGAAGCCAAGATCGTCGAGGTGCTGGAGCGCGCCAATAACCGCGTGGTCGGACGCCTGTATGAAGAACACGGCATCCGTTTTGTGGTGGCGGAAAACCGGCGCATTACCCAGGACATCCTGGTCGCTCCCGGCGAATCCGGCGGTGCCAATTCCGGGCAGGTAGTGATACTGGAAATCCTGCAACAACCCAGCAAACACGCGCAGCCTATCGGACGCATAGTCGAGGTGCTGGGCAACTATGCCGACCCCGGCATGGAGATCGAAATCGCCCTGCGCAAACATGATCTGCCGCACGAGTTTCCCAGGGATGTCGAAAAACAGGCCAAGGCGATTTCTCCTGTCGTCGCGCAGGAAGACTGGACAGGGCGGGAAGATATCCGCAATCTGCCGCTGGTCACGATAGACGGCGAGACCGCGCGCGACTTCGATGATGCGGTGTACTGCGCGCCGGAAAAAGGCGGCTACCGGCTGGTGGTGGCGATTGCCGATGTCAGCCACTATGTGCAGACCAGCGATGCGCTGGATCGCGAGGCGATTTTGCGCGGCAACTCGGTGTATTTCCCGCGCCGCGTGATTCCGATGCTGCCGGAGGAATTATCCAATGGCCTGTGCTCGCTGAACCCGCAGGTGGACCGGTTGTGCATGGTGTGCGACATGCATGTCAGCAATAACGGCGACATCGGCAAATATCGTTTCTATCCGTCGGTGATGCATTCGCAGGCGCGGCTGACCTACACGCAGGTCGCCGCAATGCTGGCCGAGCCTGATGGCGAGCTGGCCAGGAGCAAGGCTGCCATCGTGCCGCATCTGCAACATCTCTATGAATTGTTCCAGAAATTATTGAAAGCGCGTGCGAAGCGCGGCGCGATCGATTTCGAGACGGTCGAAACGCAGATGATCTTCACAGACCAGGGCAAGATCGAGCGCATCGTGCCGGTGGTGCGCAACGACGCGCACAAATTGATTGAAGAGTGCATGCTGGCGGCGAACGTGTGCGCGGCGGGCTATTTGCATGAGCACGGACACACCGTGCTGTATCGTATCCACCAAGGGCCGACACCGGAAAAGCTGGAAGCATTGCGCGAGTTCATGAAGGAGTTCGGATTGCAGCTCACCGGCGGAGATGAACCGCAGGCCGCCGATTACTCCAGGTTGCTCAAACAGATCAAGGGCCGCCCCGATGCGGGGTTGCTGCAAATGGTGATGCTGCGTTCGTTGCGCCAGGCCAAGTATGAGCCGGAGAACATCGGGCACTTCGGCCTGGGCTACGAAGCCTACACGCATTTCACTTCGCCGATCCGCCGCTATCCGGATCTGCTGGTGCATCGCGCCATCAAGGCGGTATTGCACGGCAAACAATACAAGCCCGCGCAGAAATGGGCCGAGTTGGGTGCGCATTGCTCGATGACCGAGCGCCGCGCCGACGATGCCACGCGCGATGTCGAGGCCTGGCTGAAATGTTTCTATATGCGCGATCATCTCGGCAGCGTGTTCACCGGCACGGTT
>MGWZ01000016.1:0-1679 GCA_001801175.1 Gallionellales bacterium RIFCSPLOWO2_02_FULL_57_47 | reverse complement strand
TCATCTCGGCAGCGTGTTCACCGGCACGGTTTCGTCGGTCACCAGCTTCGGCATGTTCGTTTCGCTGGATGATCTGTATGTCGAAGGGCTGATTCACATCTCCGAACTTGGCAAAGACTATTTCCACTTCGATGCCACCAAACACCAGTTGCTGGGCGAGCGCACCGGACAGCGCTACCGTCTCGGCGACCGCGTGCAGGTGCGCGTCGTCAAGGTGGATATGGAAAGCACCAAGATCGATTTCGTGCTGGATGAAATCATCGAAAAACCAGACCACGGACAAGCAACCAAGGTTGCCAAAAAACCCGCCAGAAAAAAGAAATGAGCATGGATAATCCATTAGCATTAGCGAGGAAACGCCGTTGTAGGAGCGCAACTTGTTGCGCGATGGCTCTGGATCGCCCGACAAGTCGGGCTCCTACAAAACACGAATGCTTAACGGACAATCCGGGATGATAAAGAAATGCGAAAAGAAACACCATGGCTGACCTGCGCCTGATTTACGGTTTTCACGCGGTCACATCGCGGATCCGCCAGAATCCTGATGGCGTGCTGGAAGTCTACCTGCAAGCGCAACGCCAGGATCCGCGTATGCGCGACCTGATCAAGCTCGCCGAAACCAACGGTGTGCGCATCATCCCGATTGAAGCGGCGCGCCTCGACGGCATGGCGGGCAATGCGCGCCATCAGGGCGTGGCCGCGCGCGTCGATGCCTCGCGTCGCGTGCAGCATCTGGAAGATGTGCTGGACACTCTCAGCGAACCGCCGCTACTGCTGGTGCTGGATGGCGTGCAGGACCCGCATAACCTCGGCGCATGCCTGCGCAGTGCCGACGCATTCGGCGTGCACGCGGTGATCGCGCCGAAAGACCGCGCGGTCGGCATCACCGCCACCGTCGAGAAGGTCGCCTGCGGCGCAGCGGAAACCGTGCCCTATATCACCGTCACCAACCTCGCGCGCACATTGCGCGAATTGCAGGAACGCGACATCTGGGTGGTTGGCGCGGCGGGCGATGCCGGGCAGGACTTGAACGGCTTCAAACACACCCGCGCACTTGCCTGGGTACTGGGCGCGGAGGGCGAAGGGTTGCGCCGCCTGACGCGCGAAACCTGCGACGAACTGGTGCGCATCCCGATGCTGGGCAGCGTGGAAAGCCTGAACGTTTCGGTGAGCGCCGGTATCTGTCTGTTTGAGGCGAGGCGGCAGCGGAAGGATGGCGGCGCAGCCGCCGGGCACCCACCGGCGTACTCCTAGCGGGTGCAGCGGGCCGCATAGTTTTGCCAATCTCGCTATAAGCGGCAATCCAATCAGGGGAAAGCTATTGCAGGTCGGGTTACGGCTATCGCCAGACCCGACCTGCAGGTTGCCGGCTAGCAGGATCGAGGTGAAAAATTATCCTGGAAACCGCAGTTGACCGGTTATATTTCCATGAACAGCCGCGCGATGCTTGGTCCTTGCGCTATTCATGCGACCCGTTGGGAGAGCTATTTTGTAGGAGCGGGCCATGCCTGTCCTACAAACTGCAACTGCGTTTTTCAAGATTATATGGGTACAGAAAACCCCAGGGAAAGATTCAATGGCAAAAAGAATGCCTCTTTCAAATCCCAAGTGGGTAATGCTTCATTCCGAGCAGCCGATACGGCATGATTGCACTTTCATTTTGTTAGTGAGAACGTCAA
>MGWZ01000015.1:8942-14106 GCA_001801175.1 Gallionellales bacterium RIFCSPLOWO2_02_FULL_57_47 | reverse complement strand
TATGCGCAGTAGGTGGGCAGCAAAGGAGGCAATGCGCCTGCGCTGATGCGTTGCTGACGCAAAACTGTTTGGCAGAAAAATGATGTCCATAAAAAAGCGCGGAATCACCGCGCTTTTTTATGTCTGCAATTGCTCGAAAAAAGAGTTTTTCTACAGCGTCAACGGATATCCGGCAGGCTGAACTGCTGCAGCGCATCAGGACTAACCATGCAGGGCTCATATTGGATGTGCGCAGCCCGGAAGAGTATGCGGAAGGCCATATTCCGGGCGCAATCAACATTCCCCATGATCAGCTAGGCTCCCGTCATCCGGAGATCGGCACGCACAAGCACAAGGAGATAGTCCTGTATTGCAGAAGCGGCGGTCGTGTAGGAATCGCCGCAAACATCCTGCAAGCTGCAGGTTTCAACAAATTGCTGCATCTGGCTGGCGACATGGGCGGCTGGAGCAGCAACGGCAATCTACCGATAAAGAGATAGCTGGCCACCGATGAGGTGCTGGAATGACAAAGCCGGCCATTGGTGAGGCGCCAGCACGGCACGGGTTACTTCATCCTGGACGGCAGCTTGATCGTATCGCCTGCCACCATGAAGACACCCTTGCCTTGATGATGCAGCGTGCGCGGATTTTTCATTGATGGGTCGATCCAGGCCTTGACCACCTCCAGCACGAAGAAGTTGTACTTGTTCACCATCCGCGTATCGGCCACCCTGCATTCGAGATTGGCGTAACACTCGGCAATCAGCGGCGCCGCCACCTGCGAGGCGGGCAGCGGCGTCAGCTTGAATTTCCTGAACTTGTCCACCTTCTTCCCCGAGCAGTTGCCGACGCCAACCACCTGCTTCACCATCTCCACCGAAGGGATATTGAGCACGCATTCCTTCGTTGCCCGCAGCGCATCGAAGCTGTAGTTACGCCCGCTGAGCACGCAGCCCACCAGCGGCGGCTCGAACTCCATCATCGTGAGCCACGACATGGTCATAATGTTCGCCTTGCCCTTGTGCGCGGTGGTCACCAGCACCACCGGCCCCGGCTCCAGCAGGCGGTAAACGCGGGACAAGGGATAAGTTTTTTTAGCCATCGCTGCACCTCCTTAACTCCAAGGAAAATCGAAACAGCCCTCTCTTAACTACACATGAGTCATGCGAAGTGCAATAAACCTGTCCTGAGCGCAAACGAAGGTCGTAGCGCATTACACCGAATGAATACACAAACACCGCTACGCGGACAAGGATAAATCTCCACTGCATTTACTGCCTGGATGCCGACCAGTTGTAGCTGCGCATTTTGCCTTGCTTGTCGAACTTGATTTGCAGGATTTTTATTTTGGCTTTGCTCATATCCGCCATCTCGCCTTCGGCATAATAATAGGTCCACTCGTCGAAGCGCTCGCCATCGGTGGCCAGGCTGACTCCCACGCTAGTCGGTTCACCTAACCAGGAGCGAACCGTGTCTTGAGTGGTGACACCCTGCTCAAACTTTGCCGTAAATACGCTCGCATCGAAATCCCGACCCAGCTTTACAGAGCCGCATGCGCTGATCAAAATAACCGAAAGTAAAATTACAGAAATACGTGTAAGTATGATCATGGCATCTCCAGAAATAATATTTCAAACAAAATGGTGCAGGTTTGGTTTTCTATTCTTGATGCGTCCATACCAAAAATCCACATCCATTCCCTGCCCTCGCGTAAAATCTCTTCCGCACTATAACTCCGCCCCCAGCAAATAACCATATCACTTTCTTCCTGGAAAATTTCCACCCCCATCGTGTCCGCCGAAGTCGAACGTTTCTTTTCCGAACAGAGCCCGCTTGCCGCCGAGGTAGCGTCGTTCCGACCGCGCGCGCAGCAGCGCGAGATGGCGCTGGCAGTCGCCGAGGCGATCCGCGACAACTCGATACTGGTGGTCGAGGCAGGTACCGGCACCGGCAAGACCTTCGCCTATCTGGTTCCCGCGCTGCTGGCGGGCGGCAAGGTGATCATTTCGACCGGCACCAAGAATTTGCAGGACCAGTTGTTCCAGAAAGACCTGCCGATGGTGCGCGACGCGCTGAAGGCGCCGGTTTCGGTGGCGCTGCTCAAGGGGCGCGCGAACTATGTGTGCCACTACCATCTGGCGCGCACGGAATCGGACGGCATGTTCAAGACGCGCGAGGACATCAAGCATCTCGGCAAGATCAAGCAATACGCCAAGGTCAGCGACTCCGGCGACAAGAGCGGCATCTCCGACGTACCTGAAAATGCGCCGATCTGGATGCAGGTGACCTCGACGCGCGACAACTGCCTCGGACAGGAATGCCCCAACCACAAGGAATGCTTCGTGCTCAAGGCGCGCTCCGATGCGATGAAGGCGGACATCGTCGTGGTGAACCATCACCTGTTCTTCGCCGACGTGATGCTGCGCGACGAGGGCGTGGCGGAACTGCTGCCGACCTGCAACACGGTGATTTTCGACGAGGCGCACCAGTTGCCGGAAACCGCCAGCCTGTTCTTCGGCGAGAGCCTTTCCACCACGCTGTTGCTCGATCTGGCGCGCGACACGCGCATCGAAACAGCAACGTCTGCCAAGGATTTCGTGCCGTTGCCGAAGGCCTGCGACGAACTGGACAAGTCCGCGCGCGACTTGCGGCTGGTGTTCAAGAAGGAAGGGAGGATGCCTGCTGCCGCCACCGAGAACTTCAAGGAGTTTGCACCCGCGTTGAAGACACTCGGCGAAAAAATCGCGCAATTGAATGGCCTGCTGGAGAAGCAGGCGGAGCGCAGCGAGGGACTGGAGAATTGCTGGCAGCGGGTACAGGCTTTAACTCAACAACTGGCCAAATGGCAAAAAGGCGACGAGCCGGATCAGGTCAGGTGGCTGGAGATATTCCATCACTCGCTGCAACTCAACACCACGCCGCTGTCGATCGCGGAGATTTTCGAGCGGCAGATCGGTGGCAGTGCGCGCGCGTGGATATTCACTTCCGCGACGCTGGCGGTAAAGCAGGATTTTTCGCTCTACCAATCCGAGATGGGATTGCTCAACGCGAAGACCGCGTGCTGGGACAGCCCGTTCAACTACGGCGAACAGGCGTTGCTGTACGTGCCGCAAAACCTGCCGGAACCGAACACCGAGGGCTATACCGAGGCAGTGGTGCAGGCCGCGCTGCCGCTGATCGAGGCAAGCAAGGGGCGCGCCTTCCTGCTGTTCACCAGCCTGCGCGCGATGCAGCAAGCCCACGAAATCCTGCAGGCGGAGTTCGACCGGCGCGGCTGGAACTATCCGCTGATGCTGCAGGGCGAAGGCTCGCGCAACGAGATGCTGTCGCGCTTCCGCGAACACGGCAACGCGGTGCTGCTCGGCAGCCAGTCGTTCTGGGAAGGGGTAGACGTGCGCGGCGAAGCTTTGTCGCTGGTCATCATCGACAAACTGCCGTTCGCCCCGCCGGATGATCCGGTGCTGGCGGCGCGCATCGAACAGATGAAGAAACAGGGGCGCAACGCATTCATGGAATACCAGCTGCCGCGCGCCATCATCACATTGAAGCAAGGCGCGGGACGGTTGATCCGCGACGAAACCGACCGGGGCGTGCTGATGATCTGCGACCCGCGCATCATCACCAAGCACTATGGCAAGCGCATCTGGCAGAGTCTGCCGCCATTCAGGCGCACGAGGGTGGAGGCGGAAGCGGTGGGGTTTTTCAACGCGCCTGTATCCACCAGGCCATAGGGCGGGTCACACCCGCCGCCACATGAGGCAAACCGGAATAACCTGCACAGCTATCGCCGTACTCATGTTGCAGGTGTTGCTTGGTGAATAATATTGAAACGGCGGGTGTGACCCGCCCTACACGTTATTAGACATGCAGTGATGGTTGGAACGCGGTCATCCACATGCCGTCATTGCCAGTGCCGCATCGAATAGCCGCCGACCAGCGGCCGCTGCATCGCGGCCCTGAAAATTTGCCGGCCCCACTTGAATTCCTTGTACAGCACGATGAAGTTCCACAAGTCGCGCAGCACCCTGGCGCGGTCGCGCCAGCCCAGCGCCATCAGCGCTGCGGGGAAATCGGCTTCGTGCGGACGGTCGAAAGCGATCTTGAACGGGTTCCACTGGTCGGTCGTGCGGCGCACTTCCGAGGCGATCATCCTGCGGTACATCTCCTGCATCGGGCGGTTGCGCAGCCTGGCTTCCACCACGGCCTCGCCGCAGATCGCGCCGGAATGCAGCGCGCAGCTCATGCCCTCTCCTATCATGTTGAGGAAGCCGCTTGCCTGCCCGGTGATCAGCACATTGCCTTTGCCGAATACATAACGGTTGATCAGCGACGGCCCGAAATTCTCCGCGCAGCCTTCGTCATCCAGCGGATCACCCAGGCGCACGCCATGCTTGTCGGAAAGATAATTCACCACGTTCGCATGCTTCTTCGCGAAATTGTCGCCGCTCTTGAAGCCCACGCCGACGATCTGCCGCCCGTCGCGGGCGTGGCTCCAGGTATAGTGCCCGAGGCCTGGGTGAAACCAGAAATGAAAATATTGATCATCCAGCGGACAATCAATAATCTCGTGAAATTTCTGCCCGACAAAAAACCACGGGATGGACTGCGGATAATCCGGGTAGATCGCGCGGGTCACCAGCGAACTCGGTCCGTCCGCGCCGATCACCTGGCGCGCGCGGTACTCGACCGGCTCGCCCATTTTCCTTGCCTTGACGATCACGTGATCGCCGTTGTCCTGCAGCGCGACGAACGAAGTCTGGTCGTGGATTTCCGCCCCGCTGCTCTTGACCGCCCAGTAGTCGGCCTCCTTGCGGTGCAGGTGCGGCGTCGTGCCGCCGAAGAAATCCATCGGCATCGACACCATGCTGGGAAAGTGGAAAGTAACGCCACGGCACGAGACCGGGTCGTGCAGCACCTCTCGCGGCAACGGGCCGAAGTTCTCCAGCAGGAAGCGGTGCCCGCGCGGCGAAAGGATGCCGCTGCAAATCTTGTGGCGCGGCAATTTCTGCCGCTCCAGCACGATGGTCTCCAGGCCGGCATCCACCAGCCGCTTGGCAGCGGCGGCGGCTGACAGTCCGGCCCCGACGATAACAACATCAACTGTACGCATTAAAACAAAATCCCTTCAATAATTTACAACATACAGGTTGCAGGTCGGGCTCTGCCCGACATCCATTGATTGCGG